>NZ_JBYTBO010000022.1:0-114217 GCF_058789255.1 Pseudomonas sp. FW215-R2
CGATGGGGGCGGGCGGTGCGGACATCGCACTGGCGTCCGCCGACATCGTGCTGATCGGCAGCGACCTGCGCAGGCTCGGCACCTGTGTGCGCCTGAGCCGCCAATGTCGGCGC
Organism: Pseudomonas sp. FW215-R2; assembly: GCF_058789255.1. Lineage (NCBI taxonomy): Bacteria > Pseudomonadati > Pseudomonadota > Gammaproteobacteria > Pseudomonadales > Pseudomonadaceae > Pseudomonas > Pseudomonas sp. FW215-R2. The sequence continues at coordinate 114 of NZ_JBYTBO010000022.1, forward strand.
ACGCTGCAGGTGAACGTGATCATCGGTCTGGGCTGGACGCTGGCCATCGTCGTGTTCGCCGCGTTCGGCTGGCTGGGCGCCGCCGGGGCGATGATCGCAGCGTTGCTGCACAATCTCAGCACACTGCTGGTGTTGGGCAATGCCGGTCGCTTGTTGCGATTCCAGGAGCCCCTGTTGAAGCTGAACGAGCAGAATTGATCATTTTTCGAACTGTGCGCCGGTCTTGAAGTCTTCAGATAAGGCGCACTGAAGCACGGAGATCGGTGCCGTTGCAGCCACGTTGGCTGATAGGTGGCGACTATCGAATCGATAGCCTGCTAATTTTCAAGGATGGTCTACCCTCAGATCAGACGTCTGAAACCAGGGGGATATTCCATGCTCGCGCAACTTCCACCGGCCTTACAGAATCTGCAGCTTCCGCTTCGCCTGCGACTCTGGGACGGCCATGAATTCAATCTGGGCCCGACGCCCAGCGTCACCATCGTGGTCAAGGACCCGTCGATGGTGACCCAGTTTACCCATCCAAGTCTTGATGCGCTGGGGGCGGCGTTCGTCGAGGGCAAGCTCGAACTCGAGGGCTCGATCAGCGAGGTCATCCGGGTCTGCGATGAGTTGAGCAACGCGTTGCTCGACGAGGACGAAGACAGTCAGCCGGTGCGAACCGTGCACGACAAGGAAACCGACGCCAAAGCCATTTCCTACCACTACGACCTGTCCAACGCGTTCTATCAGCTGTGGCTGGACAGCGACATGGCGTATTCCTGCGCCTATTTCGAAACCGGCAGCGAAACCCTGGAGCAGGCCCAGCAGGCCAAGTTCCGGCACCTGTGTCGCAAGCTGCGCCTGCAACCGGGTGACTACTTGCTGGATGTGGGTTGCGGTTGGGGCGGTCTGGCGCGTTACGCCGCCCGTGAGTTCGGTGCCAAAGTCTTCGGTATCACCCTGAGCAAGGAACAACTGGCGCTGGCTCGGGAGCGCGTCAAAGCCGAAGGCCTGGAAGACCAGATCGAACTGCAACTGCTCGATTACCGTGATCTGCCGCAGGACGGGCGTTTCGACAAAGTGGTGAGCGTCGGCATGTTTGAGCACGTGGGTCACGCCAACCTGGCCGAGTACTGCAAAACCCTGTTCGGCGCGGTGAAAGAGGGCGGTCTGGTGATGAACCACGGCATCACCGCCAAGCACACCGATGGCCGTCCGGTGGGACGCGGTGCCGGGGACTTCATCGAAAAATATGTGTTCCCCAATGGCGAGCTGCCACACCTGGCGATGATCTCGGCCGAGATCAGCGAGGCCGGTCTGGAGGTCGTCGATGTCGAAAGCCTGCGTCTGCATTACGCGCGCACGCTGGACCACTGGAGCGAGCGGCTGGAGGACAACCTCGAAGCGGCCGGCAAACTGGTGCCGGATCAGGCCCTGCGTATCTGGCGCCTGTACCTGGCCGGTTGCGCCTACGCGTTTGCCCGGGGCTGGATCAATCTGCACCAGATTCTTGCGGTGAAGGCCCACCCCGATGGCAGCCATGAACTGCCGTGGACCCGCGACGACATCTATAACCCTTGAGCTAGAGAATCGGTGAAATCAGCCGGGCGATCCGCATGCCGAGTTGTTGCAGGCGGTGGATCTCCCGGCCTTCTTCCTTGGCAATTTCGTAGGCCTGGGCAAAGTCTTCATTGAGCATCTGTTCCACGTGGCCGGCGAATTCGCTGTCGACCGTCAGCAACATCACTTCGAAATTCAACCGGAACGAACGGTTGTCCAGATTGGCGCTGCCGATGGCGCTGATTTCGCTGTCGACCAACACCACTTTCTGATGCAGGAAACCCGGTTCGTAGCGGAACACCCGCACCCCGGCGCGCACCGCTTCGAACGCGTAAAGGCTCGATGCTGCGTAAACGATGCGGTGATCGGGGCGCGACGGTAGCAGCAATCGCACATCGACACCGCGCAGCACCGCGAGGCGCAATGCGGCGAACACCGCTTCGTCGGGGATGAAGTAAGGGCTGGTGATCCACACACGTTCAGTCGCGGCATGGATGGCTTCGACGAAGAACAGCGAACAGGTTTCGTAGGCATCCGCCGGGCCGCTGGCCAGCAGTTGGCAGAGCACGCCGTCTTCCGGATAGACGTCCGGCAGGATCAGCGGCGGCAGCGTACGTGCGGCCCAGAACCAGTCTTCGGCAAATGACTCCTGCATACACGCGACCACCGGGCCGCGCACCTGAACGTGGGTGTCGCGCCATGGTGCCAGGGGTAGTTTTTCGCCCATGTATTCGTCGCCGACGTTATGCCCGCCAACGAAGCCGATCATTCCGTCGACCACGACGATCTTGCGATGGTTGCGGAAATTCACCTGGAAGCGATTGAGCCAGCCGCTGCGGGTAGCGAACGCTTTAACTTCGACTCCGCCATCGCGCAGGGCCTGCACGTAACTGTGGGGCAGGGCGTGGCTGCCGATGCGGTCGTACAGCAGATGAATCGCGACGCCTTCTGCGGCTTTCTTCAGCAACAGCTCGCGCAGACGCTGGCCGAGGCGATCGTCGTGAATGATGAAAAACTGAATCAGCACGGCTTCCCGAGCCTGGTCGATTGCGTGGAAAATCGCGTCGAACGTGGCGGTGCCGTTGATCAGCAATTGCACTTCATTGTTGGCCAGGCACGGCATGCGGCCCAGCTTCGGCATCGCCCGTAGTGAGTCGTAGGCATTCGAGGCGCGAGCGGTCAGGGCTTCCTCTACCCACGGCCGCCAGTTGAGTTCGGAAACGGCCTGACGCATCTGTTCGTTGGCCTGACGCCGGGCCTTGATATAACCGTCGAAGGTGCTGCGACCGAACACCAGGTAGGGAATGAGGGTGAGATAGGGAATGAAGATCAGCGACAGCGCCCAGGCGATCGAGCCTTGCGCGGTACGGACGGTCAACACCGCATGGATGGCGGCAATCGTGCCCAGACTATGTATCAGAGCGATCAGATAACCGAAGATGTGCGGTCCAAAATAATCCATGGGGCAACCTTGCTCCTGAAGATTCAATGCTTAACAGACCATGTTCCTTTGCGGTTGTCGCTATTTTCTTTTTAGCCATGAAAGCAGGCCATGAACCGAAACAAGCGGCCGGCGTCTAACGGCCACTACTGATCAGGAGTTTTTCAATGAACGTTCGTCTGCTGGGTTTGGCGCTGGGTCTGGGGTTGGCCTTGCCGTTGGTTGCTCAGGCGCAAATGCTGCAGCCGGGGTTGTGGGAAATGACGTCGAGCAACGTAAAGGTCGATGATCAGGCCATGGACGTGCAATCGATCCTCGGCCAGATTCAGGGCCAGATCTCCCCGCAACAGCGGGCGGCGCTGGAGAAGCAAGGGATCAACATCGGTGGCAAAGGCATCCGTGCCTGCCTGACGCCGCAGCAAGTGGCGACCAACGATATTCCGCTGGCAGACCCGCAGTCGGGCTGCAAACAGCAGATCACCGAGCGCAACGGCAACCAATGGAAATTCCGTTTCAGTTGTCCGCGAGCCTCGGGCACCGGTGTGGCGACGTTCGTCAGCGATCGTGAGTTCACCACCATCGCCAACGGCACGTTCAATGCCATCGGCATCAACCAGAAGGGCAGTCTGGAAACCCGCGCCGTGTGGTTGGGCCAGGACTGCGGCACCGTCAAACCAAGAGCCTGAAAATCGAACCGCCCCCACAACGGTGTGGGGGCGGTTTTTTCTAGCGCATGAACCGCAACGGCAATCCCTGACACCCGTCATGCAGCCGATTGTCGTGCCACGCAACCTGTCCCGACACCAGCGTCGTACTCACCCGATGGCGAAAGCTTCGACGAGCAAACGGCGTCCATCCGCACTGTGACAGGATCGGTTGTCGTGATACCGCGACACCCTCGGGCTCTGGCTGAATCAATACCAGATCCGCCCAATAACCTTCCCTCAAATAACCGCGATCCGGAATGGCAAACAGGTCGGCCACCCGGTGGCTGGTCTTTGCCACCAGCGTGGTGATCGGCAGCACGCCATCCGCTACCAGTTCCAACAACGCCGGCAACGCATGTTGCACCAGAGGCAGGCCGGACGGTGCCTGGGCATACGACAGCTGTTTCTCCGCCCAGGTATGCGGGGCGTGGTCGCTGCCGATCACATCCAGTCGATTGCTCGACAAGGCCAGACGCAGGGCATCACGATCAGCCTGGCTTTTGATCGCCGGGTTGCATTTGATCTGGTTGCCGAAGTCCGGATAGTCGCGATCATCGAACAGCAGGTGATGCAGGCAAACCTCCGCCGTGATGCGTTTATGCGCCAGAGGTTTGTCCTCGAACAGTTGCAGTTCCCGAGCGGTGGTCAGGTGCAGCACGTGCAGGCGAGTGCCATGGCGTTTGGCGAGATCCACCGCCAGCGAAGAGGAGCGATAACAGGCCTCGGCATTGCGGATCAATGCATGGGCGTCGGGTGGAAGATGCTCGCCGAACTGCTCGCGCAACCTGACGGCGTTGGCCTCGATGCTCGGCGTGTGTTCGCAATGGGCCAGCAGGATCGTCGGCACCTCGGCGAACAATCGTTCCAGCGTTTTGGGGTCATCAACCAGCATGTTGCCGGTCGACGCCCCCATGAACACTTTGACCCCGGCCACTTCACTTGGATTGAGCGCCGCGACGGTGTCCAGGTTGTCGTGACTGACGCCGAAGTGAAAGCCGTAGTTGGCCACCGAGTTGATCGCCGCTCGACGCTTTTTGTCGGCCAGCGCTTCGAGGGTGAGGGTGGCCGGGTTGGTGTTGGGCATGTCCATGAAACTGGTGATGCCACCGGCCACGGCTGCGCGGGATTCGGTGTAGATGCTGCCTTTGGTTGGCGAGCCCGGCTCACGGAAATGCACCTGGTCGTCGATCATTCCCGGCAACAGCCATTGGCCGTTGGCGTCGATTTCCAGTGTGGCGTTTTCACCTTCTATGCTGCGGCCGATCTTGACGATGCGACCGTGGCTGACCAGCAGATCGGCGTAGAACTCATGCCCGTCATCAACCAGGCGCGCATTGCGAATCAGCACACTGTTCATGGGATCAGAACTCGTTCTGCAGGGCTTTGTAGCCGCGCACCAGATCGACGTTGGTGCGCGCCACGTCTTCGGAAAACTCCGAAGCGCTGACGCTCACCGGCGGGAATTGCGAGAGGTCGGTGCCCGGCCCGATGCGGGTGGTGGAGGGCACGTAGAACGCATCCGGCAGATCCCGGCCATCGACCACCGAGTTGTGCCGCACCACGCAACCGTTGCCCACCACGCAGTTGAACAGCACGCTGTTGAAGCCGATGAACACCCTGTCGCCGACCTTGCATGGCCCATGCACGATCGAGCGGTGGGCGATGGAGCTGAACTCACCGATGGTCACCGCCGCGCCGGATTTGGAGTGAATCACCACGCCATCCTGGATGTTCGAGTTGGCGCCGATGGTGATCGGCTCCATCTCGCCCGAAGCGTCTACTTCATCGGCGCGAATGACGGCGTAGGGGCCGACGAACACGTTTTCGCCGATCACCACTTTGCCGCAGATGATCGCGGTTTTATCGACGTAGGCAGACTCGGCAATTTGCGGCAGATCGCCGGAAGGATTTTTGCGGATCATGGTTGGCTCAGGGCGTCGTAAAGGGTGTTGAGGTTGTATTCGAAGAGGCCGGTGAACGTGCTGGCCGGACCTGACGCGGCGAGGGCGTCGGAGTACAGCGTGCCGCCGATGTGTGCGCCGCTTTCATCGGCAATCTGTTTGAGCAGGCGCGCGTCTTTGATGTTTTCCATGAACACCGCTTTGACCTTGGCCTGGCGGATCTGGGTGATCAGTGCAGCGACTTCGGCGGCGGAAGGTTCGCGCTCGGTGGACAGACCTTGCGGCGCCATGAAGTCGATCCCGTAGGCTTGCCCGAGATAACCGAAGGCGTCGTGGCTGGTGACGATCTTGCGGTTGCCCGGCGGCAGGGAGCCGAGCTTGGCCTTGGCTTCGGCGAGGAGGGCGTAGATCTGTTTCAGGTAGGCCTTGCTGTTGCGTTCGTAGTCGGCTTTGTTCGCTGGGTCGGCGGCGATCAGTGCCTTGGTGATGTTGGCGACATACAGCTCGGTGTTGGCCAGGTTGTGCCAGGCGTGAGGGTCGGGAACGGTTTCGCCATCTTCATCCAGAGAGCGGGGAATCACGCCGTGGCTGGCGCTGATGACGGTGGCTTTGGTGTCGGTGCTGGTCACCAGTCGATCTAGCCATGGCTCGAAACCCAGTCCGTTCTTGACGATCAGTTTGGCTTTCAGAAGTGCCTTGGCATCGTCCGGCGTCGGTTCGTAGGTGTGGGCGTCGGCGTCCGGGCCGACCATGTTGGTGATCTGGATATGCTCGCCGCCGACCTGATGCACCATGTCGGCAAGGATGCTGAAACTGGTGACCACCGGCAGTTTCTCCGCCGCCGACAATGACATCGACAGCATCAGGCTGAACAACACAAGTAGAGCGCGCATCGGGAAACACCTCATTGGGATGTGAGCAAGGGCGGGCGGCGCAGCAGGCCGTGTACCGGCCCGAGCACGACGGACAACAGGTAACCGATGCCCGCGACCAGCACGATGGCCGGACCGCTGGGCAGCGAGTAGTAGAACGACAGCAACAGACCGAGCCACACCGACAGGCAACCGATGACTGCGGCGATGGCGATCAGGATTGGCAGGCGCCGGCTCCAGAAACGTGAAGCGGCGGCGGGCAGCATCATCAGTCCGACCACCATCAGCGCACCGATGGCCTGGAAACCAATGACCAGATTCAGTACCACCAGAGTCAGAAACACCCCATGGGCGATCGGGCCGAGTCGGCTGACGGTGCGCAGGAACAGCGGATCGAGGGTGTCGAGCAGGAGCGGGCGATAGATCAGCGCCATGGCAATCAGACTCAGCAGCGAAACGCCCAACATGCCGTTGAGGGTCGGTCCGTCGACCGCCAGTGCCGAGCCGAACAGCAAGTGCAGCAGGTCGAGACGTTTGCCGGCGATACCCAGAATCAACACGCCGCTGGCCAGGGAGATCGGGTAGATGGCCGCGAGGCTGGCGTCCTCGCGCAGGCCAGTGCGACGGGTGATCCACGCGGCGAGTCCGGCCATGCTCAGGCCAGCGCCGAGTCCGCCGAGGGTCAGCGCGGGAAGACTCAGGCCGGCAAACCAGAAGCCGAGGGCGGCACCGGGAAGGATGCCGTGAGCGACGGCGTCACCGATCAGGCTCATGCGCCGCAGGATCAGGAACACGCCCAATGGCGCAGTGCTGCACGCCAGCAGCAAACCGCCGAGCAGTGCTCTGCGCATGAACACGAACTCAAGGAACGGTTGCCAGAAATGCGCGGCGGCGTGCATCAGGCCACCTGCACGTTGGGTGTTTGCTGGATCAGTTCGACACTGGGGCCGAACACGCAGCCGCTGTGTTTGATCAGCAGCGTTTGTGGAATGTGTTGGCGGACAGCGGCGAGGTCGTGGCCCACCATGACCAGTGTCCGGCCTTGCTCATGCCAGGTATGCAGGTGTTGCCAGAGCAATGCCTGACCCAATTCATCGAGAGCGGCATGGGGTTCGTCGAGCAGCAGCAAAGGCGTGTCGGCGAGACTCAGTCGAGCGAGCAGGGCGCGTTGCAGTTCACCGCCGGAGAGGGCCATCAACGGGCGCTGTTCAAGGCCACTCAAGTGCCAATCTTCAAGTGCCTGGGTGAGGCGTTGTGCGCGCAATTGCGTTGACAGTCGACGCCCCCAGAAACCGGCGGCTACCAATTCCTGAAGACTGATCGGGAATTGTCGGTCCAGGTGCTGTTGCTGAGGGAGGAATGACAAGCCGCTTTGGCGAGGGACGCCTAATGCAACGGCGCCGGCCAAAGGTCTCTGCAGTCCGGCGATGACTTTCAGCAGGCTGCTTTTACCGCTGCCGTTGACACCGATGATGGCGGTCAGGCTACCGCGTTCCAATTGAAGGCTCAGCGGCGGAGTGAGGGGTTGGCCGGGTGATCCCCAACTCAAGGACTGGAAACGAATCATGCGGTCTCCCGGCGCCAGTGACTTTCTGCGACCGCGTCGTGGGCGTGGAGGCTTTCGGCGTGGATCACGCATAGGTGGAATTCGCGGATGCCGGGTGAGCGACGCAGCGCCAGATTCAGGCGGCGCGCGGCGTCTTCGCAGAACATCAGGTTCTGGCCATTGGCGAGGGCGAAGGCTTGTTCGTCGGCGCGCTTTACGGCGGTTTGCACGGCGGTGCCGAGGGCCGCTTCGGCATCGTTGATGGTCGAGGTCAGAGGCAAACCATCGACGAATTCATCCAGGTGCAGATGCAGTTGCGCGGTGCTGCGTTGGCTGTGGGGTGTTGCGACGATCCCCTGTGTCGAGCCCAGCCAGGCCAGAACCTCGGCATGTTGCAACGGCTTGTTGGCGAAGTCGTCGACGAATTGCTGCTGGATCAATTGCCTCGCCAGAGCGGCAGAGCAGGGGCAAGTCGAGGAATAGGCCACCTCGATTTTCAGTTCCACGTGGAACACTGTGTTTTTCAGAGTGGCTGCAATGGTCACCGGATAGGTTTTCCATCCTGCCAATGGGCTGACCAATGCGGGCCTTCTGAGCAGCAAATCCGTATGGATATTCAAATAGGCGCTGTTGGCCAGGCCTTCATGGCTGTCGAGAAAACGCTGCAAAACCTGGTGCAGAAGTGCGGGATTGAGGTTCTGTTGTTCCAGCCTTTCGAGCGCCAGATACAACCGTGACATGTGAATGCCACGGGCTTCGCCGTCATCGAGGCTGACACCGGCATCGGCTTTTGCTGCCAGGCGTTGGCCTTCGATAAAGACAGGTAGAGCGATGCCACGCATTCCCACCCAATCAAGCGGCAAAGCTTGGCGGGCGGCTTGCGCGGCGATATCCGGCAGCGTCAGCGCATTCATGTTCAGTACCATCGTGTTGATTGAATTTGATGTTACATTATAACAATTCAAATCACGATGCCTTTTTCATGAACGGGCTTTCATATGCACAGACGCCATTTGCTTAACCTGATGTTGGCCAGCGCTGCTTTGGCTTTTCCTTTCAGTGTCAGCGCCACACAAATTCGCAATGCACGCCTCTGGCGTTCGGATGACAAGCTTCGGTTGGTCTTCGATTTGAGCGGGCCAGTGAGCTACAAGACGTTCACACTGAGTGCACCGGATCGTCTGATCATCGATTTGAGTGGTGCCAGTTTGAGTGGCGATTTCAGTCAATTGGCGCTCAGCGAAACGGTTATTCGCAGCATCCGCTCAGGGCATTTTGGAAAGGGTGATACCCGTATCGTTCTGGATTTGAGTCGCCCAGTTCAGATCAATACCTTCCTGCTGACGCCTCAGGATGGGCAGGGGCATCGCCTGGTTCTGGATCTTTTGAACGATTCAAAAGTGGCAGCGCCGAGCGTTCCACGTGAAACACCCGGGAAAACCAATCATCCAAAACGAGACATTATTGTCGTGGTCGACCCTGGTCATGGCGGTAAAGACCCTGGTGCAGTCGGTGCAAAAGGCGAGCGTGAGAAAGACGTTGTGCTCTCGATTTCACAGCTGCTCGCCCGTCGGTTGAAGCGGGAAAAAGGCTTCGATGTGAAGCTTGTACGCAACGACGACTTCTTTGTACCGCTACGCAAGCGCGTTGATATTGCCCGTCAGCACAAGGCCGACATGTTCATTTCGGTGCACGCGGATGCCGCGCCGCGTCTGACCGCTTCTGGCGCATCTGTGTATTGCTTGTCTGAAGGTGGCGCGACGTCGGCCACTGCGCGCTTCATGGCGCAGCGGGAAAACGGCGCGGATCTGCTCGGTGCAACCAGCCTGCTGAATCTGAAGGACAAGGACCCGATGCTCGCCGGGGTCATCCTCGATATGTCGATGAACGCCACGATCGCCGCCAGTTTGCAGTTAGGCAGCACGGTGCTGGGGAGTCTGGCGGGCATCACCACGCTGCATCAAAAGCGTGTGGAACAAGCAGGATTTGCGGTGCTGAAGTCACCCGATGTGCCGTCGATTCTGGTGGAAACCGGGTTCATTTCCAACGCGCGGGACAGTCAGCGGCTGGTCACGGCACGCCATCAGCAAGCGGTGGCTGATGGATTGTTTGAAGGGTTGCAGCGCTATTTCCAGAAAAACCCACCGGCTGACAGCTACATCGCCTGGCAGCAGGAGCGGCAACAAGCACGTGTCTAGCAGCCCGTGAGTCGGCTGCAGGTGAACTTCCCGGTGCTTCCGCCGGAGCTGGAGAAGCGGTTGATCGTCGTCCAGCCCACCCGGCGGTTGTAGCCGACCCAGGCTTCGCCGTCGGAAGCGATCCCGGTGAAGAACGTCAGTTGCCCGTAAATGCTGTTGGTTTGCGCCCAGTAACGTTGGCCAATCTTCTCGAAACCCCGTAGGTAAATCGTCTTGCCGGCGGTGTTGACGCTATAGGCATTGCCATTGGCATCGACACACGCCAGCAGGTTCGCGCTGCGCGTGCAGGTAGCGAGCCCTGGGACTTGTGCCCATACGTCGAAGGCCAGCAAGGCGAGACCGAGGAGTGAGCATTTCAGCGCAGTTTTCATGAGGCGGCTCAAGGGCGAAGTGTTTCCAGCTTCCAGCCCTTTGTCATTTCCGGCAAGAAGAAAGTGGATCTTTAATATTGTTATACTATAACATAAATTCGATCGGGCTTTCCGTGGCTCCTGTATTCAAGCGTCTGCTTCTCTGACGGTCTCGTCGAAGCCCAAGAACGCCTGCCGCCGAGAGCGTTTCCTGCGTTTAGCTACCGTTTGATGAGGTTTACCCCATGTCTTCCCCGCTTCCCGTGACCGTTTTATCCGGCTTTCTCGGCGCCGGAAAAAGTACACTTTTGAATTACGTACTACGTAACAGAGACGATCTGCGTGTGGCTGTGATCGTCAATGATATGAGCGAAATCAACATTGATGGCAGCGAAGTTCAGCGTGATGTCGACCTGAACCGCGCAGAAGAAAAACTCGTGGAAATGAGCAACGGCTGTATCTGCTGTACGTTACGCGAAGATCTTCTGGAGGAGGTCGCCAAACTTGCCCGGGAAGGTCGATTCGATTATCTGCTGATCGAATCCACCGGCATTTCCGAGCCACTGCCGATTGCCGAGACCTTCACTTTCCACGACGAGCAGGGCCAAAGCCTCACGGACATCGCTCGCCTCGATACCATGGTCACTGTAGTCGACGGCCTGAATTTCCTGCCTGATTTCCAGGCCGCCGAAAGCCTGGCTTCCCGTGGCGAAATTCTTGGAGAAGAAGATGAGCGTTCGATCACCGATCTGTTGATCGAACAGATCGAGTTCGCCGACGTTCTGTTGATCAGCAAGATCGATCTGATCAGCAGCAGCGAACGGGAAGAGCTGATGGCGATCCTCAAGCGGCTCAACGCTAACGCCGAAATCATCCCGATGGTGATGGGCGAAGTGCCGCTTGAGAAGATCCTCAACACCCACCGCTTCGACTTCGACAGGGCCGCAACCGCCCCGGGCTGGCTACAGGAATTGCGTGGCGAACATGTGCCGGAAACCGAGGAGTACGGCATCGCGTCCACGGCTTACCGCGCGCGTCGACCCTTTCATCCTCAGCGTTTTTTCGACTTCATCGATCGGCCTTGGCTGAACGGCAAGCTGCTGCGCTCCAAAGGTTTCTTCTGGCTCGCGAGCAAACCCACGGATGCCGGCAGCTGGTCCCAGGCGGGCGGTTTGATGCGCCACGGTTTCGCCGGGCGCTGGTGGCGTTTCGTGCCGAAGAATCAGTGGCCACAGGATCAGGAAAGCACCGCTGCGATCATGGAGAACTGGACCGCCAGCGTAGGAGACTGTCGTCAGGAGCTGGTGTTTATCGGCCAGAACATCGATTTCGCACAACTCAAGTCAGCCCTGGATGACTGCCTGCTCACCGATGCCGAGATGGCGCTCGGTGTTGAAGGATGGCGATTACTGGCCGATCCGTTCGGCCCTTGGCATGACGAGGCCGCGTGATGCTTGCCCTCAAACCGTTGCAAAACAGAACGCGTCAGCAAGTCCTCGGCCCGACCCCACAAGCGCTGGCGAGCATCCTGGAAGATGAAATCAACCTTGCCGTCTGGCAGCGGCAGCTTCCGCTGCATGTCGCCGATTTCGCGAGATTGTTGCTTTCATTGGATGAGCCCTACGCCGAAGCGCTGAGCCTCGAATTACACGACGAAGACACCGAACCGGACCTCACTGGCCTGGCCGGCGGATTCCGTGATCTGGAAGGCTACGAAGGTTTTATCGCCGACCTGAAATGGCTGGTCGGCGCCTTCGCCTGCCTGCTCGGGGCACGGCGGATCGGCCTGCGCTTGCGTGTGCTGGACAAGGCGATGTGCCCGCGTTTTCACGTTGATCATGTGCCTGTCCGGCTGATTACCACCTACGCCGGTATTGGCAGCGAGTGGCTGAAGGAAGGGGAAATGGATCGCCGGCAACTGGGAAAACCACTCGCCGAACCGCAGGAAAAATCGCGGATTCAGCAACTGGTCAGCGGCGAAGTGGCGCTGCTCAAAGGAGAAAAGTGGCACGGCAACGAAGGTTTCGGCCTGATCCATCGTTCTCCGCAACCGGCTTCGGGTGAACGGCGTCTGATGCTGACCCTCGACTGGCTGGGCTGATGCCTCAAGGCTTGAGCCAGTTGCCCTGGCTCTGGCTTTCGCAGTACGGCTTCAAATAGGCCGCATCGGTGGGCACGCCGTAATAGTGGATATCCTGGCGATAAGGCATATTGGCGACTTGCGCGTTGCTGCACACGCCAAAAGCCCCGGTTGGGCACTGATCGACGTACTGCACGTCGACTGTCTGCCCCGCCAGAGTGGGTTTGCAGAAGCCGTCATTGAACAGTTTCTCCGGGATGTTGCGGTTCTGCTGGCAGACCTTCACGTCGAGGCGTTCCGCCTGGCTGTGCACCACACAGGCCTGGGCCAGTGCTTCGCCCGACACCAACGCCAACAGCAACGACCATCCCATCCACCGCATTCCCGACCTCCAGAAAACCTTGATCATGTTGCAGAACATTCCCACCCACGTCATCGCAGGCCCCTTGGGCGCCGGCAAGACCAGCCTGATCCGCCAGCTCATGGCGCAGCGACCGGCCGGTGAGCGCTGGGCGGTGCTGATCAACGAGTTCGGCCAGATCGGCCTCGACGCTGCGCTGTTGACCCGGGACGCCGATGGTATCGCACTGGGCGAAGTGGCCGGGGGCTGTTTGTGTTGCGTGAACGGTGCGCCGTTTCAGATCGGGCTGGGACGTTTATTGCGCAAGTCTCAGCCGGATCGCCTGTTCATCGAGCCTTCCGGATTGGGGCATCCGGTGCAGTTGCTGCAACAACTGAGCGAGGCGCCATGGCAAGGCGTTCTCGCCGTTCAGCCCTGCGTTCTGGTGCTGGACGCCCAGGCACTGGCGGCGGGCAAGACACTGCCGCCGGCTCAACAGGAGGCGATCCCGAATGCCGGCCTGCTGGTGTTGAACAAGGCAGAAAACCTCGATGAATCCGAGCGTGAGCGGATCGTCCGCCAGCTACCGCCGGTCAGGCTGATCTGGACACAACAGGCGTCGTTGCCCCTGAGCGAATTGCCAGGAGTGGCGGCTCAAGCGCAAGCCGGTGTGGATAAGTTGATCGTGCCCAAGGGGCTGGCGCAGATGCCGGCCGTCTGGAGCGATCCGGTTTTGCCGATTTGCCTGAGTCAGGCGCAGGAGGGCGGTTGGAGCATCGGCTGGCGCTGGCACCCAAGCCAGACGTTTGACGTGATTCGCATCACTCAGTGGCTGGAATCTCTGCACTGGCGCCGGGCGAAGCTGGTTATCCACAGCCAGGACGGCTGGCGGTCAGCCAATGCGCTGGATAACACCCAACTGGACTGGCAGCCCAGCGAGTGGCGCAAGGATTCACGGATCGAGCTGATTTTCGACCAGCCGCAGGCGATCGACGAGTTGCAGGCAGGATTGGCCGGCTGTCGGATTCAAGCGGCCTGACTCAAGGCTTCCACTTGGTGTGTTCCTGGCGCCACTGGCTCAGCTCGATCACTTGCGCGCTCGGCTTGGCCACTTCCACCACCGGCGGGGTGTCGTCGAACGGTGCCGGGTAGGGCGCCAGTTCGATCTGAGCGCTGTGGGGGCCGAACTGGGTGATGGTGCCGTTGTGACGGGTTTCGCCGGTCACGGTGAATTCGAAGTTGTAGACCCGGGCCAGACGTCGACGGCCACTGGCATCCTTGATGAAACCGATCTTCTTCAGCGCCACGTTGCCGTCGAGCAGTTCGACGCCGACATTCACGCAATGCTGCTTGACCCGTTCCAGCGCCCGCTCACGCAGGCCGTGGTTGTGCCACAGCCACGCGCCGGCAACGGCGAACAGCATCAGCACGAAAATGTTTTCCAGGGTCAGCATCAACAAGAAACTCCAAAAGTTGGCATCAGCTTAACTGCGTCGCCGGTCTGTCGTACAGGCTGCGTTTCGTCGCATACTGCGCGGCTTGAATTTCAATCGTTTTACGGAAAAACCCGAATGAAACGTACGCCTCATCTGCTCGCCATCCAGTCCCATGTGGTGTTCGGCCACGCCGGCAACAGCGCTGCGGTTTTTCCGATGCAGCGGGTCGGGGTCAATGTCTGGCCGCTCAACACCGTGCAGTTTTCCAACCACACCCAATACGGCCAGTGGGCCGGGGAAGTGCTGGCACCGCAGCGGATCCCGGAACTGGTTGAAGGTATCGCCGCCATCGGTGAATTGGGCAATTGCGACGCGGTGCTGTCCGGTTATCTCGGCAGTGCGGCGCAGGGCCGGGCAATTCTCAGTGGCATCGAGCGGATCAAAGCGGTCAATCCGAAAGCCCTGTACCTGTGCGACCCGGTGATGGGTCATCCGGAGAAAGGTTGCAGCGTGCCGGCCGAAGTCAGCGACTTCCTGCTCGACGAAGCCGCAGCGGTGGCTGACTTCATGTGCCCGAACCAGCTCGAGCTGGACAGCTTCTCCGGGCGCAAGCCACAGTCGCTGTTCGATTGCCTGGCGATGGCGCGCGCGCTGCTGGCGCGCGGGCCGAAGGCGGTGTTGGTCAAACATCTGGATTACCCGGGGAAACCGGCGGATGGCTTCGAGATGCTGCTGGTGACGGCTGAGGGCAGTTGGCACCTGCGTCGTCCGCTTCTGGCGTTCCCACGTCAGCCGGTCGGTGTGGGCGATCTGACGTCCGGCCTGTTCCTGGCGCGGGTGCTGCTCGGCGACAGTCTGGTGGCGGCGTTTGAATTCACCGCAGCGGCGGTGCATGAAGTGCTGCTGGAAACCCAGGCCTGCGCCAGCTATGAACTGCAACTGGTGCGGGCGCAGGACCGGATCGCTCATCCGCGGGTGAAGTTCGAGGCGACAGCGATCAGCCTCTGATCATTGCAGCGCTCGCAGGCATGGCCCGCGAGCGCTCTGTCACTCAGGCGTCGCCCTTGATTTCCTGATAGCGCTTTTCCAGCTCCTGGCGAATCTGCCGGCGCTGCTGGGCCTGCATGTAGCGACGTTTGTCTTCGCTGTTCTGCGGTTGCAGCGGCGGTACGGCGGCCGGTTTGCGCTGATCGTCCACCGCAACCATGGTGAAGAAGCAGCTGTTGGTGTGGCGCACCGAGCGCTCGCGAATGTTCTCGGTGACCACTTTGATGCCGACTTCCATCGAGGTGTTGCCGGTGTAGTTGACCGACGCCAGGAAGGTCACCAGTTCGCCGACATGGATCGGCTCGCGGAAAATCACCTGATCCACCGACAGGGTCACCACGTAGCGGCCGGCGTAGCGGCTCGCGCAGGCGTAGGCCACTTCGTCGAGGTATTTGAGCAGGGTGCCGCCGTGGACATTGCCAGAGAAGTTGGCCATGTCGGGGGTCATCAGTACCGTCATCGACAGCTGGGCGTTTCCGGGTTCCATAACGTTCTCACGGGTCAAGGCAGGGTTGCTGGAAGAAGCACCTCTGCGGGTGCCTGGTCGCTTTTCAAAACCACCGTTATCGGGACGCCGGGCAACTGGCCGCCGTCACGCCCGGATCGATCTGTTTCCATATATTGCACCGCCTTTCAGCCGGAAGTCGCGGTGTTACCCTGCAAAAGCCCACCCCAAGGGCGATTCCTACATCTAAAGCGGATTTTTACTCAGCTCGCCCAGACGTTTTCAGACGCCTGCCGCGAGCATCGTCATTCAAGGAGCCCACGCCATGCATGCCATCAGCTTTATTCAGGATCTGGCGGTGATCATGCTGGTCGCAGGCGTGGTGACTGTGCTGTTCCACCGTTTCAAACAGCCGGTAGTGCTCGGCTACATCGTCGCCGGCTTCATCATCGGCCCGCACACGCCGCCGTTCGGCCTGATCCACGACGAAGAAACCATCAAGACCCTCGCCGAGCTGGGGGTGATTTTCCTGATGTTCTGCCTGGGCCTTGAGTTCAGCCTGCGCAAGCTGTTCAAGGTCGGCGCCACGGCGTTTATCGCGGCGTTCCTGGAAATCATCCTGATGATCTGGATCGGCTACGAAATCGGCCGCTGGTTCGACTGGAACACCATGGACTCGCTGTTCCTGGGCGCCATCCTGGCGATTTCCTCGACCACCATCATCGTCAAGGCGCTCAACGATCTGAAGATGAAGAACGAGCGCTTCGCCCAGTTGATCTTCGGTGTGCTGATCGTCGAGGACATTCTCGGCATCGGCATCATTGCGCTGCTTTCAAGCATCGCGGTCAGCGGCACGGTCAGCTCCGGTGAAGTGTTTTCCACGGTCGGCAAACTCTCGCTGTTCATGATCGTCGCGCTGGTCATCGGTATTCTGCTGGTCCCGCGATTGCTGGCCTATGTGGCGAAGTTCGAAAGCAACGAGATGCTTCTGATCACTGTGCTCGGCCTGTGCTTCGGCTTCTGCCTGCTGGTGGTCAAGCTTGAATACAGCATGGTGCTCGGCGCATTCCTGATCGGCGCGATCATGGCCGAGTCGCGGCAGTTGCTGAAGATCGAACGCCTGATCGAACCGGTTCGCGACCTGTTCAGCGCGATCTTCTTTGTCGCCATCGGCCTGATGCTCGACCCGATGATCCTTCTGCAATACGCGTGGCCGATTGCGGTGATCACCGTCGCCGTAGTGCTGGGCAAGATGTTGTCCTGCGGCCTCGGTGCGTTTATCGCCGGCAATGACGGACGCACCTCACTGCGGGTCGGGATGGGCCTTTCGCAGATTGGCGAATTCTCCTTCATCATCGCCGCGCTGGGCATGACGCTGCAGGTGACCAGCAACTTTCTTTATCCGGTCGCCGTAGCGGTCTCGGTCATCACCACGCTGCTGACGCCGTACCTGATCCGCGCGGCCGATCCGCTGTCGATCAAGCTGTCTGCTGCCATGCCGCAGCGTCTCGGGCGGGTGTTCGGGATGTATGGCGAATGGCTGCGCAGCATTCAGCCGCAGGGCGAGGGCGCGATGCTGGCGTCGATGATCCGGCGGATTCTGTTGCAGGTCGGGGTCAATCTGGCGCTGGTGATTGCGATCTTCTTTGCCGGCGCGTTCTTTGCCGGGCGCCTCTCGACGTGGCTGCAGGACTGGATCAGCGATCCGAGCTGGCAGAAGGCGTTGATCTGGGGCGGGGCGTTGCTGCTGTCGCTGCCGTTCCTGATCGCGGCCTATCGCAAGCTCAAGGCGCTGTCGATGCTGCTGGCCGAGATGGGCGTGAAGCCGGAGATGGCGGGGCGTCACACACAGCGAGTGCGCCGGGTGATCGCCGAAGTGATCCCGATCCTCTCGCTGCTGGTGATTTTCCTGCTGCTGGCAGCCTTGTCGGCCAGTATCTTGCCGACCAACAAGCTGCTGGTGCTGGTCGCCGTGGTTGCGGCCGCCGTGGCGGCGCTACTCTGGCGCTGGTTCATCCGGGTGCACACGCGGATGCAGGTGGCCTTGCTGGAAACCCTCGACAACCACAAGGAATCGTCGGGGCATTGATCCGGCGGGGCGGCTGGGGGGATCAGCTTTCCAGCCAGACGTCCCGTGCCCAGTGCCAGACCGATTCCCAGGACTCTTCGGTGATCAGCTCTTCTTCGCCGGACCACAACACCACGGTGCCGTCTTCTTCGACGCAGTAGTAGTTGTCGCCGTCCTGGCAGATCGGGATCAGGTCGCGCGGCACGCCGGCGTCCCAGGCGTTGGCCGCCACATCCGGCAGGTAGGTGTGGGACTGCGGGTCGGTGACGGTCACCGGCTCCAGGCTGCCGTAAACCACGTCGCTGACGGTCAGCAGAAATTCCTTGAAGACAAACGGGATGTTGATGAAGAGCTCTTCTTCGACTTCCACCAGTTGGTCTTCGTCAGGCAACTCCAGGGGAACCGGTACGGGTTCGTTGGCTTCGCGCAGTTGTTCGATGATTTCTTCCACGTCCGGGATCCTCTTGCTTGAATGGCGCGGTTTATATGGGGCGGTTTATACAGTAGCTCGCTATAGATGCAACCGCGAAATAGAAAACCCCGGCCGAGGCCGGGGTTTTTATTGCTGCGGGTAAAACGTCGGAGGTGATCAGCCGTTCTGGCGGATACCGGCGACCAGCCAAGGCTGGTTGTCGCCCTGCGGACGTTCCATGTTCCAGCTTTCGCTGAACACTTCGCCCTGGTCGAAACGCGAGGTTTTCGACACACCGGTGAAGGTCAGGGTCGCGATGGTCTTGTCCGCACGATCATCCACGCCATCCAGTTGAACCTGAAGGTTGTCGATGTAGGTGGACTGGAAGCCATCACCCAGATCCGCACGCTCACGCTTGAGGAAGTCGAGCATTTGCGGGGTCACGAACTCGGCGATCTTGTCCATTTCGTTGGCGTCCCAGTGCTGCTGCAACGCCTGGAAGTGGCTGCGGGCGGCTTCGAGGAAGCGCTGCTCGTTGAACCAGGCCGGTGCGTTGATCACCGGACGGGCGGCAGCCGGAGCGGCCGAACCACCGAAGATCGAACCCATGGCAGCCGGCTTCTGCTCGAACACTTCACGCTGCATCGGCGCGCCGGCCGGAGCGAACTGCTCCTGCTGCTTGCGGCGACGAGCGGCGATGAAGCGGAAGATCACGAACGCGATCACGGCCATGATCAGGATGTCGAAGATCTGCATGCCCTGGAAGCCGCCGCCCATGAACATGGAAGCGAGCAGGCCACCGGCGGCGATGCCGGCCAGAGGGCCGAGCCATTTGGAAGCGCCACCGGCCTTGGCGGCGGCGCCAGCGGCACCGGCAGCGCCCGCGGTCGCTGCCGCGCCGCCGACGCTTGGAGAAGAAGGAGCCATCTGGCTGGTCTGGTGCGTCGGCGCAGCGCCGGCGCTTTTGCCACCACCAAAGCGCTTGGCGTTGGCGTCGAGGCTCATCGTCAGGCCGATGCACAACGCCATGGCGATGCTAAGAAAACGTTTCATAAAGGGAATTCCCGTTTGTGGAGACACGCGCGCCATGTTGCACAGCTGAAATGTCACTGGCTAGCGAGAGAGTGTTTCGGGCTTTTGCCTGACAGGTTACGTTCAGCTCGGTCGAGGCAATAAGGCCATGTACTTTTGTCTGTAGGAAAAGTAGGTACGTTCAGTGGGGAATTGATCAGCGTCGAAACGCCAACATCACCACGCCAGCCGTGATCAGGCCGATGCCGCCCCATTGGCGCAGGTCGAGTTTCTCACCCAGCAGGATCACACCGAGCACCGCCACGAGCACCACGCTGAGCTTGTCCACCGGGGCGACCAGCGAGGCCGGTCCGACTTTCAATGCCCGGAAGTAGCACAGCCACGAAGCCCCGGTACCCAGGCCCGACAGCAGCAGGAACAGATAGCTTTTGGCAGAGATCGATCCCAAGGACTGATATTGGCCCGTGGCGTACAAAATCAAGGCCAGACTGACGAGTACCACGATGGTGCGCAGCAGGGTGGCGAAGTCGGAGTTGACGTTTTCGATGCCGACCTTGGCGAAGATCGCCGTCAGTGCGGCGAAGGTGGCCGAGAGCAGGGCCCAGAATGTCCAGGAGGAAAAGAAGCCAGAGCCCATGTTTCGTACCTTTCAGGATTGAACCGTTGCCGTGTGATCGTTCCCACGCAGACGCCTCGACGTGGGAACGATGAGCAACTTTAGATCGCTTCCAGCTTCGCGTAACCCAGCATCAGCCACTTGCTGCCTTCGCTGAAGTTCACCTGAACCCGCGCCTGGGCGCCGGCGCCTTCGAAGTTGAGGATCACGCCGTCGCCAAAGATCGAGTGCCGTACGGCCTGGCCGAGGCTGAGACCGGTTTCCGGGATCTCGGCGCCGCTGAACAAGTTGCTGCCGCTCATCGACTGGTTGCCGCCGAACGGTCGGCTGACGCTGTTCGACAAGCGCACTTCCTGAATCAGGCCTTTCGGTACTTCCCGTACGAATCGCGACACCTTGTTGTAGGTTTCGCTGCCGTACAGGCGTCGGGTTTCAGCGTAGGTCATCACCAGGTTCTGCATCGCCCGGGTGATGCCGACGTAGGCCAGGCGCCGTTCTTCTTCAAGACGTCCCGGTTCTTCCAGGCTCATCTTGTGCGGGAACAGGCCTTCTTCCATGCCCACCAGGAACACGTAAGGGAATTCCAGGCCCTTGGCGCTGTGCAGGGTCATCAACTGAATGCTGTCTTCGTGCTCGTCGGCCTGGGTGTCGCCGGCCTCCAGCGAAGCGTGGCCGAGGAATGCCGCCAGTGGCGTCAGGTCTTCGTCTTCTTCGGTGTTCTCGAAGTTGCGCGCGGCGCTGACCAGTTCCTCAAGGTTTTCCACCCGGGCCTGGCCTTTCTCGCCTTTTTCCGCTTCGTGGTAAGCGATCAGGCCGGATTGCTCGATGACAGTCTGAGTCATCAGGTGCAACGGCATCTCGGCGCACTTGGCGGCGAGGTTCTCGATCAGCTCGATAAACGCGCCGAGGGCGCCGGCGGCACGACCGGTCAGGCCTTTATTGGCCACCAGTTGGCGCATGGCTTCCCACATCGACACATCGCTGTGACGGGCATGGTCGCGAATCGCTTCGACGGTTTTTTCGCCGATGCCGCGAGCCGGGACGTTGATGACTCGTTCCAGCGCCGCATCGTTGCCGCGACCTTCCAGCAAACGCAGGTAGGCCATGGCGTTCTTGATTTCCGCCCGCTCGAAGAAGCGCTGGCCGCCATAGATGCGGTACGGGATGCGTTCGCGCAGCAAGGCTT
This sequence comes from Pseudomonas sp. FW215-R2, assembly GCF_058789255.1. Lineage (NCBI taxonomy): Bacteria > Pseudomonadati > Pseudomonadota > Gammaproteobacteria > Pseudomonadales > Pseudomonadaceae > Pseudomonas > Pseudomonas sp. FW215-R2. Next base: position 21,333 of record NZ_JBYTBO010000022.1, read on the forward strand.
CTTCCAGAACGCGGGATTGGGCGTTGGAGCGGTAAAGAATCGCGATATCGCTGCGAGCCAGGCCGGTTTTCAGCGCGCTTTCGATGGTTTCGACAACGTAGCGTGCTTCATCGTGTTCGTTGAACGCGGCGTACAGGTTGATCGCTTCGCCGTCGCCGCCGTCGGTCCACAGTTCCTTGCCCAGACGCCCTGTGTTGTTGGCGATCAAGGCGTTGGCGGCTTTCAGGATGCCGGCGGTGGAGCGGTAGTTCTGCTCCAGACGGATGGTCACCGAGTCCGGGAAGTCGGAGGAATACTGGTGAATGTTCTCGATTTTCGCGCCGCGCCAGCCGTAGATCGACTGGTCGTCGTCGCCAACCACCATCAGGCTGTCGCCGCCCTTGCCGAGCAGACGCAACCAGGCGTACTGCACGGCGTTGGTATCCTGGAACTCGTCCACCAGAATGTGCCGGAAACGCTTCTGGTAATGCGCCAGCAGGCCCGGATGGTCGCGCCACAGGTCGAGGGCGCGCAGCAGTAGTTCGGAGAAATCGATGACGCCGGCGCGCAGGCAGGCAGCCTCGTAGGCTTCATAGATGCCGCGCATGGTGGCCAGGTACAGATCGCCGCTGGCCTGAATGTGTTGCGGACGCAGACCTTCGTCTTTCTGCCCGTTGATGAACCACTGGGCCTGACGGGCCGGCCAGCGCTGTTCGTCCAGCCCCAGCTCACGGATCACCCGTTTGACCAGTCGTTGCTGGTCATCGCTGTCGAGGATCTGGAAGGTCTGGCTCAGCCCGGCTTCCTGCCAGTGCGCCCGCAGCAGGCGGTGCGCCAGGCCGTGGAAGGTACCGACCCACATGCCGGCCGGGTTGATTCCCAGCAATTGCTCGATGCGGTGACGCATCTCGGCAGCGGCCTTGTTGGTGAAGGTCACCGACAGGATCGAGTGGGGCGAGGCGTTTTCGACCTGGATCAACCAGGCGATACGGTGCACCAGCACTCGGGTTTTGCCGGAGCCGGCACCGGCCAGGACCAATTGACGACCAACGGGAGCCGCTACGGCCTGGCGTTGGGCATCGTTGAGGGAGTTCAGCAGAAGGGAGAGATCATCGCGCATCGGGGCATTCTAGGGTGCGCCGCAGGCCCGGGCAAACCGAGCTTTGCATTAGCCGATGAAAGTGCTGCCAATGACGACTGGTCGGTCACCGGCTACAGGCGTTGGCCCGCCTCGCTTCGGGGCTTTCGCGGGTGTCGGGAGGCCGAAAAGTTTCGGCGAAATTATGATCTGGAGCAGTTTGGCAAGTGGTTGGGCTTGTGTATGCTCCGTCCACGTTTCCGGGCGCATGCTCACACTTATAAGAACAAGAACGTTGCCTATGACCCTCAGCTTCGACCTGTCGGGCCCCTCTGTGGAACCCCGGGTGATCCGCAAGCATTACGCCACCCAGATGGCGGTCGAGCGCACGCGCCTTCTTTATCAGGGTTCGCTGTTGCCCACCCTGTTCATGTTGATCAATGGTCTGGTCTGCGCCGGTTTGCTCTGGAGCCCGCAGCGTTACTTCGTGGTCAGCGTCTGGATGGTGTGGCTGCTGTCGCTGGTGGCACTGCGGGTGATTCAGGTCGCGGCCTTCGATTCGGCGATTCCCGATCGCCAGGCCCAGCCGATCTGGGGGCGGATGTTCCTGCTCGGTTCGACCATGACCGGCCTGACCCTGGCCGGCGCCGGCATCGCCCTGGTCCCGGCCGACAACTTCATGCAGCAAGCCTGGGTGTTCGGCCTGATCGGCGCCGCGACCTTGTCGGCCAGCGTGGCCTACGCCGTGAGCATCCCGGCCTTTCTTTCCTTTACCTTGCCGTGCCTGCTGCCGGCCATCGGCTATCTGTTCTGGGGCGGTGACGAACAGGCGCGTGGCTGGGGCTGGCTCGGGCTGATTTTGCTCGGCTCCCTGAGCGTGGTGGCGTGGCAGGTCAATCGGCTGATCGACCGTGGCTTGCTGCGTCGCTTCCAGAATCAGCACCTGATCGAGCATCTGCAACAGGCGCAATCGCGCAGCGAACAGCTCAATCAGGAGTTGGCGAAAGAAATCGAGCACCGCCGCTGCGCCGAGGGCAAATTGCGCGAAGCCCAGGTCGAACTGGAAGATCGTGTGGCCCAACGCAGCCGTGAGCTGGACGCCGCCAATCAGGCCCTGAGCAAAAGCGAAGCGCGCCTGGCGCTGGCGTTGAAGGCCAGTGAGTTGGGGCTGTGGGACTGGAATCTGCAGACCGACGAAGTTCACCACACGCAGATTCAGGAGCTGTTCGGCATTGACCCGGAATACGTCACCGGGCTGCTGAGGCATCTGCGGCCACGCTTGCACCCGGAAGATGTGCCGGCCCTCAAGCGAGCGCTGATCGAGCATTTGAAGGGGCGCACCGAGGATTATCAGATCGAGTACCGCGTGCGCCATGGCGACGGCCACTGGGTCTGGATCGAAGACCGGGGGCGTGCGGTGGAGCGCGACGACAGCGGACGGGTGATCCGCATGGTCGGCACCCGGCGCGACATCAGTGTCAGCAAAAGTCTGGAGGCCCAGCAGCAATTGGCGGCCACGGTATTTGAGGCCGCCAGCGAAGGCATTGTGATCCTCGACCCGAACTATTCGCTGATCGCCATCAATCAGGCTTTCAGCCGGGTCACCGGTTACGACATCGACGATATGCTCGGGCGCAACGTCGTTGAACTGCCGTGCAGTCGCGATGCCCGCCGACATTACGTTGCCATCCGCCACGCGCTGGAGCAGCACGGCAGCTGGCAGGGCGAACTGGTGGAGACCCGCAAGAACGGCGAGTTGTACCCGCAGTGGCTGCAACTGAATGCGGTGCGCGACAGTCGGGGAAATGTGAGTCATATCGTTGGCTTCTTCGCCGATCTGTCGGCGCGCCGCGAATCCGAAGAGCGTATGCGCTACCTGACCCACTACGACGAACTCACCGGCCTGGCGAATCGCTCGCTGTTCCGCGAACGCCTGCACGAAGCCCATCAGCGCGTGCGGCAGGGCGGGCGGCGGAGTCTGGCGCTGCTGCACATTAATCTGGATCGCTTCAAATTGCTCAACGACAGCCTCGGTCATGAAATTGCCGACCAGTTGCTGCAAAGGATGTCGCGGCGTCTGGTCAGTGCCTTGCCGGAAGCCGACACCATTGCCCGGTTGTCCGGCGACGAGTTCGCGGTGCTGTTCGATGCCTATGGCAACCTGTCGAGCCTGGCGCGGGTCGCCACGCGGCTGTCGGCCAAACTGCGCCTGCCACTGACGGTAGAGGGGCATGAACTGGTGGTCAGCGCCTCGATGGGCATCAGTATGTTGCCGGACAACGCCCGGGAGATTTCCGCGCTGGTCAGCCAGTCGAATATGGCCATGCAACATGCCAAGCATCTGGGCGGCAACAACTTCCAGTTCTACACCGACAGCCTGCAAGCCAGCACGCTGGAGCGTTTGCAGCTGGAAAACCAGCTGCGCAAAGCCATCGAAGACCAGCAACTGAACGTGTTCTACCAGCCGAAACTGTGTCTGGCGACCGGCCGTCTCAACGCGGCCGAAGCGCTGGTGCGCTGGGATCACCCGACCATGGGCCGGGTGCCGCCGGGGGACTTTATCGGTCTGGCTGAAGAGACTGGGTTGATTGGTCCGATTGGCGAGTTCGTGTTGCGCCAGGCCTGTTGGCAGGCCTGCGAATGGCAGCGTCAGGGGCTGGCACCGATCCGGGTTTCAGTGAACCTGTCGGTGCATCAGCTGCGCCAGGGGAAACTGGTCAGCCTGGTGCGACAAGTGCTGGAGGAAACCGGCCTGGCGCCGCACTACCTCGAACTGGAACTGACCGAAAGCCAGCTGCTCGACAGCGTCGAACACATCATCGCCACGTTCCAGCAGCTGCGGGATCTGGGGGTGAAACTGGCGATCGACGATTTCGGCACCGGCTATTCATCGCTGAGCTATCTGAAGCGGATTCCGGTGGATTACGTGAAGATCGATCAGGCCTTTATCCGCGGGTTGGGCGAGGGCAGCGAGGACGCGGCGATCACCCGCGCGATCATCGCCATGGCCCATGGCTTGTCCTTGAAAGTGGTGGCCGAAGGCGTCGAGCGGCTGGAGCAACTTGAGTTCTTGAAGGCCGAAGGCTGCGACGAGGTGCAGGGGTATCTGATCAGCCGTCCGGTGGAGGCTGCCGGTCTGGCCGGGTTGTTGCGCCAGCAGGAAAATCCCCGGTAAAGGGCTACATGCAGCGCATGTCGCCTGATCCGGGGCGATCCAGTTACGCATTGAGCAGGCAAAATGCGGATTCATGTAGTATAACTACAAGCTTGCTACATCCTTGGCATCTGGCCAAAGCACATCTTTCCATAACAAGAGTCCAGCCCCTTGAATCTGCTGCAACACATCGCCCAGTCACGTCACCTGTTACGCAAGTCGGAGCTCAAGGTCGCCGACCACGTGCTGCTTGACCCTGCGGCAGTGATGCACAGTTCCATGGCCGACCTGGCCCACAGCGTCGGCATCAGCGAGCCGACCATCGTGCGCTTCTGTCGCGCCATCGGTTGCTCCGGTTTTCAGGACCTGAAACTCAAACTCGCGCAAAGTCTTGCGGCCGGTGCCAGTTTCGGTCAGTTCGCGATCCATGAAGACGACTCCGTCGCCGACTACAGCCTGAAGATTTTCGACACCACGTTGCACACGCTGATGGAGGTTCGCGAGAAGCTCGATCCGCTGGAATTGCAGCGAGCGGTGACGCTGATGTCCCAGGCGCAGCGGGTCGAATTCTATGGTTTTGGTGCGTCAGGCGCGGTGGCGGCGGATGCGCAGCACAAGTTCTTCCGTCTGCTGCTGACTGCGGCGGCGTATTCCGACCCTCACATGCAGGCGATGTCGGCGGTGACGCTGAAGCCGACCGACGTGGCGATCTGCATTTCCCAGTCCGGCCGTTCCAAGGACCTGCTGATCACCGCCAACCTCGTGCGCGAGAGCGGTGCATCGCTGATCACCTTGTGCCCGAGCCAGACGCCGCTGGCCGAGCTGTCGACCGTCAACCTGGCGATCGATGTTCATGAAGACACCGAAATCTATACGCCGCTGACCTCGCGTATCGCCCATCTGGTGGTGATCGACGTGTTGGCGATGGGCGTGGCCATGGCGCGCGGGCCGAGCCTGGTCAACCACCTCAAGAGCGTCAAACGCAGCCTGCGCAGCTTGCGCTTGTCGCCAAAATCGGTGAAAGCGCTGGATGACTGATGGTCATGGGGTGAAGGCAATCTTCATCTGCCTGTAACCCCGACGCAGCCAAACCGTCATCCCTCGCGCCTATCGTGAAACTCCCGTAATCGCCTTGGGAGACTCGAAATGGCTCAGCCTTACGAAGAACGCAACAGCGCCGCGAAAACCCGTCGTCAGCAGGAAGACCAGCGCCGCATGGAATTTCGCCGCGCTATCGAAGATCGCTTCGAACTCCGCCAGCTTCAGGCCGAAATCGGCGATTTTCCCGAGGACATCAATCACTGGCAGGCAGCGCCTTCAGCTTCCCGTCGAAGCGCTCAACCAGCGCGCTGATCTGCACCCGTTCGCTGCGGATAAACGCCAGGAAGGCGTGGGCCACCGGTGACAACCGTTTGGCTTTGGCTTGCACCAGGCACCAGCTGCGCAACAGCGGCAACTCTTCGACCGGCAGCTCCACCAGGCCGCCGGTCGCCAGCTCCAGGTTCAGGGCGTGGCGCGTCAACAGTGCCAGGCCCAGACCCGCCAATACGCATTCACGCTGAGCTTCCGCCGATGCCACTTCCTGGGTCTGGGTGAAGTGCACGCGCTTCTCCTTGAAGTACTCCTCGCAAGCCAGTCGCGTTCCCGAGCCGGGTTCGCGAATCAGCAGGGTGTAGGGCTCCAGATCCTGCAAACGCAGCGGCCCCATGTGTGCCAGCGGATGGTCTGGTCGCGCGGCCGCCACGATCGGATTGTTGAGGAAGGGGAGGAATTCCAGGCCCATGTCCTGCGGCACCATCGACATGATCACCAGATCGTCGCGGTTGTCAGAGAGTCGGCGGATCACCTGGCCGCGGTTGACCACCGTCAGTTGCAGATTCACTTCCGGATGCTGGCGTTTGAACGCTGCAAACAGGTGCGGCACGAAGTATTTGGCGCTGGATTCCACCGCCAGTTTCAACTGGCCCTGCAGCGAGCCCTGCATGTCCGACAGCTGCATGTCGAGGTTTTCCAGGCGGCCGAAGATGTCGCGGCTGGCGCGCTGGAGTGCTTCGGCCGCCTCGGTCATGTAGAGTTTTTTGCCGACGTAATCGAACAGCGGCTGCCCGATCAGCTCTTCGAGCTGACGAATCTGTAGGCTGACGGCCGGTTGTGTGAGAGACATTTCCTCGGCTGCGCGGCTGTAGGAGCGCAAATCACACACTTCGTTGAAGATCTGCAATTGACGCAATGTCATACGCATCAAGGACTTACGCATTTTCTACAGGCTCTGGCCGCTGGCTGGTGCAACGACTATAAGTCTTTACTTATGCCTGACCCAATTTTTATTCATTTTTGTTAATCCCTTGTGAGCGCTAGTGTGAAGGCGCGACCAGATTGAAACATTTGGTCACGCGTCGACCTGGGTCTAGCAGGTCGTGGGTACCACCGGCTCAAGGGAACCTCCAAGTGATAACAAAGATCCTGATCGCCAACCGTGGTGAGATTGCCGTACGAATCGTGCGTGCCTGCGCCGAGATGGGCATTCGCTCGGTTGCGATTTTTTCCGACGCCGACCGACATGCCTTGCATGTGAAGCGTGCGGACGAGGCCCACAGCATTGGTGCCGAGCCGCTGGCCGGTTACCTGAACCCGCGCAAGCTGGTGAACCTGGCCGTGGAAACCGGCTGCGATGCGTTGCACCCCGGCTACGGTTTCCTTTCGGAAAACGCCGAGCTGGCAGACATCTGCGCCGAACGCGGTATCAAATTCATCGGCCCGTCGGCGGAAGTCATCCGCCGCATGGGCGACAAGACCGAAGCACGCCGCAGCATGATCAAGGCTGGCGTACCGGTGACGCCGGGCACCGAAGGCAACGTCTCGGGCATTGAAGAGGCGCTGACCGAAGGTGATCGCATTGGTTACCCGGTGATGCTCAAGGCCACCTCCGGTGGTGGCGGTCGCGGTATCCGTCGCTGCAACAGCCGCGAAGAACTCGAACAGAATTTCCCCCGGGTCATTTCCGAAGCCACCAAGGCCTTTGGTTCGGCAGAAGTGTTCCTGGAAAAATGCATCGTCAATCCGAAACACATCGAAGCGCAGATCCTCGGTGACAGCTTCGGCAACGTGGTGCACCTGTTCGAGCGCGACTGCTCGATTCAGCGCCGCAACCAGAAGCTGATCGAAATCGCCCCGAGCCCGCAACTGACCCCGGAACAGCGCGCCTACATCGGCGAGCTGTCGGTGCGCGCGGCCAAGGCCGTGGGTTACGAGAACGCCGGCACCGTGGAGTTCCTGCTCGCCGAGGGCGAGGTGTACTTCATGGAGATGAACACCCGGGTGCAGGTGGAACACACCATCACCGAAGAAATCACCGGGATCGACATCGTTCGCGAACAGATCCGCATCGCCTCCGGCCTGCCGCTGTCGGTGAAACAGGAAGACATCCAGCATCGCGGTTTTGCCCTGCAATTCCGGATCAACGCTGAAGATCCGAAGAACAACTTCCTGCCGAGCTTCGGCAAGATCACTCGCTACTACGCCCCCGGCGGCCCGGGCGTTCGTACCGACACGGCGATCTACACCGGCTACACCATTCCGCCGTTCTACGACTCGATGTGCCTGAAACTGGTGGTGTGGGCACTGACCTGGGAAGAGGCGATGGACCGTGGTCTGCGCGCCCTCGACGACATGCGTCTGCAAGGGGTCAAGACCACCGCCGCGTACTACCAGGAAATCCTGCGCAACCCGGAATTCCGTAGCGGCCAGTTCAATACCAGCTTCGTTGAAAGCCATCCTGAACTGACCAACTACTCGATCAAGCGCAAACCCGAAGAGCTGGCCCTGGCCATCGCCGCCGCCATCGCCGCCCACGCAGGCCTGTGAGGAATAGAACAATGACTAAAAAGATTTTCGTAACCGACACCATCCTGCGCGACGCCCACCAATCGCTGCTCGCCACCCGCATGCGCACCGAAGACATGCTGCCGATCTGCGACAAGCTGGACAAGGTCGGCTACTGGTCGCTGGAAGTCTGGGGCGGCGCGACCTTCGACGCCTGCGTACGATTCCTGAAAGAAGACCCGTGGGAGCGCCTGCGCCAACTGCGCGCCGCGCTGCCCAACACCCGTCTGCAGATGCTCCTGCGCGGCCAGAACCTGCTGGGCTACCGCCATTACAGCGATGACGTGGTCAAGGCGTTCGTCGCCAAGGCCGCGGTCAACGGTATCGACGTGTTCCGCATCTTCGACGCGATGAACGACGTGCGTAACCTGCGCGTGGCCATCGAAGCGGTGAAGGCTGCCGGCAAACACGCCCAGGGCACCATCGCCTACACCACCAGCCCGGTGCACACCATCGACGCGTTCGTCGCCCAGGCCAAGCAAATGGAAGCCATGGGTTGCGACTCGGTGGCGATCAAGGACATGGCCGGTTTGCTGACCCCGTACGCCACCGGTGAACTGGTCAAGGCACTCAAGGCTGAGCAATCGCTGCCGGTGTTCATCCACTCCCACGACACCGCCGGTCTGGCCGCGATGTGCCAGTTGAAGGCCATTGAAAACGGTGCCGACCACATTGACACCGCGATCTCCAGCTTCGCCTGGGGCACCAGCCACCCGGGTACCGAATCGATGGTCGCAGCCCTCAAGGGCAGTGAGTTCGACACCGGTCTGAACCTGGAACTGCTGCAGGAAATCGGCCTGTACTTCTACGCCGTGCGCAAGAAGTACCACCAGTTCGAAAGCGAATTCACCGCCGTCGACACCCGTGTTCAAGTCAACCAGGTACCGGGCGGGATGATTTCCAACCTGGCCAACCAGTTGAAAGAGCAGGGCGCGCTGAACCGCATGAACGAAGTGCTGGCAGAGATCCCGCGCGTGCGCGAAGACCTCGGCTTCCCGCCGCTGGTGACCCCGACTTCGCAGATCGTCGGCACCCAGGCGTTCTTCAACGTGCTGGCCGGTGAGCGTTACAAGACCATCACCAACGAGGTGAAGCTCTACCTGCAAGGCGGCTACGGCAAGGCGCCGGGCACCGTGAACGAGAAGCTGCGTCGTCAGGCCATCGGCAGCGAAGAAGTGATCGACGTACGTCCGGCCGATCTGCTCAAACCGGAAATGACCAAGCTGCGTGCCGATATCGGCGCACTGGCCAAGTCCGAAGAAGACGTGCTGACCTTCGCCATGTTCCCGGACATCGGCCGCAAATTCCTCGAAGAGCGTGCCGCTGGCACCCTCACCCCGGAAGTGCTGCTGCCGATCCCGGAAGCAGGCAAGGTGGCTTCGGCCGGCGGCGAAGGCGTGCCAACCGAGTTCGTCATCGACGTCCACGGCGAAACCTACCGCGTGGACATCACCGGTGTCGGCGTCAAGGCCGAAGGCAAGCGTCACTTCTACCTGTCCATCGACGGCATGCCGGAAGAAGTGGTGTTCGAACCGCTCAACGAATTCGTCGGTGGCGGCAGCAGCAAGCGCAAGCAGGCTTCGGCACCGGGCCACGTCAGCACCACCATGCCGGGCAACATCGTCGATGTGCTGGTCAAGGAAGGCGACACCGTCAAGGCGGGCCAGGCTGTGCTGATCACCGAAGCGATGAAGATGGAAACCGAAGTCCAGGCCGCGATTGCCGGCAAGGTCACTGCCATTCATGTTGCCAAGGGTGACCGGGTGAACCCGGGCGAAATCCTGATCGAGATCGAAGGCTGAGATAACGGCCTCGATACAACGCTTTAAACCTCGGGGGGGCATGTGCTCCCCTTTTTTTTGCCTTTCAGGCGCTGCCGCAGTGAGCGGCAGCGCCCGACCGGGGCTCAGAACGCCATTCGCCACTGGCCCGATACGCCGTGGTTGCGACTGTCGGTGCCGATTTCTCCGGTCAGACCGACACCCACAGCGTGGCTGTTCGAGATCGCCAGATCCAGCCCGGTGTCGAGCTGCAGACTGTTGCGATCCAGTTCGGCGCCGTAAACGGTGTAGTCATGGCCGCCGGTGGCCAGCCGTTGGCGGGTGCTGGTGTAGGTTTCGCCGTAAACGTGTTTCCACCCCGCGCTGAATCGTGGCGTGAGGCGCATGCCGTTATCCAGCGTGCTGACTTTCGCCATGCGCAGGCCGACAGTGGTGTTGAAGTTGCCTTGGGATTGGGCGTGAACCTTGAGCGCCGCAGCCCCACCTTTCTCGGTGTAGCCGTCACGCTGGTAGCGTTGGTAGCCGAGGCCGGCAAACGGCTCGATGCTGACGTTGGCCCGGCCAAGGTTGTATCCCGACTCGATGAACGCTTGCTGGGTGCTGGCGTGGTAGCTGCCCTTGAGCCGGTCATGGAAGCGACCGAACGCGACTTCGCGGCGTGTGCTGCCTTCATGGCTGCTCCAGATTGCACCGAGCCGAAGTGACAACGGACCTGTCTGGCGCAAGGCATAAGCGCCCAGGTGCCAACTGTCGAGATCGCCGTCCAGCTCTTTGCTGTCGATGCGCGTGTCGGAGGTGCCGCCCATCAATCCCAGGCGCCATGCTTCATCGAGGCGCCAGTCCGCACCGAGTAGCAGTCCCTTGGTGGCGTGCTGCATGGGTTCCTCATCGCGATCCAGTTTCCCGCCGTGTCCGAGGGCTTGCAGCCAGACCCTGCCGCTGTCGGCACTTCCGGCTGCATGGCGAGGTGCGTTTCCTTGGGTATCGTGGATGTTGTCGAGTGGGTGCATGGCCGAGAGCAGGCTGGCGCCGATCGGCGTGACGCTGCTCAAGGTTGCCTTGGCGAGGTTGGCGTTACTGCCGCCGGCCAGTTGATCGTAGGCGATGGGGGTCGTGGTTTCGTCGGCAGCGAGCAGGGCTTCGATGGCTGCGTTGCCGGCGGATGGAGGGGAATCCGTTGACGGTGGTTGGTCAACCACTTGGGTTTGTTGAGCTGCGGGCGTTTCGGCCAGAACCGGTTCCGGTAAGGGCGTTGGTTTTTCGATGCTTTCTTCGAGCGCGCTGCCGCTCTCTGTCGTGGCGACTTTCTTGGGTTGAATGTCATCGGATGTGTGCGCGGGTACTGCCGGAACCTCAGTGCTGACGGGGCTTGTTTCGGGTGTCGGAACGATCCTTTCTTCACGCGGTATTTCTTCGGCGAGACTGAGTGGAGCAGGTATTTCCTTCTTCTTGCGCGGCTTTTTGACCTTCACCTCGATATCGACGTGCGCGTCGGGTTCTGATTGCTCCGCCAGTGAAAATTCTACGCAACCGATAGCCAGCGCAACCGCCAGGACAAGATGTTGGAGCTTGTATTTGCATTGAATGGGCATTCAGTTTGGCCTCATGAAGGATGAGGCCAAACTGTAAAAGTCGAGGCCGGTACACCGATGCCGGGCGATTCCGAGCCGGGCGCAGGGGATGACGTCTGCTTTTGTAGCCCGGTCGGTGGCGAGTGATGAGCCTGCCCTGGTTTACCCGATCGACCAGATGCCTTTGCCTACAACCCCCGCTGAAGTATCGATTGGCGAAACCTCAGAAACTCATCTGCCACTGCCCGATCAGCCCGTGATTGCGACTGTTGCTACCAATCTCGCCGCTGTAACCAAACCCCAGCGTATGCCGCGCCGAAACGCCCAGATCCAGTCCCGCTTCGAGGACCAGGCTGTCACGATCCAGCGAGCTGCCATCGACGCTGAACGCGGTGCCACCGACGACGAACGCCTGACGGGTCGAGCTGCTGACATCGCCATACGTGTGTTTCCAGCCTGCCGCCATGCGCGGGGTCAGGCTCATACCGTTTTCGAGCGAGTTCAGGTGCGCCAGGCGCAGACCGACGGTGCTGCTGAAGTTGTCCTGAGTCTGACTGTCGACTTGTAACGCCGCCGCGCCACCCTTTTCCTGATAGCGGTCGCGGTGATAGCGCTGATAGCCGAGGCTGGCGAACGGTTCGGCGCTGAGCCGCCCGCTGCCCATGGCGTAGCCGAGTTCGGCGAAGGCTTGCTGGCTGTTGGCGTCGTAATCGCCTTTGGGTCGGTCGCTGAAACCGTTGAACGCGACCGTGCGTTTGCTCTCGCCCTGATGACCGCTGTAGGCCGCGCCCAGACGCAAGGCTATCGGGCCGTTTTGATGCTGGGCATAGACCCCGGCGTGCCAGCTTTCGACATTGCCATCGACGCCGGTGGCGTCCAGATCGGTCTTCGAATAACCACCGAGCAAGCCCAGTCGCCATTGCGGATTCAGCGCCCAGTCGGCACCGAGTACACTGCCCTTGGTACGTTGTTCCAGACTGCCATTGCCATGTTCGCCATCGAGCTTGCCGTAGCCGCCGATGGCTTGCAGCCAGAGCCGGCCCTGAGCATTGGGATCATTCAGGTTTCGGGCTGCGGCCGGTACGCCGTTGGCGGCGAGGATCGGTGTGTCGCGCTGATCGAGGCCGACCATCAAGCCGGGACTGCCGCCCATCTGTTGCATCGCCGAGAGCATGCTGCTGCCGACCTGGCTGCTGGCGCCGAGGGTGGCGCTGGTCAGGTTGGCGTTGCTGGCGCCGGCCAGTTGCTCGATGGCTGCGCCTGCACTGCTTTGAGTGGTGTTGAGCAAGGCGTTGTACAGCGCATTGTTCTTGCCCATCGAGGCCAGGCTGTTGGCAGCGTTGCTGCCGTTACCGGTGGCGGCGAATTCATTGAACGCCACGTCGTTGCGGGTGTAGGTCAGGTCGATCTGAGTCGGCGTGTAGGCGAGGGTTGGCGTGAGGAACGCGTAGTCGCTGGTGACCGCGCCGAACGTACCGTTGACCCGCGCAGCCTGCAGCACCGTGTAATGGCTCTGCCACGGATACGTGCCGCTGCCGGGATTGACCGCCAGTGTCGCGCCATTGAGGTTGGCCGTGCCGCCGACCTGGACCGGCGCGCTGCTGCCATCGGCGTTGACGCCGTAGGCGAGGGTGGATGCGCTGCCCATGTTCAAGTCGTGCACGATGGTTGCGGTACCGAGCCGGGTGTCAGTACGCAACGTGCCATTCACGTTGAGGTTGCTCACCGAACCACCGCCGGCATACACACCACCGGCGTCCACGGTCAGGTTGCCGGCGATGCCGCCCTGGTTGATCAGGGTGGCGCCATTGCGCACGGCACCGCCGTCGCTGAAATCGCCGCTACCGGTGAGGGTCCAGGCGCCTTGTTTGACCTCCAGCCATTCGAAATTGCGGCTGGCACCGAAGCTGCCGCCCGCCGCGTCGTCCATCACTACCCGGTCGTAACCGGTGCCGCCATCGACCACGCCGACAAAACGACTGCCGTTGCGCAGTGTCAGGCTGTCGTTGCCACCGCCCAGGTCCAGCGCCAGGCCGTTGCTGCCGGTGATCGTGCCGCCGTTGATCACGTTGTCGGCGAACTCACCGACGAACTTCACGCCGAAACCGTCGAGCCCTTGAATGGTGCCGTAGTTTTCCAGCGTGGTGGCCGCCAGTCCCGAACCGCCGCTGCCGTCGTCCACCAGAATGGCGCTGTTGGCACCGCTGATCAGGGCACTCTTGGCGTTGAGAATGTAACCGCCGCCCAGCGCGATGCCTTCACTGCCGTTGGCGAAACCACCCTTGTCCACACCGCCGGCGCCAACGCCTTGAATGGTGCCGTAGTTTTCGATGTGGGCGATTTTGTCGATGTCCACGCCGTCACCGTCGCCGTTGGGCTGCAACCCGGAATACGCACCAGTGATGGTGCCGTGGTTGATCACCGTGCCGTCGCCGTCGGAACCGAAACCGGAACCATTGCGCCCGGTGATCTGCCCGTAGTTCACCAGCGTCGCCCCGAGGTCGGTGGTGATGCCATGTCGGCCGCCGGAAATCACGCCGTAGTTGGTCACGCTGACACCGGTTGCGGTGTCGATATCGATGCCGTCGAACTTCTGGTCGGCGTTGTGCGAGTCACCGGTCGAGATCTCGCCATAGTTGCTGATGGTCGCGTTGGCGCCGGTCTTCATGCCGTCGCTGGCGTCGCCGCGAATCAGCCCGCCTGCGCGGTTGATGATGGTGGTTTTCACCCCGTCGCTGCGCAACGCATCCAGATCCAGATCCAGGCCCTGGCCGGTGGTCGAGCGAATGGTGCCGCTGTTGTCGATCAACAGGCTGCCGCTGACGAAGTTGCTGTCGATGCGAATCGCGTCGTTGGAGCCGAGAATCTGTCCGCCGCTGCGGTTGTAGATGGCGTAATTGCGCGCCTGGGTCAGATCGCCACTGCTGTCGATGGCCCGGCCACCGCTGGAAATGATCTTGCCGGCGTTGTCGATGATCACGCCGACACCGCTGGTGCCATCCTTGAGACTCACGGCCTTGCCGCTGTTGGTAATGCTGCCCGGCGCCGAAATCGTCAGGGTGTCGTTGCCGCCCAATGTCTGCGACGCGGTGGTGGCGGTGTCGATTTGCACGGTCTTGCCGTGGGCGGCGCCGGTGGCGATCAACAGGGCGGTGGCAAGCGACAGGCGCTGAGGCGGGAACGACATGGTGAGAACGTCCTTTTTGTTCTAAGCGGGGCGTTCTGTATAGCGGAGGGTTTTTACAGAATGATGTCTGTGACGAACTCGGCTGCATCTGCATTATTTTGCATCTATCGCGAAGTTCAGATGTCTTATCTGCACTTTATTGCAGATAAGGTGCCTCATCGTTCTTCATGAATGCACTATATTGCAGTTTAGATCGACGAATTTTTTGACGGAATGCATTTAATTGCAGGTGATGACCGCATGCACAACCTGACATTGCAGATATTCGACGCCGGCAAATGGCACGACGCGATGGTGTTGAGTTTCGACGCGCCCGACAACGGTTTCGAAAGCCGTTGCAGTTTTGGTTATGAGACGGCGTACCTGGTCTCAAACATTGAGGCCATCGGATCTCCTTTTTCCAAGGCCGTGAGTGCGCGGTATCCCCTGGATTGGGAAGGTCGACGATCCATCACGCCTGCATTCGTGCATGACATTGCACCGGCAGGCGCCGCTAAAAGGTTTCTTCTCGCACGTCTGGGGCAGGAGAAACCTGCAGACATCAGTGCCGATCTTTATCTGCTCGGACGCTGCACTCCGGCTCCGATCGGCAACATGCGAATAAAAGAATCAGCCGAGGTTGTCGATGAGCGCAAGCCCATCGGGTTTGAGCGCCAGGAGGTCATCAGCCGTGACCACCGGTTTCTTGAATACGCCTACGAAATGGGGGCTGCGATTGGCGGTGCGACAGGGGCCGGAGGCGAAGCGCCCAAGATTCTTCTGGCTGAGGATCGTGCCGGTCTTTTGTACCCCGATGCAGTGCTGGATGATGAAAACGTCCGCCAGCATTGGTTTGTGAAATTCGCTCGGAATAAAGGCGGTCAAACCGATCAAGACATCCTGCGCAGCGAGTTCCACTACTACCAGGCGCTTCAGGCGCTTGGTATCGAAACAGTCGCAGCAGAAGGTCTGGCGTTAGAGGAAGCGAACAAGCCCAGCTTGTGGATGCAGCGTTTTGATCGTCAGGTGACAGCGCAAGGTGTAGAGCGTTTTGCCGTGGAGTCGATCTACTCGCTGGCCGAGGTGACAACGCCGGGAAGCGCTATGAATCATATGGATGTCATTCGTATGCTCGCCAAGCTGTGGCGCAATGCGGGGCAAGCGGATCAGATTCCGGCGCTGGTGGCGGACTATTTACGCCGGGACCTGATCAACAAAATTCTTGGCAACTCGGATAACCACGGTCGCAACACTGCAATCATTCGCGATGTGGACTCGTATCGTCTGGCCCCCATTTATGACCTGGCTCCCATGGTCATAGATGACGAAGGTGTAACTCGCACGACCAAATGGCCAAAAGAGCTGGAGAGGGCGGGTGATGTCGATTGGCGGGGCGTATGCCGCGCATTGGCGGACATTTCCGATCCGGATGACCCATTGGCAGGGTTGTCCGACGCGCCGGAATCTTTCGAGCGATTGCGTGAAGATGCGCAGTGCCTGGCCGAATTGCCGGACATTTTAAGCGCCAGTGGATTGCCTGACCGGACAATGAATCATCCGGGCGTCCACCTGAAAAACCTGGAGCAACGTTTGAAAGAGTGGGATCTGAAATGAGCATGACTGTCGCCGAGCGCACCGTGCTCATCGAAAGCATTCAAGAAGCACTGGCTCAAGGAACAGTGGAGATCGGTGAGGCCGTTCGCCGTTTGCGCGTGGAGGTGACCGGGTTGCATCAGACCCAGTTTGCGAGGATGTGCAAGATTTCGGTGCGTACGTTGGTGCACATCGAACATGGAGAGGGTAATCAGACGCTCAAATCGCTGAACGCCGTGTTTCGCCCGTTCGGGCTGAAGATGGGTGTGGTGCGGGTTCGACGCGATAACAGCTGAACCCGCAACGCAACATACTTGATTTCGATTGAGCTTTAAGCGCGGCACTCAACCAACCCTTTCACCTGCCCACCCGCCATCTGATTCTCATCACTCAACCAGCGCTCGAACCCGGTCGCAATCGCCGGCCATTCCGAGTCCAGGATCGAGTACCACGCGGTATCGCGGTTCTGGCCTTTCACAACCATGTGCTGGCGGAACACGCCTTCGAAGCTGAAACCCAACCGCTCGGCCGCGTATTTGGAGCGGGCGTTGCCGTTGTTGCATTTCCATTCGAGGCGACGGTAGCCGAGGGCGAAGGATTCCTTGGCCAGCAGGTAGACCGCCTCGGTGCTTTTCGGCGAGCGCTGCATCGGCGCGCCGAAGGTGACGTGGCCGATTTCGATGCGGCCCTGGGCCGGGACGATCGACATCAGGCTGAGGATGCCTTGCACCTGGCCGCTGGCGCGGTCGATGACGCTGAAGAAGTACGGGTCGCTGTGGGCAGCATGGTTGTTCAGCCAGTCATTGAAAGCGCAGCGCTCCGGAAACGGGCCGTAGGGCAAATAGTCCCAGAGTTTCGGGTCGGCGCCCGGGCCTTGCAGGGCGTTGAACAGGTCGTCGCCATGGCGCGCCGGGTCGAGTTTTTCCAGGCGGATGAAGCGGCCTTCGATCAGGGTGGTGGAGGGCGGCGGCACGCCTTTCCAGTCGGCGAGAGAAATCGTCATGCGCGTGGCTCCTTAAATGGCTTTGCGAAACTGGATGAAACCCGGACGCTCGGCGATGCGTTCGTAGAGCTGGATTGCGGTGGCGTTGGTTTCGTGGGTCAGCCAGTGCACCTTGCAGCAACCGTCGGCCTTGGCGGTGGCGTAGACGTGTTCGATCAGCAGACGACCGACGCCGGTGCCACGGGTTTGCGGCTCCACCAGCAAGTCTTGCAGGTAGCAGGAGTTTTCGATGCTCCAGTTCGAACGATGGTAGATGAAATGCACCATGCCCACCGCTTTGCCGTCGGCCCAGGCGAGGGCGGCGTGGGTCGGTTCGTTCGGGTCGAGAAAACGCTGCCAGGTGCTTTGGCTGACGGCGTCCGGCAATTCAGTGTTGTAGAAGCGCAGGTAGGCCTGCCACAGCGGCAGCCAGGCCGCGTGATCGGCGGCGCTGACCGGGCGAATGTCGATCTGACTCATGGTGATTTCCTTAACGCATCAAGTGAGCGAGGGTTTGATCGTTGATGTCGGGGCTGGCGGCCAGGCCTTCGCGCACGCCGGCGATGTCTTCGGGACTGCGGTTCTGGCTGAGCTTGCGCTTGCCTTCGAGACGGTCGATCGGAATGGCAAACCCGACGATGGCCTTGAGCATGCCGTCGATGTAATCGGCCGGGGCATCGTCGACCGACCAGGGCTGGGCGCGGCCGGCC
Source organism: Pseudomonas sp. FW215-R2 (assembly GCF_058789255.1). Classification (NCBI taxonomy): domain Bacteria; kingdom Pseudomonadati; phylum Pseudomonadota; class Gammaproteobacteria; order Pseudomonadales; family Pseudomonadaceae; genus Pseudomonas; species Pseudomonas sp. FW215-R2. The sequence continues at coordinate 39,229 of NZ_JBYTBO010000022.1, forward strand.
TCGTGGCGATTTGTGAGGGTGCTGACGATGTCCAGCAGTCGACCGCCGTCGCTGAAGGTTTCGGCGTGACCATAGGCATGCACGGCAACGTAGTTCCAGGTCGGCACGACTTTGCCGTGCTCGGCCTTGCTCGGATAAAAGCCCGGGCTGACATAGGCATCGGCACCGGGAAAAATCAGCATGGCCTCGGCGCCGTCGCGCAGGTCTTTCCACTGTGGATTGGCCTTGGCCAGATGCCCGTACAGCGTGCCGTTCGGGCCTTGTTCACGATGCAGCAGCACTGGCACATGGCTGGCCTGCAAGCCCTGTTCGCCGTGAGTCACCAGAATGGCGAGGCGGGTGGCGAGGATCAGTTCGTGCAGTTGGGACAAGTCGTCGATGGCAAAGGCGCGGGGCGTGTACATGGAGAAATTTTCCTTGGCGAATGCCTGCATCGTAGGCAGGCTATTGGTCTGTTGTAAGAGCCATTGATGACCAATTTCATAGGTCCATTGCCATGCCCGATTCGACCACGCTGTCGCTGCCGTTCAACCCTGCCGGCATCGAACTCGATCGCCGCAAAGGCCTGAGCCGTCAGCTCTATCAGGCCTTGCGCCTGCGGGTGCTCGACGGACGCCTGGCCAGCGGCACACGCCTGCCGGCCAGTCGCGATCTGGCGGCGGCATTGACGATTTCCCGCAACAGCGTGGTGCGTGCTTACGATCAGTTGTATGCCGAAGGCTTTATCGAAGGGCGGGTCGGGGACGGTACTTATGTGGCGCAGTTGCCCCAATCGACGACACCGACGAAAAAATTATCCACAAAAGTATCCACAGGGTTTTCAACAGGCTTACCCACAGCCTTATCCACAAAACCGGTCGATTCCACTGGGGATTTATCCAGCAAAGTTATCCACAGCGGTGCGATGCAGCGGCTTGAACAGAACCATTTACCTACGCCGCCGAGTGGTCCGCCACGGGCTTTCAGGGTGGGTGTTCCGGCGTTCGATCTGTTCCCGTTCGACGTCTGGGCCAAGCTGAATGCGGCGTTCTGGCGTAAACCCGATTTGCAGCAACTGTGTTACGGCGACCCGGCGGGCGATGCGCGGCTGCGCGGACTGATCGCTGCCTATTTGCGCAGTTCGCGGGGCATGCAGTGCTCCGCTGAGCAAATTGTGATCACCAGTGGCGCACAGCAAGGAATCAGCCTTTGTGCACAGTTGCTGGTGGAGCCTGGCGCCGGCGTGGGCATCGAGAATCCCGGCTACCGCGCAGCGGGGCATGCCTTCGCGCTGGCCGGCGGTCGATTGCACGGCATTGCGGTGGATGAGGAGGGCATCGATTGCGCAGCGCTGTCTGCCGCCGAAGATTGTCGGGTGGCTTATGTCACGCCGTCTCATCAATACCCGACAGGGGTGGTGATGAGCCTGGCGCGACGCCTGGAATTGCTGGCCTGGGCCGAGCGCACCGGTGGCTGGATCGTCGAGGACGATTACGACGGCGAGTATCGCTACACCGGCGCCCCCTTGGCTCCGCTGGCTGCGCTCGACCGCCAGGGTCGCGTCTTGTACGTCGGCACCTTCGGCAAAGTCGCGTTCCCGGCGCTGCGCCTGGGTTATCTGATGTTGCCGCCGGGGTTGGTGGAGGCGTTTGCGCAACGTCGCGCAGTGGATGTCCGGCATTCCGAGGTGAGCACCCAGGCGGTGATGGCCGAGTTCATGGCGGCCGGGCACTTTCAGCGGCACATCCGGCGGATGCGCCGGGCTGCACTCAGCCGGCGCAATGCGCTCATCAATGGTTGGCCCCAGGGTTTGGCGGGTGTCGGCGAACTGCCGGCCGTGTCCGCCGGACTGCATTTGACGGTGGCGGTCGACAGCGTGGCCCGCGAACAGCAACTGATCGAACAGGCCGCCAGCGTCGAGGTGGAAATCCACGGCTTGAGCAAGTACTGGCTGCCGGACTCGACGACGCCGATCGATCAGCGCGCCGGTCTGGTGCTGGGTTTTGCGGCGGTGCCGGAGCCGGCGATCGAGTCGGCTCTGGCCCGCTTGCGCGAAGTCTGGCGCAGTTAATCATCTTTCGGTCGAGCGTCGGCCTGTGGTTTGAGGAACAGGTCGCGCACCTGCGGATCGACGATACGCCGTAGCGCATTGTCGACGGCGTCGAAGGTGTCCAGTGTCTGGCGGGTTTTGTCATCCAGCGTTTGCAGATACGCATCGGCGAATTTCAGATGGGCAATGGTGTACAGCTCATCCGCATCCCCGAGCTGGTCGTAATGAAAGTGCGCGACCCATAGCGGTTTGTTTGCGTTGGCCTTGTCGAGAATCCGGTACTCCTGAAAGTAGTCCCCGCGATACCGGGTGCGAATGCGTCCGCGTGGGTCCTTGATCACGTTGACCTGCCCGTTGTCGTGCAGCCAGTGGAAATAGGTTTCCCGAGGTTTGCGTTGTTTGAGCATGGCTGCGTAGGTCGCAATGCCGTCGGCGTGGGTGCGGGTTGCGCCTTCGCGCAGGCTTGGGATGAGGGAGGCGATGGGCCAAGGATCCTTCCTGGCATTTTTTCTTCGGGTGATCGCGCTGTCGACGTCGATGGCCATCTGTTTGAGGCGGTCGACTTGCTGTTCGAACATGTCGCGGATGTCAGCGGGAATACGCCCCGGTCGCTTGGCGTCCTCGCGGGTTTTCCTGTTGAAGCTCTCGATGTTCGCTTCAAGCGCCATTGCCGCTGAAACAATATCCTCGTCATCGGCGGGCGCCGTCGGTTCGGGTCTTTGCGCGGTGAGTTTGACGAACGATGTCTCGGCCTCCGACTCGCCGCTCTGGGCCATGGGGGCTGACTCACCTGTTTCGGGGCGTGGACGACTTTTGCTCACCTTCACTTTCGGCTGCGACGTTGAAGGCTGCGGCCGGGACTTGACGGGGGCGGGTCGTTCTTCCGGTTCGGGCAATTCTGTGGTCAGGCGTTCGCGGGCCACTTCATGAAACTCGCCGATCAGCTCGCGAATCCTGTCGAGCCTGGCCTGGACGAACTGGCCGGGATGGGCCGCAGGCAATTGCTCCACGCGTTCACCGAGGCTGGCGAAGAGGTCGTTCCACTGCGATAAACGTTCGATCCGCGCCGGCTGTCCATCCGCGATCACCGCGGTTTTACTCAGCAGGATCAGCTCATGACTGGCATCGGCAGCCGTGGCCGTGATGATCCCGATCGCGGCGCGGGCGGCGTCCATGGCGGCTCCCGGCGTCTCCTCCACACAGCGCTCGTAGGACATGCCGATTTCATTGGCCTTGAGATCGAGTGTGTTGAAGTCTGGCAGCAGCAATTCCAGCCTCGTGGCCACCTCTCTGGCCTTGGCTGAATGGCTGTTCAATATCTGGAGCGAGCGATCCAGGGTCTGTAGGGTGCCAATCATTTCGTCGCTCAACGCGGTGGCGACGGTGGCGATTTCGATCTGTTGCTTGCGCGGTACCAGTGTGTGTTGGTTCGCGCTGTCGACAAAGATCTGTGTGGTCTTGGCGTACATCCGCATTTTCACCCGCAGCCACGAGCCGAAACAGCGGTGCTGACCCAGGGTCAGGCTCATCAGTCTGGCCTGGTGTACCGAGCCACCGCCACCCGCCAGACGCCAGTTTTCGAGTTGGTCCAGCGCCTGGGTGTACTCATTGCCCAGCTTCGTGGCCCTGTCCAGATAGATGGACGCGGAGTGCTCGAATCCGGCTTCGCTGGTGTCCCGTGGAAGGGCCACCAGCGCTCGCAGCAGTTGTGTTTTCGCCTCGGTTTCGCGGGCTTCAAATCGCTCCAGCTCAGACCAGGCAGCCTCCATTGACTGCTTTTTGGAGCGGCGGAACGCCTCGATCCGGCTTTTCGGCATGCCGCCGCGCAAGCGCAGTTTCGGGTCCCAGTGCCATTGCTCGGTAGTTTCATCGTATGTCAGCGCCATGCCGATACGCAGTGGATCGGCCGGATCGACGATGTGCACCGGCTCGTCTGCCCGGGCGATCACCTGGAACCAGCGCGTGCCGACCCGGGCGCAGGTCTTGCCGTCGAGGGTGTACAGGTGAGTGACCGGTGAGGCTCGTTTCCCGCTCAAGTCAGGTGCGGAGATCTTGAAGCGGTCGAGCATCGCGATGAAGCGTGCGCTGGAGTCGGGTCGCAGCAGTGTCCCCTGTTCGAGTTGAGTGAGATGCCCGGCAGGCACCTCGCCAGTGATGGCAACCGGGTCGAGCGTGACTGACGGTGTGACTTCTGGTGCGGACTCCTCTTTCTCCGGCGACAGTCGGGCCGTTTCGCGGGATTCCTTCTGGTGTGGCAGCCACGAGCGGTTGCGTCGCGCCACGACGCGTTGGGTCAGGATGATGCCGAGCGTCAGCAGAACATCGGCGGTGGATTGCCAGGCCACGAGGGTGTCGTCGCGTTCATGGGTATCGATCGCCTGCTGGATCTGCGTGATGGTCTGCCAGACCCAGACGGCGGTACCCGCCGCGCCGCTCATGAAGTTCGCAGCAACGCTGAACATCGCCCAGCCGCTGTCCGCCAGAAGTGCCCAGCGTCGTTCGCTGTTGGACTGCGACTGGCGGTTTGCAAGATCGACCAGTGCCTGGCTGTTGGCGGTGTACAGCGAGGCAAGGATGTCGCCGCCGAGGGGGGTGTCCGCCAGTTCGATCGGGCCGGTCAGGTCAAGGTGCATGAACGGTTCGGTGGCCAGTTGAGTGACGATCCACGGCGAGGGCAGGCCGACCGGGAAGGCGTACTGCGAGTACTCGAAACTCAGTGCTGCACTGCCCAGCCAGGCCAGTACCGAATTGCGCAGTTCGCCATCCTGATACAGCGCGTACATCAGGTTTTGCAGAGAGGCGAACTGCATCAACGGTGTGTCCAGCAGCGGCCGGTACAACAGGCAAGGGCCCTGGGTATGGTCTCGCGGACAGATGATGAACATGTTGGCGACAACGTCCGAACGCCTGCTCAAGCGGCGGCGAGGGACGAATGCCAACGGACGGATCGTCACCGAGTGGTCGGCTGTTGGAAGTTTGCGGGTGATGGCATCCATCAATTGGCAGACGTAGTCATAACCTTGCTGATCGACGTCGCCCTGGTGCTTGAGCTTGCATTCCAGTGCAAGCATCGGCAGGAGTGTCGGCAGCTGGCGCATGTAGCGGGTCTTTTGCTCGCCCGCCCGGATCGGGTCATCGATCAGTGCGCGTTTGATCAGTTGCGGGTAATGACCGCCGATGTCGACCTTTTCCGCGATTGTGGTGAGAAAGTCCACAGTCAGCCAGGCAGGTACGGCTCGGTCATTATCGAAGGCGATCGTGGCTTGGTAGGGCGGGGCGTTTTGCAGGGCGAACTCACCCAGGGTCTCGTGTATTCGGTCAAATGGATTGGGCAGGGTGAAGCCACCGGTTTCGAGGCTGTTGGTCACACTGATCCGCAGGTGTTCCAGAGGCAGTCCGGCGGCGCCCTCGGCGCTTTTGTCGGCGATGATTGCTTCGCGCATGCGGCGTTCGGCGTAGGGCTTGATCAGGGGAATGTCGTCATCCCTGAAAACACCCTTCTCGACGTCGTCACGCAAGGTGCCGAGCTCGGCAATGTAGCGACTGTAGTCCTGCAGATCATGGAGGGAGCCGGCTTGCAGCCAATCGGGAACGGCCTCTTCCAACTGGTCGAGCCGGGCTCGTTCGAGCGGATTGAAACGGCCGCGGCTCTGTCTTGCGGGGGAGGCATGGGCACTGATCGACTGGTTGGCGGGGTCCAGTGCCTCGATCGCGCCAAGCTGATTGCTGATCAGCGCCTGTGCAACGGCGTCGAAGATATGCCCTTCGGGTTCGATCAGGCGCCATTTCAGGGAGCGCTCGGACAGCTCGGGATCGAGTCGCTGTGGCAATGTTTCGCCCAGCGCGACCAGCGACTCGAAGGACTCATAGCCATCGGCAACGGTGTACATCAGGATCCGTTGCCGCTGTTTGACGGTGGCAGTCAGCACCAGTGCGCCGGCAATGAGCAGGTGCGTGCTGTCCTTGCCGTCAACCAGGTCGATGTCCATCAGGCAGGCTTTCAGCCCGCTGAAATCGCTGTTCACTGTCGAGCGTTCTGCCCGATCCGGATGCTGCGCAACAAATCGCGCCAGTGCGCACTCGTCGGCATCCCAGCCACTGGCCGTCTGCACATTCGCGGCCGAACACAACAGGTCGGACAGTTCTTGCCAGCGCGGCTGGGTGCCGGCGGACTCATTCCAGTAATCGAGTTGGCGCTGCTGGTATTCGAGGAACAGAAACGGTGCAAGGTCGTTCACCAGCGAGGTGACGTCGTCCATGCTCACCGGCAGGAGGATGGGCGGAGTGGCGTCGGGTGTGCGGGTCAGGAAGTGCTCGCCTTCGATGTAATCGGCCGTGGTTCTGTTCAAACAGTGCTGGATAAAGGCATGGGTCAGGGATTCGAAGGCAAAGACCCCGGTGGCGTTCTGTGTGTCATCGGTTTCGCGCAGAGGCGTCGCGAGCATCGTGCGATCCGGATCGATGTGTTGGTCGGGATGGCTTTTTATCAGTGCTTCGCGCAACAGCGCCGAGGCGACTTGATGGAGCGAGTAGCCCCGGCCGGTCAGTTCGACCAGCCGGCTCTGTTTCAGCAAGGGAGGGGAAACGCTGGGCGTAGTGATGGCGGCAGGTTCAGTCATGGTCGTGTCCATGGGGGAAAACCGGCACATTAAAATTCCGGCCACGGCACGCTGCGGTACATAGATCTCGCAGACAAAAAAAGACCCGCGGGTGCGGGTCTGGTGAGTTGTTACGCGTCAGGTGCCGGACTTGATCTTGGTCCACGCCCGGGTGCGTGCCCGTTCCGCATCACGCGGCAACGGTTGCAGGGTGTAGAGCGTATTCATCGCCGCATCCGTCGGGTACAGGTTGGGGTTGTTGCGGATTGCCGGATCGACATGTTCGGTGGCGTCCTTGTTCGGGTTCGGGTAACCGACAAAGTCGCTGACCGGCGCGATCACCTGCGGTTGCAGCAGGTAGTTGATGAAGGTGTAGGCGTCCTGCGAGTTTTTCGCGCCTTTCGGGATGGCGAGCATGTCGAACCAGATCGGCGCCCCTTCCTTCGGCAGGCGCATGTCGACCACCACGCCGTTCTTCGCCTCTTTGGCGCGGTTGGCGGCTTGCGAGAAGCTGCCCGAATAACCGACCGCGACGCAGATGTCACCGTTGGCGATATCGGCCATGTACTTGGACGAATGGAAGTAGGTCACGTACGGACGAATCTTCATCAGCAAGGCTTCGGCCTTGGCATAGTCCGCCGGGTTCTTGCTGTTGGGGTCGAGGCCGAGGTGTTGCAGGGCCAGCGGCAGGATCTCCGATGGCGAGTCGAGCAGGGCGACGCCGCACTGCTTGAGCTTGCTGATGTTCTCTTCCTTGAAGATCAGGTCCCAGCTGTCCACCGGCGCGTTGTCACCCAGTGCAGCCTTGACCTTGGCCGGGTTGAAGCCGATCAGGATGGTGCCGTACATGTAAGGCACGGCGAACTTGTTGCCCGGGTCGTTGGCCTCGATCAGCTTCATCAGTTTCGGATCGAGGTGGTTCCAGTTCGGCAACTGGCTGCGATCCAGCGGCTGGAACACCCCGGCTTCGATCTGCTTGGCCAGGAACACGTTGGACGGCACCACCACGTCATAGCCGGAGTTGCCGGTCAGCAACTTGGCCTCCAGTGCTTCGTTGGTGTCGAAGATGTCGTAGACCAGTTTGGTCTGACTGTTCTGCGCCTTGAAATCTTCCAGTGCCTTGGGGGTGATGTAGTCGAACCAGTTGTAGACGCGCAGGGTGCGTTCTTCGGAGTGTGCGGCGCCGCTCAGTAGTGCCGCACAAAGCGCGGGAGCGATGAAGTGCTTGAGTCTGTTCATTGTTCGAAACCTTCGAGCACGTTCACCGCGTTGATGCCGATTTCTTCCACCGCGTAGCCACCCTCCATGACGAACAGGGTCGGTTTGCCGAGAGCGGCGATGCGCTTGCCCATGGCCAGGTAATCCGGGCTGTCGAGCTTGAACTGCGAGATCGGATCGTCCTTGAAGGTGTCGACGCCCAGCGACACGACGATGATGTCGGCGCCGTAGTTGTCGATCTCCTGGCAGGCCTGATCCAGCGCCGCACTCCAGACATCCCAGCCGGAACCCGCCGGCAGCGGATAGTTGAAGTTGAAGCCTTCACCGGCCCCTTCGCCGCGCTCATCTTCATAACCGAGGAAGAACGGGAATTCCGCTTCCGGGTGGCCGTGGATCGAGGTGAAAAGCACATCGCTGCGCTCGTAGAAAATCGATTGGGTGCCGTTGCCGTGGTGGTAGTCGACGTCGAGGATCGCGACTTTCTTGTGGCCCTGATCGAGGAATGCCTGCGCAGCGATGGCGGCGTTGTTGAGGTAGCAGTAGCCGCCCATCAAATCGCCGGCGGCGTGGTGTCCCGGCGGACGGCACAGGGCGAAGGCTCCGCGCGCACCGCGCTGGATTTCCGCTTGTGCGGTCAGCGCCACTTGCGCTGCGCTGTACGCGGCTTGCCAGGTGCCGGCGGTGATCGGCGCGCCGCCGTCGAAGCTGTAATAACCGAGCTGGCCGTGCAGGCTGGTCGGCTTGACCTGACGCAAGGTGCGCGCCGGCCAGGTGTAGGGCAGCAAGTCGCCGTCGGTGTTGAATTCGGTCCAGCGCGCCCAGGCGCCTTTGAAGAAGTCGAGGTAGTCGCGGCTGTGGATGCGCTCGATCGGCCCGAGGCCGAAATCCTTCGGTGCTTCGACCGGGCCGAGGTTTTGGTTTTTCACCCGTTGCAGCACGTGGTCGGCGCGCGACGGCATCTCGAAGCAAGGCTTGAGCTGGCCGTCGATCAATTCGCAGCGGCCATGGTGCAGGTGGTGATCGTCAGAGTAGATCGTCAGCATTTGTTGTTCTCCGCAGGGCTGATTCGGTTGACCCCAGTGTTGCGGCGCGGGGCCAATCGGAGAACGTCAGGAGCGGCCAAAAGGGGATCGATATGGCCAAAAGAACTGACCGAAATTCGCCCCTTGGACGGATAAGGCGCCCCAGGAAGGGGCGCCGTTCGGATTCAGAGGCGAGTCGCGGTTTTGCCAATGGCGGCTTGATGGCGATCAAGTACCTCAAGCCAATCCGGACGCTGTCGTTGTTCCAGCATCTTGCGCAATGCGCTGTAGGCATCGTCCGTACAGGGCTCACCCAGCGTTGGGTCGGCCCCTTTTTCCAGCATCAGCGTGAACAGCTCAAGGACCTGCTGGTGGTCGATCTCTCGATCCATGTCGCCTCTGGGGGCCTGGCTGGCGAGGAGGTACAGAACCGAATCCAGGCGGTCTCGTTCATGGCAACGTCCGGCAGGGTAGACAAGATTCAGTTGCGCACCGGCTTCAACCAGACGTTTTGCTGCCGAATAGTTGTTGCGGTAGATCGCTTCGTACAACGCGGTTCTCTGTTCTTTGCTTTGTCGGCGATCGAGGTTCTGAGGATGCTTGAGCAGCCAGTTGAACAGCTCGTCATCTTTACCCGATGTACGTTGCATCAGCAGGGTCTCACCCCGCGCATCGGGCTCGTCGATGGCGGCGCCGGCATTGAGCAGAAACTCGGTTCGCCGGCCCTGTTGCGGATCCTTGTCGGCTTTGAGGTCTTTGTTGAATGCTTGCATCACCAGCGGCTCGCTGCCGTTGATGCCGCTGGTTTCAGCCCCACGGTCGAGCAGCAGGCGGGCGATGGTGAAGTTCGGCGCATCCAGTGCGTGCAACAAGGCACTTCGGCCGTCCTCGGCCAGGGTTTTGGCCTGGAGGCCACTGTCGAGCAACTGCCGTACACGCGGTTCGTCCTGCTGGTCCACGGCCTCGATCAATGGCCATTGTGCCTGGCAGGCCTGAGGTTCGGCCCGGGCTAGTCCCAGCCTCTGAACCACGCGCTCCGGAACGCTCAGATTTCGCTGCAGGCGCAGACCGCAGTAAATCCGGTAATACTCCTGCGCCAATGCGTATTGGGTCGTGTAGGCGGGTGCTTTTTCATAGCCTTTCCAGGCCTGATCCGCGAGGTTGAGATAGACCGGAATGCGTTGTGGTGCGCGACGTGCTACTTCCAGCAGCCATTGCCGGGAAGCTTCGTCTGGCGCCAGTTCACTTTTCCAGTAAGCAATGTCGTTGAGCTGGCCGGGGAAGTCTTTCTGATCGGCACCGATTCGGCGAAAGTCCTGGTTCAAAAACAGCTCATCGACCTTCTTCAGTCCAGGGCCTTTGTCGCTGGTCTTGCTCAGTTGCTGGTGCAGCTCCCACAGTTGCAGGGCGCCGTCGCCAGCCTGGTAGGGCTGTGGATCGACTTCGATACTCAGAGGGGCATCGGGTACGCTGTAACGCATGGCGTCCCGGGCTCCTTCGATGCCTTTGAGCCAGGTGTCGAGCACGGTTGCAGAAGTTTCCTGCAGCGGTTGGAACGACAGCAGGTGATCGTTGCGCACCCGTCCCAACGCCATCAATGGTTCACCGGGCGTGCGCCAGTCGATCAGCAGGTAGCGCTTGGTTTCCCAGCCACTGGTTTTGACACAGTCGAAACTCAGGGTATCGACCACGATACCCGGCGCGATGTCGGTGCGCATGGCCGACGAGCTCAGATTCATGTACTGAAACTCGGTGATGCAACTGTGAAACTCTTCGGCGGTGAGCAATGGGATCGGTCCCAGTTTGTGCACACGTTCGCGGTAGTTCTCATCGCTGTAAACGTTCAGGTAGAACAGACCGCGAAAGCTGCTGAGCAAGCCTGTCAGAGGTTTCGCAACTCCGGGCGTTTCAGCCGCGGCGGGGATCGGAATGATGGTTTTGCCATATTCGGGTGCGTCAACCACCGAGTGCGGCGGGAGCCCCCACCAGTTCAGTTCGATGGCCTGCGCGGCCAATGGCAGGTTGAACAGTGCAGCGAGCAAGGCAAGGCGTGAATAGCGACGGAAAAGAAGCATCAAGCAAAAACACCGGCAATGGGGGCGGGCCGCGTAATGTAGTGCAGTCAGTTGTGCGATGCCTGATTTATCTCAAGCGCGGAACTGACTCGGCGCCACACCGCTCCAGCGCACGAACGCATGGCGGAAGCTCGCGGTCTCGCTGAAACCCAGGGTCTCGGCGATGCGGTAGATCGGTAGTTGATCTTCGCAAAGCATCTGCTTGGCCCGTTCGAAACGCAGTTCGTCGAGCAGCTCCTGATAGCTGCAACCCATGTCTTTCAGATGCCGGCGCAAGGTGCGCGGCGAGCAGTTCATCTGTTGCGCCAGACCTTCCAGCCCCGGTGCGGCGTTGAGTTGTGCGGTCAGCAACTGGCGGATCCGCCCGAGCCACGCCTGCCTGCCGGTGAACTCGGTGTTCTGTTTGCGGCAACGTTCGGCCATGGCCTGGTGGGTGATGATGTCGGCCAGCGGCAGCGGCTGATCGAGCCAGCGCCGGTCGAAGGCAAAGGCGTTGTCCTTGGCACCAAAGTGCAGGGGCGCGTTGAAATGTTCGGCGTAGCTGTCGCGGTAATCCGGCGCGGCGTGTTCGAAACGGGTGGCGAGTAGTGGCAGTGGATGGCCGAGCAGGTCATCGCAGATGACTTTCAGCGACACCAGACAGAACTCCGCGTTGAACACCGCCATCCCCGGGCTTTCGCGGTAATCGGCAGCGACGAACCAGATGCGTTCGCCGTCGTCCTCCAGGCTCAGCTCGAAAAGTGTTCCCAGCAGCGCCGGATAACGGATCGCCAGGCGCAAAGCGTCACCGAAGGTGGCACAGGTCAGCAGCGCGTAACCGAGGATGCCGTAGCAGGAAACGTGCATGCGCCGGCCCAGTTCCAGGCCGATGTCGTGCTTGAGCGCGACTGCGTTGGCGCAGACCTGCATCTCCTGATTGGTGGTGATGCGGGTGTCGGCCCGGCTCAGGTCCGCCGCGCTGATGCCGCTGCCGGCGAGCAGCGCTTCACTGGACAAGCCTTCGGTCTTGAACGTGTTGAGGATCAACGAGACCGCATTGAGTGTGGTGAGGTGGGAGTGGAGCATAAGATCTTCCAGCCTTGGGATGCTGGAAACGGCAGCAAGTTGCATGCCGGGCTGTGGGAGCAGAGGGGCTCCCACAGCTTGTTGCGATCAGATGAGTTCGCCGCACAGGTCGAGTTCGACCAGGCGCCGCACTTCGGCCGTTTCAAGGCCTGCACCCAGCAAAGCATTCAACTTGCCGAACGCTGCCTCACGGGTCATGCCGCCACCGGACAACACGCCAACGCCACGCAAGCGGCTGCCCGCTTCGTAGATATCCAGTTCCACACCACCTTCATGGCACTGCGTGACCGCAACCACGACGACACCCTTATCCCGCGCACGGCCGAGGCTGGCGAGGAACTCTGGATTGTCGCTCGGCCCGGTACCGCTGCCGTAGCACTCCAGCACCAGACCCTGAATGCCGCTGTCGAGCAGGCCGTCGATGATCCCGGAGCCGATGCCCGGGAACAGCGGCAACACCGCAACCCTGGTCAGTTGCTTGGGCTGGTTGTAGTTCAGCGCGGCTGGCAGCGAGGTGGCTTTCACGCCGCCGCCCTGACGTTCCAGACGTTTGAACGGATGACGGCCGAAGCTGCGCACTTTCGCGCAACGGGTCGGCGCCAGCAGCTCGCCGTGGAAATACAGATGCACACCCGGCGCCAGGCCGTGGCCGAGGGCGACCAGCGCGCCGCTGAGGTTTTCCCAGGCGTCGCTGTCGGTGACGCCGGCCGGCAGCATCGAACCGGTGAAGCACACGCGGGCATGCAGGCCGAGCAACTGGAAGCTCATGGCGGCGGCGCTGTAGGCCAGGGTGTCGGTGCCGTGCAGGATCAGCACGCTGTCGCAGCCTTGCACATCAACGGCGTCGACGACGGCTTCACGCAGTTGCTGCCAGTAGGTCGGGGTCATGTTGGCGCTGTCGATCAGCGGCGACATCTCGCGAAAGCGCCACTGCGGCACCACCAGCTCAGGCTGACTGTGCAGGTAATCGCGCATCCGCGCTTCGAAACCGGAAGCCGGGGCCAGGCCGTTCGCGCTGGCCTGCATGCCGATGGTGCCACCGGTGTACAGCACCATGACGTGCTGGGCGGCAGGGTAGGTCGAGGAATTCATGGGGAGTTCTCCTGAACGAAGACAGCATGCGGTCGAGCATGACGCCGACCGCCGCTTGTGTCACGCCGGGCGCAAGACCTGCGCCCGGTTTTTACCCGGTCAGCGTTGCGCTGCGGGGATGCCTTGCGGCTGAGCGTCAGCCTTGGCAGCAACCGACGGGCTGGTCGGCCAGGCCTTCAGGTCCAGGTCCAGATCGGTAAATTTGCTGGAGTCGAACACTGGCTGGCTGACGCCGGCGCGGCGCTGCTCGTCGTAGTCACGCATCACGCGCATGCCGACCTTGAACAGCATGGCCAGGGCTATCAGGTTGACGAAGGCCAGGCAGGTCATGGTGATGTCGGCGAAGGCGAACACGGTCGACAGATCCTGCATCGAACCCCAGACCACCAGCGCCAGCACCAGGCCGCGGAAAGTCATCAGCGCAGCGCGGTTGCGGGTGAGGAACTGCAGGCTGTTCTCGCCCAGGTAGTAGTTGTAGAGGATGCAAGTGAAGACGAACAGCGACAGCGCGACGCTGACGAACATGCGACCCCAGTCACCGACCACGGCGGCCAGCGAGTTCTGGGTCAGGACGATGCCGTCACCTTCGAAGCCCGGGGTGTAGAAGCCCGACAGCAGGATCAGCAGCGCGGTGCAGGTGCAGATCACGAAGGTGTCGAGGAACACACTGAAAGCCTGAACCACGCCCTGAGCGCCCGGGTGCTTCACGGCGGCCACGGCGGCGACGTTCGGCGCACTGCCCAGGCCCGCTTCGTTGGCGAATACGCCACGTTTCACGCCCATGACAATCGCGCTGCCGAGCAGGCCGCCGAAGGCCGGGTCGAGACCGAAGGCGCTCTTGAAGATGGTTTCCAGCATGGCTGGCACGTGTTCGATCTGGGTGCCGATCACGTACAGGGTCACGCCGATATAGGCCAGGGTCTTGATCGGTACCAGCAGGTCGGACACCGAAGCGATGCGCTTGATGCCGCCGATGAAGGTGATGGCCAGCAGCACTGCCAGGACGATACCGGTGTGTTGCGGGTCGAACGCAAAGGCGTTTTGCAGCGAGTGGGTCACGGTGTAGGACTGCAGGCCAATGAAGGCGAAGCCGTAGGTGACCAGCAACAGGATCGAGAACACCACCGCCATGCCTTTGAGCTTCAGGCCGTGCTGGATGTAGTAGGCCGGGCCACCACGGTACAGGCCGTCGCCATCGGCGCGCTTGTAGACCTGGGCCAGGGTACATTCGAAGAAGCTGCTGGACATTCCGACCAGTGCAGTCACCCACATCCAGAACACCGCACCCGGACCACCGAGGGTCACGGCGATGCCGACACCGGCGATGTTGCCTGCACCGACGCGGCCGGCGAGGCTGAGCATCAGGGCCTGGAACGAGCTGAGTTGCCCGGCGCTGCCTTTGAGGCTGTCGCGGAACACCGCGAACATGTGGAAGAAGTGACGCAATTGAACGAAACGCGAGCGAATCGTGAAGTAGCTACCGAGCCCGACAATGAGCACGATCAGTACTTTCCCTGAGAGGAAGTCGTTGATGACTTCGAGCATGGATTTTTCCTCGCTGTTTTTTGTGTAAGCAAATACTGGATGGTCGGAAACATCGCGTTACACCGGTGTGCGTTCGGCACGACAGGCGAGGCGAGGGTTTCGTCCCGGTTCCATTTCGCGGGTTTGTTATTAGTTCGGGTTTCGCATGGGTTATGGCCTCGTTACCGACGACCGCTCACGCGAAGAGGGGCGGCACTATACCGATCAGTGCGGCGCCCGTCTGCACGGTTGTGGTGCAAGCGACGAAACGAGGCTTTGAAACACCCGACGTTACCGGCGTCGGGCTTTTGCGGGATGGCTCCCACAGAAGACGTTTGTCCTTTCAAATAGTTAAAAAAAAGGGCTTGGAGAATGATCTCCAAGCCCTCAAAAGGTGAGAGGTGTCTAGTCCCTCGACCTGGTGAGCGGTGCTACAAGTAACGCGTCGGATCAGCCCTTCAGAGGCACCAGACGCGGAGCAATCATGTTTTCCGGGCGCAGGATGTCGGCGAGCATGGCTTCGTCGAGCAGACCTTCTTCGCGCACCAGTTCCAGCACGCCGCGGCCGCTTTCAAGGGCGATACGGGCGATGCGGGTGGCGTTTTTGTAGCCGATGTACGGGTTCAGTGCGGTGACCAGGCCGATCGAGTGTTCGACCAGTTCGCGGCAGCGCGCTTCGTTGGCAGTGATGCCGACGATGCAGTGCTCGCGCAGCATGTCCATGGCGCGTTGCAGCAGACGGATCGAGTCGAGGATCTTGAAGGCGATCAGCGGCTCCATCACGTTCAATTGCAGTTGGCCGCCTTCGGCTGCCATGGTCAGCGCCAGATCGTTACCGATGACCTGGAATGCCACCTGGTTCACGGCTTCCGGAATAACCGGGTTGACCTTGCCTGGCATGATCGAGCTGCCTGGCTGACGCGCCGGCAGGTTGATTTCGTTGATGCCGGTACGCGGGCCGCTGGACAGCAGGCGCAGGTCGTTGCAGATCTTCGACAGCTTGACCGCGGTGCGCTTGAGCATGCCGGAGAACAGCACGAAGGCGCCCATGTCGGAGGTGGCTTCGATCAGGTCGGCGGCTGGAACCAGCGGTTGACCGCTGATCAGTGCCAGACGCTGTACGGCCAGGGCCTGATAGCGCGGGTCGGCGTTGATGCCGGTGCCGATCGCAGTGCCGCCCAGGTTCACTTCAGTCAGCAGTTCCGGGGCCAGCGTCTTCAGACGGGCCAGGTCTTCGCCCATGGTGGTGGCGAAAGCGCGGAACTCTTGACCCAGGGTCATCGGCACGGCGTCTTGCAGCTGGGTACGACCCATCTTCAGGACGTGGTTGAATTCTTGACCCTTGGCCGCGAATGCCTGAATCAGGCTGTCGAGGCTGGCCAGCAGCGCGTCGTGACCCAGCAGCAGACCCAGGCGGATCGCGGTCGGGTAGGCGTCGTTGGTCGACTGCGCCATGTTGACGTCGTCGTTCGGGTGCAGGTACTGGTACTCGCCTTTCTGGTGACCCATCGCTTCCAGAGCAATGTTGGCGATCACTTCGTTGGCGTTCATGTTGGTGGAGGTACCGGCGCCACCTTGAATCATGTCGACCACGAACTCTTCGTGGAAATCGCCGCGGATCAGACGTGCACAGGCTTCGCTGATGGCAGCGTGCTTGGCTTCACTCAGGTGACCCAGCTCACGGTTGGCGTCAGCAGCGGCCTGTTTGACCATTGCCAGGCCGACAACCAGCTTCGGGTAGTGCGAAATCGGAACGCCCGAGAGACGGAAGTTGTTCACCGCTCGCAGGGTCTGGATGCCGTAATACGCTTGAGCAGGGACTTCGAGGGCGCCAAGCAGGTCGTTTTCTGTGCGGAATGATGCAGCGGAGGACATGATAGAAATCATCTCGATATGGACCCGGTCTGTGCCGGAACGCTGCGAATGCTAGGCTTGTGGGAAATTTTGGGCCAATGCTGTTAAACACTGCCCTATGCACATTCGGCATAATGCCCGTGTGACGCCGCGTGCGCGGCAGACGTGTGACCTGTTTTGGTGCGTGTCCGGGAGGACGTGATGAATCTGGAAAGCAAATGGCTCGAGGACTTCAGTGCTCTGGCCGCCACCCGCAGCTTCTCGCAGGCGGCCGAACGGCGCTTCGTGACCCAGCCGGCCTTCAGTCGGCGGATCCGCAGCCTGGAGGCGGCGCTCGGGCTGACGCTGGTCAACCGCTCGCGCACGCCGGTCGAACTGACGGCGGCGGGGCAACTGTTTCTGGTGACCGCGCGCACGGTGGTCGAACAGCTCGGCGAAGTGCTGCGCCACCTCCATCATCTGGAAGGCGGGCAGGGCGAAGTGATTCAAGTGGCGGCGGCGCACTCGCTGGCGCTCGGTTTCTTCCCGCGCTGGATCGCGCAACTGCGCAACGAAGGCCTGAACATCGCCACGCGGCTGGTGGCGACCAACGTCGGCGATGCCGTGCACGCGCTGCGTGAAGGTGGCTGCGATCTGATGCTGGCGTTCTACGACCCGGACGCAGCGATGCAGATGGACCCGGAAATTTTCCCGTCGCTGCACCTGGGGCAGACCGAAATGCTTCCGGTGTGCGCGGCGGATGCCAATGGCAAACCGCTGTTCGATCTTGAAGGCGAGGCCAGTGTGCCGTTGCTGGCCTACAGCGCCGGGGCGTTTCTCGGGCGCTCGGTGAACGGCTTGTTGCGCCAGCGTGCGCTGCGCTTCACCACTATTTATGAAACCGCCATGGCCGACAGCCTGAAAAGCATGGCCCTCGAAGGCCTCGGCATTGCCTGGGTGCCGCAACTGAGCGTGCGCAATGAGCTCGCCCGTGGCGAATTGGTGGTGTGCGGCGGCCCGCAATGGCACGTGCCGCTGGAAATTCGCCTGTACCGCTGCGCGCTGGTGCGCAAGGCCAATGTACGGTTGTTGTGGCGCAAGCTTGAAGGCGGTGCGGCACAATCTTCCTGAATGCGCTGGCGCTGACCTCTGAGTCAATAAAACCGGGGCTTTGGCTCATTTGACAGATGGTCGCATCGGGGGCTGTTTATTGCTTTCTTTGCGGTATACTGCGCGGCCTTCGGCCGGTTCGTCCGGCCATTTTTCCTACAACAAGCCACGCATTCTGCGTGGCTTGTTGTTTTTGACGCGCCTGCGGGCGCCCAGAGAGAAGAGGCGCGACGATGAGTGCACTGGTTGGCGTGATCATGGGCTCCAAGTCCGATTGGTCCACCCTTAGCCACACCGCCGATATGCTGGAAAAGCTCGGCATCCCGTACGAGGTCAAGGTGGTTTCTGCCCACCGCACCCCGGATCTGCTGTTCCAGTACGCCGAAGAGGCTGAAGGCCGCGGCATCGAGGTGATCATCGCCGGTGCCGGTGGCGCAGCCCACCTGCCAGGCATGTGTGCGGCCAAGACCCACCTGCCGGTGCTGGGCGTACCGGTGCAGTCGGCGATGCTCTCGGGCGTCGATTCGCTGCTGTCGATCGTGCAGATGCCGGCCGGCATCCCGGTTGCCACCCTGGCCATCGGCAAGGCGGGCGCGATCAACGCAGCCTTGCTGTCTGCGAGCATCCTGGGCGCCAAGCATCCACAATTCCACGCGGTACTGAAGACCTTCCGTGCCGAGCAGACAGACAGCGTCCTGGACAATCCAGACCCACGTATTGCCTGAGGTTGTTGAGATGAAGATCGGTGTAATCGGTGGCGGCCAGTTGGGTCGCATGTTGGCCTTGGCGGGCACCCCGCTGGGCATGAACTTCGCTTTCCTCGACCCTGCGCCGGACGCTTGCGCCGCTGCACTGGGGGAACACCTGCGGGCCGATTACGGCGATCAGGATCACCTGCGTCAGCTGGCCGATGAAGTCGATCTGGTGACCTTCGAGTTCGAAAGTGTCCCGGCTGAAACCGTGGCGTTCCTTTCGCAATTCGTGCCGGTCTACCCGAGCGCCGAAGCCCTGCGCATCGCTCGCGACCGCTGGTTCGAGAAGAGCATGTTCAAGGACCTGGGGATCCCGACCCCGGCGTTCGCCGACATCCAGTCGCAAGCCGATCTGGACGCCGCCGTCGCTTCGATCGGTCTGCCGGCCGTGCTGAAAACCCGCACCCTGGGTTACGACGGCAAGGGCCAGAAAGTCCTGCGCAAGCCTGAAGACGTGGTCGGCACATTCGCCGAGCTGGGCAGCGTGGCCTGCCTGCTGGAAGGCTTCGTGCCGTTCACCGGCGAAGTGTCGCTGATCGCCGTGCGCGCCCGTGATGGCGAGACGAAGTTCTATCCATTGGTGCACAACACCCACGACAGCGGCATTCTCAAGCTGTCGATCGCCAGTACCGATCACCCGTTGCAGGCCCTGGCCGAAGGCTACTCCAGCCGCGTCCTCAAGCAGCTGGACTACGTTGGCGTGATGGCATTCGAGTTCTTTGAAGTCGACGGTGGCCTCAAGGCCAACGAAATCGCCCCGCGCGTGCACAACTCCGGGCACTGGACCACCGAAGGCGCCGAGTGCAGCCAGTTCGAAAACCACCTGCGGGCCGTAGCCGGTCTGCCGCTGGGTTCGACCGCCAAGGTCGGCGAGAGCGCGATGCTCAACTTCATCGGTGTCGTTCCGCCGGTTGAAAAAGTCATCGCCATCGACGATTGCCACCTGCATCACTACGGCAAGGCTTTCAAGGCCGGGCGCAAGGTCGGTCACGCCAACCTGCGCTGCAAGGACAAGGCGACGCTCGAGCAGCAGATCCTCAAGGTCGAAGCGCTGATCGCCGAGTAACAACAGTTTCATGTGGCAGCGGCGGAACCATTAGGGGCCGCCGTTCTCTGATGGCAGGATGCCAAAGTCTGGCTAGGCTATAGCCAATCAATCAGAGGGAAATGCCATGGGAATTATCGGAACCATTTTTATCGGCCTGATCGTTGGCCTGCTGGCACGGTTCCTGAAACCGGGCGATGACAGCATGGGCTGGATCATGACCATCCTGCTGGGCATCGGCGGTTCGCTGGCAGCCACTTACGGCGGTCAGGCCCTGGGCATTTATCACGCGGGCCAGGGTGCAGGCTTCATCGGTGCGCTGGTAGGCGCGATCATCCTGCTGGTGATCTACGGCCTGATCAAAAAGAACTGATCCAAAGCGACAAAGCCCTCTCTGCCAAACCGGTGGAGAGGGCTAGAATGCTCGGCGATTGACTGTTTCCTCCTTCCTGCGAGCATCTTCATGCGCCGTCTTCTGTTGACTCTCCTTTTGCTGGGCAGCGGTCTGGCCCACGCCGGCGATCTGCCGGAAACCGACTGGCTGGAACTGATGCCCAAGTCGGATCAGAAAGCCCTCGAGGCCATGCCTGAAATCGACCACAACTCCCCGGAAGCCACCGGCACCTTCACCGAGAAGGGCGGGATGAAGCAGGCCAAAGGTTTGCCGGCGGTGATGTACTCGACCAAGACCGTGGCGTCGATGAACGACAAACACATCCGCATCGGCGGTTATCCGGTGCCGCTGGAGTCCGACGCCAAGGGCCGCAGCACGTTGTTTTTCCTGGTGCCGTACCCGGGCGCGTGCATCCACGTGCCGCCACCGCCGCCGAACCAACTGGTGCTGGTGCGTTATCCAAAGGGTTTGAAGCTGGACGACATCTATACACCGCTGTGGGTGACCGGCACGCTGAAGATCGAAAAGGTCAGCAATGACCTGGCCGATGCGGCGTATGCGCTGGAGGCGGACAAGGTGCGGGTGGTGCAGGAAAAGGATCTGTAATTCCGAGCGGCAAAAAAAATCGCAGCCCTTGGGCTGCGATTTTTGTTTTCAGAGTGGCTGGCTGCCGACGCTGACACCCATGGTGTGGCTGGCCTCCGGTGCCAGGGTCACCACATCGTCCATCACGTTCGCCGTCTCGATGCACAGCATGCGCTGCCAGCCATCGTTGTCCATGTCGCTGAACGCGGCGGCGCGGTCGATCCACGGGTTCCAGATCACCGCCGTGCGTGAACCGGTAGCGGTCAGCACGATGCGTCGTTCCCAGGCTGGATCGACGATGCTCAGTTGCGGCGGAGCATCGAGGTAGATGCGGTCGGTTTCCCCGGCAAAACGCAGGTCGCCTTGCTGGTTGTGCGTCTTCCAGTCATCCAGGGTCTCGATGTAATCCAGGCCGTCCACGCCTTCGACGCGCACGTTGCGCACATCGCTGACGGCGAAGTAACTGTGCAGCGCCTGGCTGATGCTGACGGTGTCGGCGCCACGGTTGTGGCTGGTCAGGCTGATGTGCAGTTGATCGTCGAGGCGCAGGGTCAGGGTCAGATCGACCTGATGCGGCCAACCCGGGAAACCACCTTCCGGGTAGGGCAGCTTGAACTCCACTTTCAGGCTTTCGCCCTCGGTTTCGATACCGCCCAGTTCCCAATCCATCGCCCGGACAAACCCGTGGGCGGCGGCCGGTTCCTCGCTGACACGCATCGTCTGCACGCTCTGCGGGTTGCGGGCAAAGACGCCGAACCACGGCCAGCACACCGGCACGCCGGCGCGGATGCTCTTGCCGGTCTTGAACACGGCCTTGTCGTTCAGCCAGATCAGCGGCGGCTGGCCGTCCACCTGATAACTGAGGATGTGCGCGCCTTGCTGGGCGACCAGCACTTCGGCCTGACCGTGGCGGATGCGCCAGCAGTTCAGTTCATCCAGTTTCACGGCTTCAACGTTGGGCGTGTTCATGGGACAACTCTCGAATCAGCAACTTGGGACGACTATCGACCTTCAAACGGCCGCGAGGTTTAACGTGCGCGTGGCGGAACCGAACGGGTGCGACCGCTGCCATCGATGGCAACGAACACGAACACCGCTTCGGTCACTTTACGCCACTCGCTGGACAGCGGGTCGTCGCTCCACACCTCGACCATCATCTGGATCGAGCTGCGGCCGATTTCCAGGGTCTGGGTATAAAAGGACAATTGCGCGCCGACAGCCACCGGCACCAGAAACGCCATGCGATCGATGGCAACGGTCGCGACACGGCCACCGGCGACGCGGCTGGCCATTGCAGTGCCGGCCAGGTCCATCTGCGCCACCAGCCAGCCGCCGAAAATATCGCCAAAGCCGTTGGTTTCGCGAGGAAGCGCGGTGATTTGCAGGGCCAGGTCGCCTTGCGGGATCGGATCTTCTTGTTCGAGCTCTATCATGCCGGGGGTGCCTCTGACCCGTGACTCTTCGTTGGGTATTGCTGGTGGTAGCCGTCTTCAGGAAAAACGATTCAGCACCGAACATACTACGTTCGTCACGTTTTCCATAAGGCAACTAAAGGGGAAACTCTGCGAAACCGACTGCCGACACTGTGAGAACTACTGCGCTCAGCAATCCAGCGTCAAAAACAGGCTCGGACTGCTCATTTACAACCCGTAAACTCCGCGTCCTCGCCTGTTTTTTCCTTGTCTTGCTTTCGCTCGCTACGTTCTCACAGCGTCGGATGACAGCAACGTTTTCGCACAGCAACCCCCTACAAGCGGGAGCAAGATTGCGAGTATATCGGTCGGTAGACTCCGCGACGACCGTCCGGTTCTCATTTCGACCGTCAAAAACGCGCCTCTATGTGCTTTTTCGAACAATTTGCTATGGTGCCGAACCTGCCCGAGCCACAGCCAGCGTTGTTGTGGCGGCAGATCCGACTATAAGAGAAGACCTTGCCATGACCACAGCGCCCTCGAGCCTCGCGCAGCCCGACCAACCCGCACGACCGTTGACCCGCAATGACTACAAGACTCTGTCGCTATCGGCCCTGGGGGGCGCGCTGGAGTTTTACGATTTCATCATTTTCGTGTTCTTTGCCACCGTGGTCGGCAAGTTGTTCTTCCCGGCCGACATGCCCGAGTGGCTGCGCCTGATGCAGACCTTCGGCATCTTCGCCGCCGGTTACCTCGCACGGCCGTTGGGCGGGATCGTCATGGCGCACTTCGGCGACCTGCTGGGGCGCAAGAAGATGTTCACCCTGAGCATTTTCATGATGGCGGTGCCGACCCTGATCATGGGCCTGCTACCGACTTATGCACAGATCGGCATGTGGGCGCCGATCCTGCTGCTGTTGATGCGCGTCATCCAGGGCGCGGCGATTGGCGGCGAAGTGCCGGGGGCGTGGGTCTTCGTTTCCGAACACGTACCCGGGAAGCACATTGGTTACGCCTGCGGGACCCTGACCAGCGGCCTGACCGCCGGCATCCTGCTGGGCTCGCTGGTCGCCACCGCGATCAACAGCATCTATACGCCAGTGGAAGTCTCGGATTACGCCTGGCGGATCCCGTTCCTGCTCGGTGGCGTGTTCGGCCTGTTCTCGGTCTACCTGCGCCGCTGGCTGCACGAGACCCCGGTGTTCGCCGAGCTGCAACAGCGCAAGGCCCTGGCCGAAGAAGTGCCGCTGCGCGCGGTGCTGCGTGACCATCGCGGTGCGATCGCCATTTCGATGCTGCTGACCTGGCTGCTGTCCGCCGGCATCGTCGTGGTGATCCTGATGACCCCGACCGTGCTGCAGACGGTCTATCACTTCTCGCCGACCACCGCGCTGCAATCCAACAGCCTGGCGATCGTGTTCCTGAGCCTGGGCTGCATCATTTCCGGTGCATTGGCCGATCGCTTTGGTGCCGGTCGCGTGTTCGTGTTCGGTTGCCTGGGTTTGCTGATCAGCTCCTGGACCTTCTATCACAGCCTCGCCGATCACCCGAACTGGCTGTTCCCGCTGTATGCGCTGACCGGTTTTCTGGTCGGCACCATCGGCGCGGTGCCGTACGTGATGGTCAAGGCGTTCCCGCCGGTGGTGCGTTTCAGCGGTCTGTCCTTCTCTTATAACGTCGCTTACGCCATCTTCGGCGGCCTGACCCCGATGGTGGTCAGCCTGCTGCTCAAAGAAAGTGCGATGGGGCCTGCCTATTACGTGGCGGTGCTGTGCGGGATGGGGATCCTGGTCGGCGCCTGGTTGTGGAGCAAGGGCCGGTAATTCACGCCGTTGAATCAGCCTCACACGTTCGGTTACAACTGAAAGGCCAGCCCTCCGACAGGGGATGCTGGCCTTTCATCCAATTGTCATATTTCAGCCATAGAGTGTTCACACGGCCTGCTGATACTTGGCCCCGACTTAACACCCCCTATCTGCTAGGAGTAAGGCATGAAACTGAAGCGTTTGATGGCGGCAATGACTTTTGTCGCTGCTGGCGTTGCGACCGCCAACGCGTTCGCCGCTGTTGACCCGTCGATCCCGAGCTACACCAAGACCACTGGTGTGTCGGGCAACCTGTCCAGCGTCGGCTCCGATACCCTGGCCAACCTCATGACCTTGTGGGCCGAGAACTACAAAAAAGAATACCCGAACGTAAACATCCAGATTCAGGCCGCTGGCTCCGCCACCGCGCCACCTGCGCTGACCGAAGGCACCTCCAACCTGGGCCCGATGAGCCGCAAGATGAAGGACACCGAACTGGCGGCCTTCGAACAGAAGTACGGCTACAAGCCAACCGCTATCCCGGTTGCCGTGGACGCCTTGGCTGTATTCGTGCACAAGGACAACCCGATCCAGCACCTGACCATGGAACAGGTTGACGCGATCTTCTCGTCCACCCGTCTGTGCGGCGCCAAAGCCGAAGTGAAAACCTGGGGTGACCTGGGCGTGACCGGTGACCTGGCCAACAAGCCGGTTCAACTGTTCGGTCGTAACTCGGTATCCGGCACCTACGGCTACTTCAAGGAAGAAGCCCTGTGCAAAGGCGACTACAAGCCTAACGTCAACGAACAACCAGGCTCGGCTTCGGTCGTGCAGTCGATCAGCTCCTCGCTGAACGGCATCGGTTACTCGGGCATCGGCTACAAGACCGCCAGCGTGAAAACCGTTGCTCTGTCGAAGAAAGGCAGCACCGATTTCATCGAAGACACCGAAGAAAACGCCCTGAACGGCAAGTACCCGCTGTCCCGTTTCCTGTACGTATACGTCAACAAAGCCCCGAACAAGCCTCTGGCCCCGCTGGAAGCCGAGTTCGTAAAACTGGTTCTGTCGAAACAGGGCCAGGAAGTGGTAGTGAAAGACGGCTACATCCCACTGCCGGCCAAGGTTGCTGCAAAAGCACTGGCTGACCTGGGCCTGCAGGAAGGCGGCGCTGAAGTCGCAAAAAAGTAACAAACTGAGTCAGGGGTGAACCCCGCCTGACTCACGTGTGGGGCCCGGCCCGCAAGCGGCCCGGCTCCCACACTCCCCGAATTCTTTTATCCACTGCCAGTGCCCTGCTGGCGGCGGATTTGGTGCGTCACTGCATTGTCATCTTTCTGTCATACAGGATCGCTAGGGTGTGCGCATGAATGATCTGGCCAATTCCAAAATGACTACGAACCCTCCCAAGCGCATTGACTTCAATACGCCTGAGTTGCAACGCAAGCGCCGCATTCGCGCGCTCAAGGATCGCTTCACCCGTTGGTACGTCCTCGTCGGCGGTCTGGCGGTGCTGGCAGCCATCACCCTGATCTTCTTCTTCCTCGCTTACGTCGTCGCGCCCCTGTTCAAGGGCGCTGACCTGACCGCGAAAGATGCAATCACCCCGGCCTGGATGCAGGACGCCGGCAAGCCGCTGATGATTTCGCTCGAAGAGCAGAATCAGGTGGCCATGCGCGTTTCCGACAAGGGCCAGGCGCTGTTCTTCGACATCGACAGCGGCGCTGAATTGAAGCGCGTCGATCTGCCTTTGCCGGCAGGCGCCAGTGTGACCTCCATCGGCGAAGACCAGCCGGGTCATCCGCTGGTGGCCGTGGGCCTGTCCAACGGTCAGGCGCTGGTGTTCCGTCACACCTATAAAGTCAGCTACCCGGATGGCAAGAAAACCATCACCCCGGCGGTCGAGTTCCCGTACGGCGAGACGCCGATTGCGCTGAACGAGAGCGGCGGTGCACTGGAGCACGTCAGCCTCAACGCCACCGACTCGACCCTGATGCTGGTCGGCTCCACCGGTTCGCAACTCAATGTGCTGTCGCTGACCAGCGAAGAAAACATGATGACCGGCGAAGTCACCAACGAGCAGAAGCGTATCGATCTGCCGCAGATGACCGAGCCGGTGAAAAACATCTTCGTCGATCCGCGTCAGCAATGGCTCTACGTGATCAACGGCCGTGCCCAGGCCGACGTGTTCAGCCTGCGCGACAAGAGCCTCAACGGTCGCTACAAACTGCTGGAAAACGCCGACGCGCAAGTTACCGCTTCCACCCAGCTGGTGGGCGGTATCTCGCTGATCGTCGGTGACTCCACCGGTGGCCTGGCCCAGTGGTTCATGGCTCGTGACACCGATGGCGAACTGCGCCTGAAGCAGATCCGTACCTTCCAGATGGGCAAGACGCCGATCGTTGAAATCACCGCTGAAGAACGTCGCAAGGGCTTCCTGGCCCTGGATGCCAGCGGCAAGCTCGGCGTGTTCCACAGCACCGCGCACCGCACCTTGCTGGTCGATCAAGTGGTCGAAGGCGAGGGCCTGTTCGGTCTGTCGCCGCGTGCCAACCGTGTGATCGTCGAGGCCGGCGGCAAGCTGCAACCGCTGCTGCTCGACAACCCGCACCCGGAAGTCTCGTGGAGCGCGCTGTGGAGCAAGGTCTGGTACGAGAACTACGACGAGCCTAAATACGTCTGGCAATCGACCGCTGCCAACACCGATTTCGAACCGAAACTGAGCCTGTCGCCACTGACCTTCGGCACCCTGAAAGCCGCGTTCTACGCGATGCTGCTGGCTGCGCCACTGGCCGTTGCTGCTGCGATCTACACCGCGTACTTCATGGCCCCGGGCATGCGCCGCAAGGTCAAACCGGTGATCGAGCTGATGGAAGCGATGCCGACGGTGATCCTCGGCTTCTTCGCCGGCCTGTTCCTCGCGCCGTATGTGGAAGGGCATCTGCCGGGCATTTTCAGCCTGCTGATGCTGCTGCCGATCGGCATCCTGGTCGCCGGTTTCACTTTCAGCCGCCTGCCTGAGTCGATCCGCCTGAAAGTCCCGGATGGCTGGGAAAGTGCGCTGCTGATCCCGGTAATCCTGTTCGTGGGCTGGCTGTCGCTGTACATGAGCCCGTTCATGGAGAACTGGTTCTTCGGCGGTGACATGCGCATGTGGATCTCCCACGACCTGGGCATCACCTACGACCAGCGCAACGCACTGGTGGTCGGTCTGGCCATGGGTTTTGCGGTGATCCCGAACATCTACTCGATCGCCGAAGACGCCGTGTTCAGCGTGCCGCGCGGCCTGACCCTGGGCTCGCTGGCTCTCGGTGCCACGCCGTGGCAGACCATGACGCGCGTGGTGATCCTGACCGCCAGCCCGGGCATCTTCTCGGCACTGATGATCGGCATGGGTCGTGCGGTCGGTGAAACCATGATCGTGCTGATGGCCACTGGCAACACCCCGGTCATGGAAATGAACCTGTTCGAAGGCCTGCGCACCCTGGCAGCCAACGTCGCGGTGGAAATGCCGGAGTCGGAAGTCGGCGGCAGCCACTACCGCGTGCTGTTCCTCTCGGCGCTGGTGCTGCTGTTGTTCACCTTCGTCATGAACACCCTCGCGGAACTGATTCGTC
Source organism: Pseudomonas sp. FW215-R2 (assembly GCF_058789255.1). Taxonomy (NCBI): domain Bacteria; kingdom Pseudomonadati; phylum Pseudomonadota; class Gammaproteobacteria; order Pseudomonadales; family Pseudomonadaceae; genus Pseudomonas; species Pseudomonas sp. FW215-R2. The sequence continues at coordinate 66,402 of NZ_JBYTBO010000022.1, forward strand.
AGCGTCTGCGCAAGAAATACTCGTCGCTTTAAGAAAGGTAGAAGTCTGTGAAACAGAACTCCCTGAATGGATGGTTCAAGAGCGGCGCCCCGGGCGTCTGGATCAGCGGTGGCGCGGTGTCCATCGCGGTCATCATGACCATTGGCCTGCTGGCGGTGATTGCCGTGCGCGGTCTGGGTCACTTCTGGCCGGCGGATCTGATCCACGCCAGCTACGACGTCCCGGGCCAGGGCAATCACCTGGTCATCGGCGAAGTGGTGCAGAAGGAAGAAGTGCCGCGTGCACGTCTGAAGAGCGCCGGTCTGCCGGTGCCGGACGCCGGCCCGGAATTCATGACTCGCGAGCTGATCAAGGTCGGCAACCGTGACCTGAACGGCAACGACTTCACCTGGATCGTCGGCGAGTGGCTGACCAACCAGACTACGCCGCCAGAGCTGATGGCGATCGAGCGTCGCGAGTGGGGCAACTTCTACGGCTACCTGGTCAACGTCAAACAGGACGGCAAGGTCATCGCCGAAGGCGAAGCGGCCTGGCCTGAACTGCAAGCGCGGATCAACCGTGTGAACGGCCTGGCCGCGCAGCTGAAGTCGCTGGAAAAAACCGACATCGGCGCGATCAACGCCGGTCTCGAGCGCATTCGTCTGCACGGTCGCAAACTGGAGCTGGAAGGCAAACTCGACGCCACCGCGCAAGCGGACATGGATGCCGAGCGCGCCGAGCTGAACGCCCGCTATCAAGACGTTGAAGCCCGTCTGGCCGACCTGCACGCGCAGTTCAACCGTGACGCTTTGACCGCTCGTGATGCCAACGGCAAGGAAATCGAAATCGGTCTGGGCAAGGTGGTTCACGCCTACCAGCCGAACGCCATGAGCACCTTCACCAAGGTCGGTTTCTACTTCAGCAAGATCTGGGAATTCCTGTCCGACGATCCGCGTGAAGCGAACACCGAAGGCGGGATCTTCCCGGCCATCTTCGGCACCGTGATGATGACCCTGATCATGGCGATGATCGTGACCCCGTTCGGCGTGCTGGCGGCGGTGTACCTGCGTGAGTACGCCAAGCAGAACGCCCTGACCCGGATCATCCGGATCGCGGTGAACAACCTCGCGGGTGTTCCGGCGATCGTTTACGGCGTGTTCGGCCTGGGCTTCTTCGTCTACGTGCTGGGTGGTTCGGTCGACCGCTTGTTCTTCCCGGAAGCGCTGCCGGCACCGACCTTCGGTACGCCGGGTCTGCTGTGGGCTTCGTTGACCCTGGCGCTGCTGGCGGTGCCGGTGGTGATCGTGGCCACCGAAGAAGGTCTGGCGCGGATTCCTCGCACCGTGCGTGAGGGCTCGCTGGCCCTCGGCGCGACCAAGGCTGAAACCCTGTGGAAGATCGTGATCCCGATGGCCAGCCCGGCCATGATGACCGGCATGATCCTCGCCGTGGCTCGCGCCGCCGGTGAAGTGGCGCCGCTGATGCTGGTGGGTGTGGTGAAACTGGCGCCGTCGCTGCCGGTGGATGGCAACTACCCGTACCTGCACCTGGACCAGAAGATCATGCACCTGGGCTTCCATATTTATGACGTCGGCTTCCAGAGCCCGAACGTCGAAGCCGCACGACCGCTGGTGTACGCCACCGCGTTGCTGCTGGTGCTGGTGATTGCCGTGCTCAACCTGTCGGCGGTGTGGATTCGTAACCACCTGCGCGAGAAGTACAAGGCGCTGGACAGCTGATCGCCGTTACAAGAATTGAAGGGCTGCCGGCCTGATTCCCGGCAGCCAACCGAACCGAATTTGTTAGCACAGGGAGCCTCCCATGCAGCACGAAACACATACCCACGGCATCAACATGTCTGCCCTGGGCCGCGACAAGCAGAGCCTGAACCTCGAACAGGAAACCGTGGCCATCGAAGTGCCGGGCCTGAGCCTGTTCTACGGCGAGAAACAAGCGCTGTACGACGTCAGCATGAACATTCCGAAACAGCGCGTGACCGCCTTCATCGGCCCGTCCGGCTGCGGCAAGTCCACGCTGCTGCGTACCTTCAACCGCATGAACGACCTGGTGGATGGCTGCCGCGTCGAAGGCGCGATCAACCTCTACGGCAACAACATCTACCGCAAGGGCGAAGACGTGGCCGAGCTGCGTCGCCGCGTCGGCATGGTGTTCCAGAAGCCTAACCCGTTCCCGAAGACCATCTACGAGAACGTGGTCTACGGCCTGCGCATCCAGGGCATCAACAAGAAACGCATCCTCGACGAAGCCGTCGAGTGGGCGTTGAAAGGCGCGGCCCTGTGGGACGAAGTGAAAGACCGTCTGCATGACTCGGCACTCGGCCTGTCCGGTGGTCAGCAGCAACGTCTGGTGATCGCCCGTACCATCGCCGTGGAGCCGGAAGTGCTGCTGCTCGACGAACCGTGCTCGGCCCTCGACCCGATCTCGACCCTGAAAGTCGAAGAGCTGATCTACGAGCTCAAGTCCAAGTTCACCATCGTCATCGTGACCCACAACATGCAGCAGGCGGCGCGGGTGTCCGACTACACGGCGTTCATGTACATGGGCAAACTGGTGGAATTCGGCGACACCGATACCCTGTTCACCAATCCGGCCAAGAAGCAGACCGAAGACTACATCACCGGTCGTTACGGCTAGCAGACACTGGTTGTCGCTCACTGAATTGACGCTGCGGCCCGCCGCACCTTACCGGACGCTCCAAGGACGCCAACATGATTAGTAAAGAAGGCCTTACCCACCACATTTCCGCGCAGTTCAACGCCGAACTGGAAGAAGTGCGCAGCCACCTCCTGGCCATGGGCGGGCTGGTCGAGAAGCAGGTCAACGACGCGGTCACCGCGCTGATCGAGGCCGACTCGGGTCTGGCCCAGCAAGTGCGCGAGATCGACGACCAGATCAACCAGATGGAACGCAACATCGACGAAGAATGCCTGCGCATTCTGGCCCGTCGTCAACCGGCGGCGTCCGACCTGCGTCTGATCATCAGCATCTCCAAGTCGGTGATCGACCTGGAACGCATCGGCGACGAAGCGACCAAGATCGCCCGTCGTGCGATCCAGCTGTGCGAAGAAGGTGAAGCGCCGCGCGGTTACGTCGAAGTGCGTCACATCGGCGACCAGGTGCGCAACATGGTCCGCGATGCGCTGGACGCGTTTGCCCGCTTCGACGCCGATCTGGCGTTGTCGGTGGCGCAGTACGACAAGATCATCGACCGCGAATACAAGACTGCCCTGCGCGAGCTGGCGACCTACATGATGGAAGACCCACGCTCTATCTCGCGGGTCTTGAGCATTATCTGGGTGCTGCGTTCGCTGGAGCGGATCGGCGATCACGCACGCAACATCTCCGAGTTGGTGATTTACCTGGTGCGCGGCACCGACGTGCGCCACATGGGCCTCAAGCGCATGAAGGAAGAAGTTGAAGGAACAAGTGGTGAAACCGCTAATGTTCCGGGCGATGCTGACGATAAGTAAGATTGCCTGAGAAAAGCGCCCGGCCCTTTGGCCGGGCGTTTTTGTTTCTGCTTTTCAGAAGGCAGAACCGAGTTAAAAAGCGAATTAAAAAGCAGCACCCGCGAACGAAAAGTCCCGGCGTGACTGAAGAGTTTTGGCAATGTGCCATCAGCCAGCGTTATGCTTGCCGGGATTTTAATAGGGGTGTTGGATGAGCAAGATCAGTGTGTTGGTCGTGGACGATGCATCGTTCATTCGTGACCTGGTGAAAAAGTGCCTGCGTAATTACTTCCCGGGGATCCGCACCGAGGACGCCGTCAACGGTAAAAAGGCTCAGGCCATGCTGGCCAAGGAAGCGTTCGACCTGGTTCTGTGCGACTGGGAAATGCCGGAAATGTCCGGCCTCGAACTGCTGACCTGGTGCCGTGAGCAGGACAATCTCAAGACCATGCCGTTCGTCATGGTCACCAGCCGTGGCGACAAGGAAAACGTGGTGCAGGCGATTCAGGCCGGCGTTTCCGGCTACGTCAGCAAGCCGTTCACCAACGAGCAACTGCTGACCAAGGTCAAGCAGGCCTTGAACAAGGTCGGCAAGCTCGACACTCTGATGAACAGCGCCCCGACCAAGATGAACTCGGCGTTCGGCAACGACTCCCTGAGCGCGTTGACGGGCGGCAAGGCCGCGGTCATCGGTTCCGCACCGGCGGCAGCACCTGTGAATCCATTCGCCAAGCCTGCTGCCGCGGCCCCGGCACCTGCCGCCGCGCCACAGCGTGGCCTGCTCAACAGCCCGCCCGTGAAAGCACCGGCAGCCTCCGCCGCTCCGGCCAGCGGTCGTGGTCAGGGCCAGCTGCGCCTGCCAAGCGGCACCCAGCAATGCGTGATCAAGGCCCTGAGCATCAAGGAAGCGCTGCTGGTGGTGAAACGCACCGACACCCTGCCGCAGATCCTCGACAGCGCCGTGCTCGATCTGGAGCAGGGCGACAACGCCGAAATCGCCCGCCTCAACGGCTACCTGCACGCCATCGTGGCGCATGAGCAGAAAGCCGACAGCGACTGGCTGCAACTGACCTTCCGTTTCGTCGACCAGGACGCGCAGAAGCTCGACTACATCTCCCGCCTGATCGCACGCGGCACGGCGCAGAAGCACTTCGTTCCGGGCGCGTAAGCGTCGCGGCCAAAAAGGTCGCAGCCTGGGGCAGCCCCGCAAAGGATGGTATTCCGATGCGGGAGCTGCCCTGGGCTGCGACCTTTTGTTTTGTGCTGTGCCAAATTTGAAACATCTGTCGACTAGCCTGGTCTGCTTCAGCTGCTAGGCTCATTCCCAGGCCTTACTCGACAGAACTTTTGCCCATGCCCCTGCGCCTGCTGTTTTTCTGTGGTCTGCTCATGGCCTCCACCTCGACTGTGGCCATGACGATCTACAAATCCACCGATGCCAACGGAGTGGTTTCGTACAGCGACCGTCCGAGCAAAGGCTCCCAGGTGTTCGTGTTTCAGGACCGGATGGTCGAGCGCCTCGAACGCCAGGTCTATCTCGACATCAAGAAGCAGAAGGGCACGGACGTGGTGTTCGTGCGCAACGACCTGTATGCGCCGGTCGAGGTTGCACTGGCGTTTACCGGGATGAGCAATGTGCGTGGCGCTCCCGCGGAAACGATCCGTCGGGTGTTGCCGGCGCGCAGCAATACGCGGCTGGCGTTGCTGACGGCGGTGTCCGGCGGCAAGCCGCTGGTGTACACCCCGATGTTCCAGTATTCCCTCGGTGACCCCGCTGGCGCGGCTCAGAGTTATCGCTATCCGTTTCCGTGGCGGGGCGGGCCATTCCGTCTGAGTCAGGGTGCCAATGGCGACTACAGCCATTACGGGCCGAAGAACAAATACGCGATGGACATCGCCATGCCGGTCGGTACGCCGATCATCGCGGCGCGGGCCGGTGTGGTGGTGAAGACCGAGAACTCCCAGAGCGGGCGCGGCACCGATCCTTCCGGCAATTTCGTGCGGGTGCTGCACGACGACGGCACGATGGGCGTGTATCTGCATCTCAAGCAAGGTTCGGTGGGTGTGCGGGAAGGGCAGCGAGTGGCGGTGGGCAGTCCGCTGGCGCTGTCCGGCAATACCGGCAACAGCAGCGGCCCGCACCTGCACTTCGTGGTGCAGCGCAATACAGGTGGGGGGTTGGTGTCGATTCCGTATCAGTTCAACCAGCCGCTGGGGGCGTTGCCCAACTTTGCGTTGGGCAAGCGGTAATCCCCGTCAGTCGAGCATCAGTACCTTGGCCAGAATGATCTTCGGGCCTTTCATCTTCTTGATGATGATCCGCAGACCTTCGACTTCCAGCACTTCTTCCTCTTCCGGCACCCGTTTCAGGGTTTCATAGATCAGCCCGGCGAGGGTTTCGGCTTCGATGTGATCCAGGTCGATCCCCAGCAGGCGCTCGACCTTGAACAGCGGCGTATCGCCCCGTACCAAGAGCTTGCCCGGCTGGTAGGCGAGGATGCCGCGTTCGGCCTTGCGGTGTTCGTCCTGGATATCGCCGACCAGCACTTCCAGCACGTCTTCCATGGTCAGGTAGCCGATGATGTTGCCGTCGGCCTCTTCGACCACGGCGAAGTGCGAGCCGCCCTTGCGGAACTGCTCAAGCAGCTGCGACAGCGGCATGTGTCGCGATACGCGCTCCAGCGGACGGGTCAGTTCGGCGAGGTTGAACGACTCGGGGATGTGATCCAGCGCCGCCAGCTCGAGCAGCAGATCCTTGATGTGCAGCAGGCCGACGAACTCCTGGCGCTCGCTGTCGTACACCGGATAACGGCTGAACTTGTGGCGACGGAACATCGCCAGGATTTCTTTCAGCGGGGCGTTGAACTCCAGGGTGATCAAGTCTTCCCGGGAGTTGGCCCAGTCGACCACTTCCAGCTCGCCCATTTCCACCGCCGAGGCCAGCACGCGCATGCCCTGGTCGCTCGGGTCCTGGCCACGGCTGGAGTGCAGGATCAGTTTCAGTTCTTCGCGGCTGTAATGGTGCTCGTGATGCGGGCCGGGTTCACCTTGCCCTGCGATGCGCAGGATGGTGTTGGCGCTGGCGTTGAGCAGGTAGATCGCCGGGTACATGGCCCAGTAGAACAGGTACAGCGGCACCGCCGTCCACAGCGACAGCAATTCGGGTTTGCGGATCGCCCAGGATTTGGGTGCGAGTTCGCCGACCACGATGTGCAGGTAGGAAATGATGAAGAACGCGGTGAAGAACGAAATGCCTTTGACGACTTCGGCCGACTGCACGCCGACCGCGCTCAGCAGCGGCTCGAGAATGTGCGCGAACGCCGGCTCGCCAACCCAGCCCAGGCCGAGGGAGGCGAGGGTGATACCGAGCTGGCACGCCGAGAGGTAAGCATCGAGCTGACTGTGCACCGTGCGCAGGATGTGCCCGCGCCAGCCGTGCTGTTCAGCGATGGCTTCGACCCGGGTCGAGCGTAGTTTGACCATGGCGAACTCCGCCGCAACGAAGAAGCCGTTGAGCAGAACCAGGATCAGAGCGAAAAGAATCATGCCGAAATCGGCGAAAATGGTAGCGAGGGACAAGCCAGGGGAAGGGTCCATGATGGAGTTTTGCGGGTTCCGTGTGATTCGTAAGAGAGAAGAAATCGCGCCTGAAAGGCAGGCGCAAGTCAGCCAATGTAGCGGCTGACCTGGCGATTGCCTAGTCCGGCATTACTCAGCGGCGCTGATGACCCGTGCCTGGGCGACCTGCGCCGGGGCGAAATGGCAGGTGAATGTGCTGCCGTGGCCGGGCACGCTGCTGATCTCCATCCGTGCGCGGTGGCGCAGCAACACGTGTTTGACGATGGCCAGGCCCAGGCCCGTGCCGCCGGTGTTGGAGTTGCGGCTGGAGTCGACGCGGTAGAAGCGTTCGGTCAGGCGCGGCAGGTGTTTGCTGTCGATGCCGATCCCCGAATCCTGCACGCTCAGGTGCGCGCCCTGGTCGTCGCCCCACCAGCGGATGCGGATATTGCCTTCGGCCGGGGTGTATTTGACGGCGTTGAACACCAGGTTGGAAAACGCACTGCGCAGTTCCGCCTCGCTGCCCTTGAGCAGGATGCTGGTGTCGGCTTCCAGGGTGATGCGCTGATTCTTCGAGCCTGACAACTGCTGCGCATCGCTCTTGATCGACTGCAGCAGGGTGTCGATGTGCACGGGCTGGTTGTCCGACGGGTAATCGGTGGCTTCCAGTTTGGCCAGCAGCAGCAAGTCGTTGAGCAGGGTTTGCATGCGGCCGCCCTGTTGCTGCATCTGCTGCAGGGCGCGGCTCCAGCGCGGGTTCACTTCCTCGACGTTGTCGAGCAGGGTTTCCAGGTAGCCACAGATCACCGTCAGCGGGGTACGCAGCTCGTGGGAGACGTTGGCGATGAAGTCTTTGCGCATCTGTTCCAGCTGATGGATGCGCGTGACGTCGCGCACCAGCATCAAGTGTTCGTTGTTGCCGTAGCGCGTGAGGTACAGCTGGATGCGTACGCGATCGTTGGTCGGCGAGGGGATTTCCAGCGGTTCGGCGTAGCTTTCCTGCTCGAAGTATTCCTTGAAGCGCGGATGGCGAACCAGGTTGGTCACGGGTTGGCCGCTGTCCTGCGGGGTTTTCAGGCCGAGCAGGGTTTCGGCGGCGCGGTTCCACCATTCCAGGTTGCCGTCGCTGTCGAGCATGATCACCGCGTCTTTCAGCGCGGCGGTGGATTCCTGAACGCGGTCGATCACCGCTTGCAGGCGTCCGCGTACCCGTTGGTCGCGGCGTTGCAGGTGGTAGATGCTGTCGAATACTTCACCCCACAGGCCATAGCCGTCGGGCGGTGCTTCATCGGGTTGGTGCAGGCGCAGCCATTCGTGCAAACGCAGCAGTTGCTTGAGCGTCCAGACCAGGTACAGGCCCAGTCCCGCCGCCAGACTCCAGCCGTAGTAGCCGGTGATCAGGCCGATCACCAGGCAGCCGGTGACCAGCAACAGCATGTGGCGAATCAGGGTGCCATGCCAGTTTTGGTTCACGGAAAATGCGGTCCTTGTCTGCGGGGAGGGCGCTCGGCTCAGGCCTTGGTGGAGAACCGATAGCCAGTGCCGCGCACGGTTTGTACCAGATTTTCGTAGGCGTCGCCGAGCGCCTTGCGCAGGCGTCGGATGTGCACGTCGACCGTTCGCTCTTCAACATAGACGTTGCCGCCCCAGACCTGGTCCAGCAACTGGCCACGAGTGTAGGCACGTTCCTGGTGGGTCATGAAGAATTGCAGCAGACGGTATTCGGTCGGGCCCATTTCGGCCGGACGGCCGTCGATGGTCACGCGGTGGCTGATCGGGTCGAGCAGCAGGCCGCCGACTTCGATTGGCGCTTCGCCATCGGTCGGACCGGCGCGACGCAGCACGGCCTTGAGGCGTGCTACCAGTTCGCGTGGGGAAAACGGTTTGGTGATGTAGTCGTCGGCGCCGACTTCCAGACCCTGGATCTTGTTGTCTTCTTCGCCCTTGGCGGTGAGCATGATGATCGGGATGTCCCCGGTCAGCTCGTCACGCTTGAGGCGGCGGGCCAGCTCGATGCCGGAGGTGCCGGGCAGCATCCAGTCGAGCAGGATCAGGTCCGGTTTGCGGTCGACGATAATGGCGTGCGCCTGCTGCGAGTTCTCTGCCTCGAGGCAGTCATAGCCGGCCATTTCCAACGCAACGGCGATCATTTCGCGAATGGGCGCTTCGTCGTCGACGATCAGAATGCTCCTGCCAACCATGCCTTAATCCTCTTGTCATTTAACTGTCTTGCGCCGCATTAGATAACGGAATTATTGCAGTCGTGTGACAGTATTTTAGTCCAGCGGCGATTGTGCAGATCCTGAACTAAGCTCTAAGTCCGAATCCTGACAACCACAAAAGAAGGTTTCCATGACTCAAATGACTGCTTCCTTTAAGGCTTTGCTGATGGCTGCCGCCCTGACTCTTCCTGGACTGGCGATGGCGGCCGAGCCGGCCATGATGAAAGACGGCATGATGGTCGATCACAAAGGCATGACCGTTTATACGTTCGACAAGGACGCTGGCGGCAAGTCGATGTGCAACGGCGATTGCGCCAAGAACTGGCCACCGATGATGGCTCCGGCGGGCGCCAAGGCCGAAGGCAAATGGACGGTCATCAAACGTGATGACGGCATGATGCAATACGCCTACGACGGCAAGCCGTTGTACACCTTCATGAAGGACGAGAAGCCTGGAGAGATGAAAGGCGATGGCATGAAGGACGTGTGGCACGTGGTTCACGAGCACAAGTAAGCCATTGGCAGTGAGCTGGATCGCGGCCCGCAGGCATTGCCTCGGGCCGCGATGCTTTGAGGTCAGCGCAACGCGTAATCCAGCACGATCCCGACGAAAATCGCCAGTCCGGCCCAGTGGTTGTGCAAAAACGCCTTGAAGCAGCGCATCCGGTCGCGATTGCGGGTGTACCAGAACTCCCAGGCGTAGCACCCGGCCGCCACCAGCAGGCCGAGGTGGAACCACATTCCCAACTCGAACTTCGACCCGGCCAGCAACAGGCAGCCCAGCGACAGGGCCTGCAAGGTCAGGATGATCACCCGGTCCGCTTCGCCGAACAGGATCGCCGTGGATTTCACGCCGATCTTCAGGTCATCGTCGCGGTCGGTCATCGCGTAATAGGTGTCGTAACCCACCGTCCACAGCAGGTTGGCGATCCACAGCAGCCAGGCCGTCGCCGGCAGTTCACCGGTTTCGGCGGTGAACGCCATTGGCATGCCCCAGGAAAACGCCGCGCCCAGCACCACCTGCGGGTAATAGGTGTAGCGCTTCATGAACGGGTAGGTGAACGCCAGCGCCAGGCCACCCAGCGACAACCAGATCGTCGCGGCGTTGGTGCACAGCACCAGCAGGAAACTCACGCCCATCAGCAGGGCGAAGAATACCAGCGCCTCTTTCGAACTGATCCGGCCGGCGGCCAGCGGGCGTTCGGCAGTGCGCTTCACATGGCCGTCGACCTTGCGGTCGGCCCAGTCATTGATCACGCAACCGCCGGCGCGGGTCAGTACCACGCCGAGGACGAAAATCACGATGTTGGCCAGCGACGGCGAGCCTTTGCCGGCAATCCACAGGGCCCAGAGCGTCGGCCACAGCAGCAGGTAAATGCCGATCGGCTTGTCCATCCGGGTCAACTGAATGAAATCCCAGGCACGCGGGTTCAGGCGATTCAGGGATTTGAGCAGGCTTTGATACATCAGCAGTTCTCCGGACGGGTGCGGACGGCTTCCCACAGCGTAGGCAGGAAAATCTCCGCCACCAGTACGCTCAATGCACCACGGTCGAAACGCGAGCGGCGGCCCCACAGTCCGGGAGCCCGGGAATCCTCGGGCAGCCAGTGTTCCGGGTAATGGCAGACTTCGATGGCGCGCCGCTGGAACGCGTGATCGCAGAACAGCAGTTCGCCCAGCGAGCGGCTGCCCAACTCATCCATATGCAATCCATCGCCCTGCAAGGCACTGCGCGACGCCACGCTGCGGGCGAACACCCAGGCCTCGCCATGCCCGCGCAGATACACCTCGCGCACCCAGCCTTCGCTGCCTTCGGCCAGCTCCAGCGCCGCGCATTCGTCGTCGCGCAGGGTCTGCCAGCCTTCGAACAGCGGCGTGACGCTGAAGCCGTCATCGGACAGGCGGGTCAGGCGGCGGGTCAGGGAGCCTTCGTCGAACAGCCAGTCGAGCGTGGACGTGTCGGGGAGGGGGTTCAGGTGGCTTTGCAGGCGCCACAGCGGGGCGTTTTTGAGTTGCACAATGAGTCATTATTGGCAGCAAATGAGGCGGCGAGCTTACCATGGCGAACCGCGAGTTTGATTGATCCGGGCCGCCATTGCGCCGAACAGGCTTGCATCTGGCCGGTACGATCAGTACAAAACGCCCTGAGCCGGACGGCAGCGCTGCACCATCGACCGTCCGCGCCGGCTAAAGCCTGAACCCTGAGGAAGTACCTGAATGAAGAAGTGGCAATGTGTGGTCTGCGGCCTGATCTATAACGAAGCCGATGGCTGGCCGGACGACGGCATCGCGCCGGGCACCCTGTGGCAGGACGTGCCGGAAGACTGGCTGTGCCCGGACTGCGGTGTCGGCAAGATGGACTTCGAAATGATCGAAATCAACTGAGAACCCACAAGGAGTAAGGCATGAGCGCACCTGTCGTAATCGTCGGCACCGGGCTGGCGGGTTACAACCTGGCCCGCGAGTTTCGCAAACTCGATGGCGAAACCCCGCTGCTGTTGATTACCGCCGATGACGGTCGTTCCTACTCCAAGCCGATGCTCTCCACCGGCTTTGGCAAGAACAAGGACGCCGACGGCCTGAGCATGGCCGAACCTGGCGCCATGGCCGAGCAATTGAAGGCCGAGATTCGCACCCACACCCGCATCAGCGGTATCGACGCGGGCCACAAGCGGTTGTGGATCGGTGAGGAAGCGGTGAGCTATCGCGACCTGATCCTCGCCTGGGGCGCCGAAACCGTGCGTGTGCCGATTGAAGGCGATGGCGCGGATCTTGTGTTCCCGATCAACGATCTCGAAGACTACGCACGGTTTCGCGCGGCGGCGGCGGGCAAGCGTCGGGTGTTGCTGCTCGGTGCCGGCCTGATCGGCTGTGAGTTCGCCAACGACCTGATCCTCGGCGGTTATGAGGTACAACTGGTTGCGCCGTGCGAGCAAGTGATGCCGACCCTGCTGCACCCGGCCGCTGCGGCAGCGGTGCAGGCCGGGCTGGAAAGCCTCGGTGCGCGTTTCCACCTCGGCCCGGTGCTGACCCGACTGCAAAAAGTCGCCGATGGACTGGAAGCCCACCTGTCCGACGGCCAGGTTGTCCCTTGCGATGTGGTGGTGTCGGCCATCGGTCTGCGCCCGCGGATCGATCTGGCGGCAGCCGCCGGTATCCAGACCAATCGCGGCGTGATGGTCGACCGCCATCTGCAAACCTCTCACGCCAACATTTACGCCTTGGGCGACTGCGCCGAGGTCGACGGGCTGAATCTTTTGTACGTAATGCCCCTCATGAGTTGTGCGCGAGCGCTGGCACAGACCCTGGCCGGCAACCCGACGGCGGTCAACTACGGACCGATGCCGATCACGGTTAAAACGCCGGTCTGCCCGCTGGTGGTTTCGCCGCCGCCACGGGGCCGCGAAGGCGTCTGGACGGTCGAAGGGCAGGGCGGCGACGTCAAGGCGCTGTGTCACGACGCAGAAGGGCAATTGCTCGGTTATGCACTGACGGGCGCGGCGGTGATGGAAAAACTCGCGCTGAACAAACAGCTTCCGGCCTTGCTGGCGTAAATACTGGTCGTTCTGTCGGAATCACCCCGCTTTTGCCCCCACAAAGGTCGCGGGGAGACTGGCGCCGCCCTTAACCGCGTGCCATCCTCACTCCCGTCTGCCGCAGAGTAGAGCCTGCGGCGCCTTGGGCGCTGTTCCAACGAGAACAGCACGGACATAACAACAAAAAACCGACTCAAAGGGGCTTCACTAATGCGTAAACCAGAACTCGCCGCTGCAATCGCTGAAAAAGCGGATCTGACCAAAGAGCAGGCCAACCGCGTTCTCAACGCCGTCCTCGAAGAAATCACCGGCGCCCTGCATCGCAAGGACAGCGTCACGCTGGTGGGCTTCGGCACCTTCCTGCAACGCCATCGCGGTGCCCGCACCGGCAAAAACCCGCAAACCGGTGAGCCGGTGAAGATCAAGGCCAGCAACACCGTTGCGTTCAAGCCAGGCAAATCGTTGAAAGACAGCGTCAATCCATAATTGCGGCGCACTCCTGAATCACGGGGAGAACCGTAATGAAAAAATGGGCACACCGATTGCGGTCGGGTGCCCATTTTTTGTGCCTGTAGCAATTGCACGGCTCAGACCGAGAAAAAGTACCGGGTCAGGTGAAAGAAAATCGGTGCGGCGAAGCAGATCGAGTCCATCCGGTCGAGCATCCCGCCGTGGCCCTTGATCATCGTGCCCCAATCTTTCGCGCTCAGGCTGCGCTTGATCGCGGACATGACCAGGCCGCCGAGGAAACCCATCACCACAATGACCAGCGACATCAGCAGCGATTGCCAGAAGCTGAACGGCGTCATCCAGAACATGCAGCCACCGATCAGCGTGGCGGAGAGCCCGCCACCGACCAGCCCCTCTACGGTTTTCGACGGGCTCACCAGCGGCGCCACCTTGCGTTTACCGAAGAGCTTGCCGAACACGTACTGCAGCACGTCACTCATCTGCACCACGAACACCAGGTAGAACAGCAGCAGTGCGTTCTGGCCCTGGAATCCCTGCAGATCCAGCAACAACAGCGCGGGCGCATGGCTGATGCAGTAGATGCAGATCATCACGCCCCACTGAATCTTCGCCGTGCGCTCCAGAAAACCCTCGGTGTCCTGGCTCAGCACGGCAATCGCCGGCAGCAGCAGGAAGGCGTACACCGGTACCAGCAGGGTGAACATCGAATACCAATGAGTGCCGATCAGCAGGTATTGCAGCGGGATCAGAATGAAAAACGCCGAAAACAGCGCGTTATGATCACCACGCGCCGTGGGCGTCAGCGTGATGAACTCACGCAGTGCAAACAGCGAAATGAAACCGAACAACACCACCGTCGCATTGGGGCCGAGCAGCCAGGACACGAAGAAAATAATGACCATCCCCCACCAGGCATTTACACGCTGGTTGAGGTTTTCGATGGTTGCGATCGAGCTTTCGCTCTTTGCGCGTCTGGCCAGTACGCCGCCAATCAGCGAAGCCACCGCCAGCAACCCGGCGATTGCCGCGAAGAACCACAGGAACTTGGTTTCCAGACTCATTTCGACAACCTCACGATGGCGTCACGCGCCCGCTCCAGGAACACCTGTTTCTCCTCGCCTGCAATCCGTTGCAGCGGGTCGCCGATGCGGATCGTGCAAATGATCGGCAAAGGTACGTGTTTGCCTTTTGGCATCGAGCGATGCAGGTTTTCCAGGTAGATCGGCACCAGATCGACCTCGGGGAAGGTCTCGGCCAAACGGAAGATTCCGGATTTGAACTCACCGGGCAACGCCTGCGTCGAGCGGGTGCCTTCGGGGAAGATGATGATCGAATGACCTGCGCGCACCACGTCGAAGATCGGTTCCAGCACGTTGACGCCCGGCGCCGGATTGCGTTCGATCAGCACCGCATTCAGGCCTTTCTGCGAGATGTACGACAGGAAGCGGTTCTTGCCCCAGTAGTCGGCGGCGGCCACCGGCTTCACGTTCACCCGGGCTTCCGGAGGCAGCGCGGCGATGATCGCCAGGGTGTCCATGTGGCTGGTGTGGTTGGCGAAATAGATGCGCTGGCGCGAGAGGTCCGGTGGGCTTTCCCAGCGGGCGGTCACGCCGATCAAGAAGCGCAACACCGAAATCAGTGCATTACTGATCCACATGGGCGTTCCCCTTCAGTTGTCTGGCGATGGCCAGGGTTCGCGTCACGCAGGTGGCGACTGAGCCAAGGGCGATGATCACCAGCGCGATCAGCAAAGCGTAGTGCGTCGCGTAGTAACTGGTTTCGAACACGTTCAACACCAAGGCCACCGTCATCACTGCCATCCGGTGCTGCTTGGCCATCGGCCCCATGAAGCTTTGCGTGAGCCCGAGTGAACCGCCGAAGACCCGGACATACGCCGTCAACGCGGCGGCCAGCGCGGCAAACCAGCCAAGATCGGACTGCCCGATGGCAAAACCCAGCCCGACGATCAGCAGGCTGTCCGCCACCCGATCCGGAAACTCGTTGTACAGGCTGCCAATGGCCGACTGCTTGCCGCCCTCGATCGCCACCATCCCGTCGAACAGATTGCACAACAGCCGCAATTGAATGCCGACGATGCACAGGATCGAACCGGCCACGCCGTTATCGATGTTCAGCGTCACGGCACCGAACAGCGCGAAGAGCATGCTGATGACAGAGATCTGGTTGGGGGAAATGTCCCGCTTGACCAGTTCATCCGTGAAGCGTTTCGCCCAGCCCGCCGAGCGCGTCTTGATGGGCCTTCTGTTTTCATCCATTTGCCAATGTCCGTATCAGTGATGAGTTGCAGTGAGTTTATTGTGGTCGCTGGCGGTAGACGGTGCCTGACAATCGGGTGGTCACCAGGAATCGTAGGGGATGCCGTATTTTTCGATGTAGGCTTTGGATTCTTCATAGAGCTGCCTGTGTCTTCCGTTGGTCTTGCCACCGTAGGGACCTTTGGGATCGATCTTGCCCTGGACCCGCATGACTTCGGTCGACAAAAGACACTGGCCGCCCAGCCAGACCTTGGCGATGCCGCCTGGCGCGAGGCCGATGACCATCATATTTCGGTAATCCGTGATCCACTTGCCGTCAGCCCGACAGAAAACTCTCTCACCCTTGAGCATGATCTGGCGCACTGAGTCCGGGATTTTTATGAAGGCTTTGTAAGTCTGTGGTTCGGCCATAGACTGCCAGCGGACGAAGACCAGATAGGGCAGCGCGGCCCCCGTGACACGTCGACCTTTGCCTACCGGATGTTCCGGCCATCCTGGTGCCTGCCCACGGAAAGTGGTGGGCACGCCTTTGCTGTACGGTCGAGGATAGGCAAAGGCTGGAACTCCTCCGGCTGCGTCCAGAAACACGCGTTTGTTGACGTCCACGACGTCAGCATTTTCGATCCAGGCCTCCATGTAGTCGGGTGTGAAAAACCTGAGCATCCAGCCGTCATAAGGCAGCGATCTTGTACCACCGGATGTGCAGCCGCCCAGCAACACAATGAATATCAATGCAAAGCCAATCTTGAGCATGTACGAGTTCTCACGCATTGGGGTGCACCACACGAACAGACTGATCGGCGGGGCGGTTGATAAACAGGATGCTCAGCCCGGTTTCGTTGAGTCCCTTCGCAGCATTCCAGTTGGATGACAGATGAATGTAGCGTTGAGCGAGTAGCGCATGCTCGTTCAGGCTCAGATCGAGACTGCGGGATTCACCCAGCGCAAACGTCATCATTTTTCGAGCGATACCTATGAGCTCTTCCGGTAACGGGTAACTCTGAGATTCTTGGCTAATCGTTTCGAACTCGACCCCGTGCCGGCTCGCCAGCTCCCGCATGATTCGCAGGTATATCAGGGACAGGTCATTGCGCACGACTCGTTCGCTGTAAACCGCCGCATACACATTCTTTGATTTGCGCCGATCGCCCTTGACGTTGCTGACCGTTTCCACCGCCCAGGTT
The DNA here is from genome assembly GCF_058789255.1 of Pseudomonas sp. FW215-R2. NCBI lineage: Bacteria > Pseudomonadati > Pseudomonadota > Gammaproteobacteria > Pseudomonadales > Pseudomonadaceae > Pseudomonas > Pseudomonas sp. FW215-R2. The sequence continues at coordinate 83,098 of NZ_JBYTBO010000022.1, forward strand.
TTGACTTGAAGCGTCAGCCCATAGAGATGCAGTTGGTCCTGAAGCCTGCCGAGTTCTTGCTCGGCCAATCGATAAGCATTGGTCGACGACGAGGGGGTATCAAAATCCACGTCGCGACTGCAGCGCGGCTTGCTCAGCAGTACCCGTTCAACAAGATTCGGTAAGTACCCGCCGCCCAAGTCGGAGTGGACGCCCGGCAACACAATGTCGGCGCTTCCACCGCTGTTGAGCGAAAAGTTGTGGCGGCGTTCGTCCCGGGCAACCAGGTGCACAACTTTCTTTGCAATGTCCGGCGCCAGATACAGATTGACTCCGGGGTTGTTGGCGTCATGGACGCTGAAATCGCCGTCAGCCATGCTTCCTATGGCGGCAGCGGTGTCGAAGATGCCGATGAAGTTGATGCTGACATCGATGTTGGCCCGCCAGGAGAAGCTCTCAAGGAACAGTGACGAGCCCGCGGGAAGTAATTGCGCCAGCGGGCTTTGCTCGCCTTTCATTACTTCATTGGCGAAGTGTCTCGCAGCAGCGGCACCGCGGCTGAAGCCGAAGATGTCGAACTGAACGGATTCCACTTTCAAGGTCGGGTTTGCCAGCTCAAAAACGCGAATCCCGGCAATGATGCTCGCTGGGCTTTGCTTGACTCTCGCCAATACACCTTGTGCACCTGTGCCGGTCATTTGCGAAAACACCGAGTCGTCCTCATTGGCACTCGTACCTATGCCATCAAAGTAAATCGGTAGGTGCCAGATGGTTTCTTCTTCTGCCAGTCGCCGTCCTTGGTCATCGCGATACAACCTATACAACTTCGCCACATTGCTAGTGTCATTCCCATAACTGCTATCCGGCACATTGCCCTGTCCGTCATACCCATGCATCTGGCAGAACTGTTGAATGTCCTCGGCTTCCTCTTCAAGATTCACATCCCGCGCATAGCAACCTTTCACCTGCTCGCTGTTGAACAGATTGTTCCCCGTCCCATCGAAAAACACGCCGATCCGCAACGTAATCCCGGCAGGCTTTTCATCCTCCAACTCGACTTCTTCTTCCTCTTCTTCGAGTTCGCCGTTCTCCGGAGCTTGAGTAGAGGCAGCCGCCTGTCCAGCGGCCAGGGCCGCCGCCATTTCGGCCGCTGGAAGTCCAGTTGCTTCACCTGCGGATAACTTTCCACCCGTCACAATCTCGGTACTGCTGAAGATCCCGCCCTCATCGATCACGATGTGATGACCGCCCGCGTTCAGCGTGATGCAGGCGCCCGCATCCAGTACCACGCTGGCGCCGGCCTTGATCTGCACCTGTTGGCCCGCCTCGACGGCGATGATTTTTCCGGCAGTCGTCTGGCTGCTGCCCTGGATGTTTTCCCATCGATCCCGCCCAACCTCCAGCCGACTGTCATGGAGAATCTGCCGCTCCATGTCACGTTGGGCGCGCAGATAAACCAGTTCCTGGCCGGCACGGTCTTCAAGCGTCAGTTCGTTGTAGCCGCCGGTGTCGGGTGAGCTGCGACTGCGCAGCACGGTTCGGGTCTTGTGCTCGGGCAGCTTGTAAGGCGCGGGCGTGACCCTGTTGATCACGCAGCCGGTAATCAGCGGATGGTCGGGGTCGCCCTCCAGAAAGGTCACCACCACTTCCATCCCGACACGGGGAGGGGTGACGGCACCGAAGCCGTTTCCAGCCCAGCTCGACGACACGCGTACCCAGCAACTGCTGCGTTCGCTGTTCAATTCGGCCCGGTCCCAGGGGAATTCGATCTTCACGCGACCGAATTCATCGCAGTAGATCTCTTCACCTTTTGGCCCGGTCACCCGCGCGGTCTGGCTCACCAGCGGTGGCCGGTGTGCAGGCAGAGGCGGGCGGAAAACCACATCGGCAGGAATGGCGCGGAAGCTGTTGCGGTATCCCTGGGTGAAACCGTCGGTGGGCTTGAGTTCGTTAGTGGCCGATTCCTCCAGCACTTGAGGTTGTCGCCCGGTGTGGGTGACTTCAAGCAACTGCCAAAGGCCGTTGCATTTCTTGCGGGTGTGTTCGGTCAGCTCGAACAAGTAACCACAGCGCAGGGTCGGCTGGTTGCTCTGGCCCTCGGCCGTTTCATAGTCGGCGCGATGGCGCTCCAGGGCCTGACGGGCAAGTTGTTTGCCGCGCTTTTCGTTCTCCATCGCTAATGGGTAGCGATAGTCTTCAAGTCGCGGCGTGAACCCGGCGCTGAAGCGGCTTTCCAGCAAGAGATGCGGGCGTTTCAGGTCGTAATCGCGGCGTGTGACATGACTGGTGCGTGTTCGGGCGTGCAGCGAAAACCGGCTGACCACCGGGTGCTCGGGCACCATCCCACAATCCTGCCGATAGGGAGTCGCACGCAGAGTTGGCAGGAACACCGTGTCATCGGTGAACAGCAGCAGATGCCCCTCGGCCGAGTGTTGGTGATGCCACGCAATACCTTCTTCGGCGCACAACCGCTGGATGAACTCGAAATCGGTTTCACCGTACTGGGTGCAATACGCACGTGGTGGCAAGGTCTGGACATGGAACCTGAACGCATCGGCAAGGATGCCGTGCCGTTTGAGCACTTGCGTGATGATCTGCGGGACAGTCTGGTTCTGGAAAATCCGTTGGTCGTGACTGAACTGCAAATAGTGAAGCTCTGGAACCAGTGTCAGGCCATAGTGCGACAGTCGCTTTTCCGACTCACCGGCCTGCACATTCTCGATGCGCCCATGAATACCTTCGCCGTCCAGCCCGAATCGCAGGAACGCCGGCTGCCCCAGCAAACTTTCCACGTCGAAGTCAGGGACCTCGCTGACGAGTTCAACCTTGATGGCATAAAGCGTGCTGACGGCCTCGGAGCCTTCGAGAGCCAGTACCTTGAAGTCGTTGCGAACGGCGGGGATCTGCAGCGTAAAGCGCGCAGAACTGACAGCTCCAGACATACGCTTGTCCTTAAGCAGAGAGGGAAATTTGGCGTGATGTCAAAACCCTCCCTGGTCTGCGCACGCGAACATTGCCCGGCACGCTAACAAGGCATGAAACAAATTTATGTAAGAAGAGTCCCTGGATTAAGTCGGAGTATTCCGTGTTGTAAAACAACCTCAGGGTTGTGGGAAATGCCTGTGGGAAAGTGATTCCAGGCGATAAAGAACCCGCGCGATAATCCTGTCTGAGCAGGTATTCCAACAATATTCAACATATGAATTGCCATCAATTTGATGGCACTTTTATTGTCCGCAGTTGTCGCCATTCATTTGTTAATAGATGAGGGTGTATTTTCGGAAGCGTCCTACTTCAAATTTTTTCCGGTTTTGTCATGCTTTCATCCGTATTTATGGAACGGGCGTGCCATCACTGTTGCTGGCTTTTGCTGGGCGCTCTAGATCAATGCTTACGGGGTTGGAGGCCGAAAATGTGAAATATAAACCGATATCGGGGAAACCCCTGTCACATATAGGGCGATCTCCTACACACCCCAATGAACAGTTCGTCTTGTTGTTTAATCGGATGCTTGCTAGTGGCCATCATTGTGATTACGATGCGCGCACTTGAAAGAGCACACACTCAATTGGATGAGTCTTCTCACTGCTCTTCGATACTGTCCCCGCGCCGCAGCAACTCCAATAGGCGCACGACCGTAATCCAAATAAAGGCCATGGATGTCCTACTCAAGCAAACTTTCCGCCCATTACCTCGAACTCGCTAAAGTCTCTGTTTCCAAAGAGAATTTCGCGGGCGAAGACGTTCGTTTTTCGAGCGAATTCGAGGCCCTGGAAAGCGAGCTGGCCAAAGCCTCGTCGATGCACGAAAGCGGGCAGATCGACTGGCTGAAAATCCGCGAAAACAGCGAAAACCTGCTGCGTACCCAATCCAAGGATTTGCGCGTTGGGGCCTGGCTCGCCTGGTCGTTGTACCAGCGTGAATCCTTCCCCGGGCTGCTCGCCGGCCTCGGTTTGCTGCACCACTTGTCGGAAAATAATTGGGCCGAGGTCCATCCGCTCAAACCCCGCACCCGGGCTGCTGCCATCGGCTGGTTGGTGCCGCGTCTGGAGCAGGTGATCACCGAGAACATCGCGATCAAGGAACAGTTGCCGATGTTCCGGCAGTTGTCCGAGCATCTGTCCGGTCTCGATGCGGCCTGTACCGAACATCTGGGCGATGATGCGCCGCTGCTGCTGCCGCTCTCCCGCCGCCTGAAAACCATGATCCAGCGCGCCGCCGACAACCAGCCGGCCCCCGGTGTTGTGGGCGCGGCGGTGGCGCAGGTCAAACAGGCCGCCAGCCAGTTGCTGGCGCCCGGCGCGCCGATCGACAACGAGAAAGAAGCCCACAAGGCCCTGCGTGCCCAGCAGGAAAGCGCCCGTCCGTTGTGCGCCTGGTGGCTCAAGCAGAAGGCTACCGACCTGCGCGCCCTGCGCCTCAACCGCACCTTGCTGTGGATGACGATCGACGCGGTGCCCGAGCGCAACGCCGAGCAGATCACCATGCTGCGCGGGTTGCCGGTCGACAAGCTCAAGCAGTATCAGGACCGTTTTGACCAGGGCAAATACGCCGACCTGCTGGTGGAACTGGAGGCGAGCCTGGCGAAGGCGCCGTTCTGGTTCGATGGCCAACGAATGGTCTGGGAATGCCTCCAGAACCTCAACGCCGAGCTCGCCATGCGCGAAGTGGAAATCCACTTCGCGCTTTTGGTTCAGCGCCTGCCCGGCATCATCGAGTTGCGATTCCATGACGGCGCGCCGTTCGCCGATCCGTCCACCCGGGCGTGGATCGCCGGCAACGTCATGCCGCACCTGCAAAGCGCCAGCGCGCCGCGCAAGGTCGAGTCCGATGACGTCCAGACTCAGCCGGCCTGGGAAAAGGCGCTGGAAGAAGTCCAGCCGATCCTGCGCAAGGAAGGCCTAAAACCGGCGGTGCAGATCCTCAAGCAGGGCCTGCAGTCGGCGCACGGCGGCCGCGAACGCTTCTTCTGGCAGTTCGCCCTCGCGCGGCTGTGCTTCCTGGCCAAGAAATACGAACTCGCCAAGAACCAGCTCGAAACCCTCGATCAGACATTACAGGACTCAGGCCTGCACGCCTGGGAGCCCGATCTTGCATTGGAAGTGCTGCACCTGCTGCACAGTTGCTGCGAGTTGTTACCGCAGAACCATGCCGTACGTGAACGCAAGGAAGAGATTTATCGCAGGCTGTGCCACCTCGATCTCGAAGTGGTACTCGAATAGGCCCCAGGGCCACAACCGCAAGGAGAAAAGCCATGGCCAAAGAAGGCTCGGTAGCCCCCAAGGAACGCATCAACGTCACCTTCAAACCCGCCACCGGCGGTGCTCAGGAAGAGATTGAACTGCCGCTGAAGCTGCTGGCAATCGGTGACTACACCCACCGCAAGGACGATCGCAAGATCGAGGATCGCAAGCCGATCAGCATCGACAAGATGACCTTCGACGAAGTGCTGGCCAAGCAAGAGCTGCAGCTGACACTGAGCGTACCGAACCGTCTGCAGGAAGATGGCGAAGCTGACGAACTGGCCGTGCAACTGCGCGTCAATTCGATGAAGGACTTCAACCCGGCCAGCCTGGTCGAGCAAGTGCCCGAGCTGAAAAAGCTGATGGAACTGCGCGACGCGCTGGTGGCCCTCAAAGGCCCGCTGGGTAACGCACCTGCGTTCCGTAAAGCCATCGAAGGCGTGCTCGCCGACGATGAATCCCGCGGTCGCGTACTCGGTGAGCTGGGCCTGAACGCCGCAGCCCCGGACGCCTGAGACTCCAGCAGCCAAGGAAGCCAACACAATGAGCACTAGCGCAGCACAACAGAACGCCGCCGAAAACGGCGAATACAGCATCCTCGACAGCATCATCGCCGAAACCCGCCTGACGCCGGACGACGAAGCCTACGACATCGCCAAGCGCGGTGTGTCGGCGTTCATCGAAGAGCTGCTCAAGCCGCAGAACAACGGTGAGCCGGTCAAGAAAGCCATGGTTGACCGCATGATCGCCGAGATCGATGCCAAGCTCAGCCGTCAGATGGACGAAATCCTGCACCACCCGGACTTCCAGTCGCTGGAATCGTCGTGGCGTGGCCTGCAACTGCTGGTCGACCGCACCAACTTCCGCGAAAACATCAAGATCGAAATCCTCAACGTCTCCAAGGACGACCTGCTGGACGACTTCGAAGATTCGCCGGAAGTGATGCAGTCGGGCCTGTACAAGCACATCTACACCGCTGAATACGGCCAGTTCGGTGGTCAGCCGGTTGGCGCGATCATCGCCAACTACTACCTGTCCCCAAGCTCGCCGGACGTGAAACTGATGCAGTACGTGGCCAGCGTATCTTGCATGTCCCACGCGCCGTTCATCGCCGCTGCCGGCCCGAAATTCTTCGGCCTGGAAAGCTTCACCGGTCTGCCGGACCTGAAAGATCTGAAAGATCACTTCGAAGGCCCGCAATTCACCAAATGGCAGAGCTTCCGTACCTCGGAAGACTCCCGCTACGTTGGCCTGACCGTTCCGCGTTTCCTGCTGCGTAACCCGTACGACCCGGAAGAAAACCCGGTCAAATCGTTCGTGTACAAGGAAAACGTTGCCAACAGCCACGAGCACTACCTGTGGGGCAACACCGCTTACGCGTTCGGCACCAAGCTGACTGACAGCTTCGCCAAGTTCCGCTGGTGCCCGAACATCATCGGCCCACAGAGCGGCGGCGCCGTTGAAGACCTGCCTCTGCACCACTTCGAAAGCATGGGCGAAATCGAGACCAAGATTCCTACCGAAGTTCTGGTTTCCGACCGTCGTGAATACGAACTGGCCGAGGAAGGCTTCATCTCCCTGACCATGCGTAAAGGCTCCGACAACGCGGCGTTCTTCTCCGCAAGCTCGGTGCAGAAGCCGAAGTTCTTCGGCATCAGCGCAGAAGGCAAGGCTGCAGAGCTGAACTACAAGCTCGGCACCCAACTGCCGTACATGATGATCGTCAACCGCCTGGCTCACTACCTGAAAGTGCTGCAGCGCGAGCAACTCGGTTCGTGGAAAGAGCGTACCGACCTCGAGCTGGAACTGAACAAGTGGATCCGCCAGTACGTGGCCGACCAGGAAAACCCGAGCGCCGAAGTGCGTGGCCGTCGTCCGCTGCGCGCTGCGCAAGTGATCGTCAGCGACGTTGAAGGCGAGCCGGGCTGGTACCGCGTCAGCCTGAACGTGCGCCCGCACTTCAAGTACATGGGTGCCGATTTCACCCTGTCGCTGGTTGGCAAGCTGGACAAAGAGTAAGAGCGACTCATGGACGGATACGGCAGCCTTTTCGAACGCCTCAACGGCGACGCGGAACTACGCAAGGGCAGGAGCCTCGAGGCTTCTGCCATGGCGTCGGTGGCTGCCCATCTGGCCAAAATGCTCAGCACCCGGGCCGGCAGCGTGCAAACGCTGTCCGACTACGGGTTGCCCGATCTCAATGACATGCGCCTGAGCCTGCACGACTCCCTGAGTCAGGCCCGCCTGGCCATCGAAAGCTTCATCGAAGCCTACGAGCCGCGCCTGAGCAACGTGCGTGTCATTTCCCTGCCGCGTGACCACGATCAGCTTCGCCTGGCCTTCAGCATCGAAGGCCTGCTGGAAGTCGAGGGTTTCAAGCGTCAGGTCAGTTTCGCCGCGCGCCTGGATGGCAGCGGTCAAGTGAAGGTCAACTAAGGAGAACCCCGATGTCTGGCAAACCCGCTGCACGTTCCACCAGAAAATCCGGGTTCGTTCTCCTGATGGCGGTTCCCTTGTTTCTGGTGATGTTCATCGTATTGAAAGTGCTCAGTTCGCTGACTGCAAAGCCATTGAAAATCTATGAAAGTGAATCCGGTAAATGCCATATCTCCCGATATGCACCTGATTACGCGTTCCTGGGCGTGATGGGCGGTATTTTCGAACTGTTCAGCAGTCAGTTTTTCTACCGTGTTTACGCAACAGACGGTCGGCTCTTGAAAACGTCGGAGTGGTATCTGTGGATGAGGGAAGGCGACCCAGGCGCTGCCCCGGAGTTTCAAGGCGAGATGATTTTATATCCGGGCTCTGAGGGCTGGGAAAGTTGGGTAATTCCAGAATGCCGGTGAGAAAAGTCATCGTGGGTTTGCCTGTCTACCTGCTGGTCGGTGCGCTGTATTTTTTCGTCCATGATTTTGGTGTTGTTTTTTATAAAGCGCATATGGGCGGTTTTACTGATCGAGGTGTCGGGACTGGCATCACTGCTGAGCTGACGTTTTATTTTTTTATTGTGGTCAATGCTGCAGTTTTTTTTATGCCCTGGCATTCGATAAAGCTTGGTTTGATCGCGGTGATGGTGGGCGTGATCATGCTTTATTTCCTGCCTGACAACCCGGTGAGAGCGATGGCTTATAGCGCCCTGACAAGTGTCATGAGCCTGTTGGCGTTGAGCGTTCGCTGGATGGTCGAACAGCAGATTTCGCGACCTTGGCAGGAAGCGCCGTGAGTTCCTCCTCGTGGGTGAAGTGGGGGCGTAGCGCGTTGCTGCTGCTTGCCCTGGCTTTCGTTGCCTTGGTTGCAGCTGCCTGTTACGTGAAAACGGCGGCGTCTCGGCTTGCACACGTGTACTCCACGGACTGGAACGACGCCGGTACTTGCTACATCCAGTCCTACATTCCGCAGTATTCGGCCGTCGGCATACCGGGAATGATCTTCAAGCTGTTTGCCAGCGAAGCCTTTTTCCGGGTCTACGCAAAAGACGGCACGCTGCTGAAATCGTCCGAATGGTTGCTCTGGCAGAACGAGTTCACCACCGATGAACGCTCGCAGTGGGTGTACGGTCACGCGATCTACCCGACAGCGACGGGTTACGAAGGCTGGAATATTCCAGCGTGTGGTCAAGAAATGAACAGTCATCAAGCCAAGGTCAACTAAGGAGAACACCGATGTCTGGCAAACCTGCAGCACGCGTATCCGACCCCACCGCTTGCCCGCTTCCCGGCCACGGCACCAACCCGATCGCCGCCGGTTCCGGCGACGTGTTCTTCGACGGCCTCGCGGCCGCCCGCGAAGGCGATGCCTCCGCGTGTGGTGGTGCGCTGGTCGGCGGTTTGGCCACAACTGTAAAAATCAACGGCAAGTCAGCTGCTACCGTCGATTCCGAAGGTACGCATGGGAACAAGGTTACGGCGGGTTCCGGCACGGTGATTATTGGTAACTCGCATTCGCCGGTGCCGTTTGTGCCGCCGTTGCCGCTGATGCTGTTCTCTCACACACAACACGTAGTGATGAAAGATCAGGACGGCAATCCATTGCAAGGTATCCCTTACTGCATCCGAAACGCCAAAGGAGAAGTCATTACGGGTAGAACCGATGCAATGGGTAGAAGCCAACTGGTCGGTGGTAAAGAAGGTGAAAGTTTTGATTTTCACCCGGCAGTCAAGGAGCTCGAAAAGTGAGTGCTGAAGTACTTTCGATGTTGACCATGAGGTCGGTGGCGCTCACTCCGAAAGCCGAACAGGCAGGCAAGGAAGTTGTTCTCAAGGTTTTTTGGGCAACCACTGAGCATTGGGATGAAACATACATCGCCAACTACCATAAAGAAGTACCTGCAATCGTTGAGCGGCTAATGAGTTCCCAATATAAGAACTCGGCCGGAGAGACGAGAAATAATGAATTCACCTGTGAGGATTTTGCGATCAGGGTGTTGTCGGAGTTTGCGCAGAAGTACGGACTTCCCGTTAAATTGACAACGGGTGTTAGAACATACCGGAATATGGAGAATTACAATCCAGGTCAGCATTCCGATTACACCTCCGATCAGTATGGTTTCGCTGAGATGGTGATGAAGAGCTATGGCGCTCGCGACATGCAGAAAGTCGATGTCAACACCGTTGTAGTCGCGTCTCCGACAGAGCTGATGTCAGGCGATATTCTGGCTCAGGCAAAAGACAAAGATAAGGGCATCGCTCACCACATTCAGCTAGCCCTTGAAGTAGCTGATGACAGGATTGATATCCGTCAGGGCAACGCCGCTTTGCCCATCGTTCGACCATTCACCTGGATTGTGACCGCCCTCGGGATGAATATGGCTGATCCTCAGAGCATCCTGTATGCAGGTGTTCCCGTTCAAAAAGGGTACTTTGAAAAGACTGGGGAATCCTGGACCTACCATAATCCAGGTACGGGAGTCGTGAAGGAGAATTATCTTTCCATCTTTGAACTTTATCGTTGGAATTTTCTCGAGTTCAATAAGGAGTAAAGAGATGGAAAGGTATTTCCTTGATTTAATCGATGATAACTATTTTGGCGATCTCGCCCTTGTTTGTTTTGTTGTTGGTTTGCTGGGGCTGTTTCCGAAGTTTCGCAACAACAGGATTCATCAAGTGCTGAATTTTCTGTGTGTGATGGCTATTCCGCTGATGTTTGCCATCGGGGTTTATTACATGATGAGTTCAGGGGTGTGACCTTGGCGTCGGTGGCGGGTCGTTCGGCGGGGAGACTGTCGCTGTTTTTTTCCGGGAACATGAAACCGGAATGAACACCTACGTCCGCGTTGCCATGTGCCTGGCTTTCCACGTCGCAGGATGTGTTGCGTACACGTTCCTGAACGACGCTGTGGTCGATGCCTATAAAGCCTTCAATGGCGGCTTTACCACGCGTGGCGTGGGCATCGGTATCGCGCATTACACGTTCATTTATATTTTTTTCGGGGTGAATGCACTGGCCGCCGTTCTCCCCAGCCTGTGGGGCAAACTCGCTTTGCTCGCGCTGATGGTTGCCTGGATTTTGTTCATGATGGTGCCCCACAACCCCTTGCGTGCGCTGTTCTACACCGTGGCCCAAGGTGGCGTCACGTTGCTGGCGATTCTGCTCACGCAGGTCATTGAGCTGCGTTGGGAAAACCGCCTGCTGACGGGGCGGACGTTGCCTGCCCGTCCTTCGCAGGAGGTGGTCGCATGACCCGCTCAGGCCGCCTCGCACTGATGTGGCTGCAGCGCCTCCTCATGGTGATGGGCGCGCTCGCCTGCGTGGCGCTCGGGATGATTGTCAGCTACATGGATTTCTCCAAAGCGCAGCCGCGTGTGCTAAGCGAACACCCGAACGCGCGTTGGCGCGGGGGTGCCGACGGTGGCCAGTTCGTAGAAATCAGCCGATCGGAACCTCCCTATTATTTCGTGCAGATCCGCAATGAAAACGGCTCGTTGTGGGATCAGGGGTGGCTGAAATATGGAGACCAGAACAGCCAGCCACTGACTGCCGACAGCGTGATGTTCTTCGCCGGTGAAGGCGTTATTTACCTTCAGCAAACGCAGATTCTGAGTGCTGATAAAGCCATGGCCGGGGTTGCGTATGAATAGCCGTCGAGTCATCGGTCTGGCCGTGCATGTGCTGGCCTGCGTGATTTATATCGTCCTGAATGGCTATGCCGTGCCCGCCTATAAACAGCTGGTCGGTGGGCTGACCTCGCGTGGCGTTGCCATTGGCATGGCGATGTACCTGATTTTCTACTTTTTCGTTTCTCTGAATCTGATTCTGGTCTTCATTCAGCGCCAGGCCATTGCGTTTGGCCTGGTGATTTTCATGATGCTGACGATCCTGTTTTACCTGCTGCCGCAGTATCCCATCCGAGGTTTGGCGTACTGCGCACTTACGGGTGGTTTGACGGTTGGCGCGATCCTGCTGACCAGCGCCATAAATTCGGTGTACACCCGCTGGCGCCGGCAGACTGGGGCGCAACCGCTTACGATTCATCCGCGTCGAGCGACATCGCGAATGCTGTTGGTGGCCGCGCTGGTCGGTGTGTGCAGTTGTACTGTTTTGCTTGGGTTGAAGATTTTCGGTGGTGTAACGGCAGAGCCCATCACCCGGCACTCGAACGATTCGGGCGAGTGCTATCTCGTAACCTACGCGCCTGGCTATCACAAGCTGGGATTGATCGGGAGTGTGTTCGAGTTGTTCGCCAGTGAGTACTTTTTCCGCGTGTACACCGCTGACGGCACGCTGCTGGAATCGTCCGAATGGAATTTTCGGGTGACTGAAGTTTTTGTTGAGCCTCCGGATTTCAGAGGCGCGACGGTGCTGTATCCAGGTACGCAGGGTTATGAAGACTGGTGGGTGCCGGAATGCGCCTGATCGCCAAAAACAACCAGTGCACAGGCTTCGACAAGCGCGATGTGCGTACATGGTGCACGCCATGATGCCTTGGCCGCGCGTATGGAAATGGCTCAACCACCTGCTGAGCCTGATCGGAGCATTGGCAATCATCGCGGTCGTGATGGTCGTGAGCAAATTGAGCTGGAGTCACTCGAAAAAACCGGTATTGCCCGGTCATCCCGACGCGGTTTGGCGTGGTGCCGAGGATGGTGGCGACTTCATCGAAATTACCCGGTCGAGTCCACCGGACTACTTCATTGAGGTGCGCTCAGAGGGCGGCAGTCTCGTCAAGGAAGGCTGGGTGCGCTTCGCCACTCACGATGGCAAACCGTTGACGATGAATCGGGTCAGCGCTTTCGACGGTGAATACCTCTTCGTTGATTCGTACGTGCCGGTCACGACGAGCAAGGGAGGGCGTGTTCAGTGAAATTCAGCGCCTGCATGACATCGCTGTCGGCGGTTGGCCTGTTGTTCGGGGGCTGCACGACGCAGCTGGTTTATATAAACGACATTTACCTCGTCAACACCTGTGGCGTACCGCTTGAAGTGCAACCGCAGCATTCGACCAACTGGTTGCCGCCGATCACGCCGCGTCTGGTTGCACCGGGCGAGCGAGTCAGTGTTGCCAGCTACAAGTCCTACGGTGAAGACGTCGACGAGCAAATCAGCGGTCGCTATTCGCTCTCTGTGAAAGGGCCGGAGCGTGAGCGCCTCGTCAGCGCAGATGAAATGCGCCACGCCTTGCTCGGTGCCAAACGCGAGCGCGATGGACTGCAACGCAGCTGGATTCTCAAGGATGGAGTGTTTTGCCCATGATCGCGGTATCCGACGAGATGCGCATGTATCTGATGTTCATCGCCGACAGCAATCTGTTCGGCGGCATCGCGATCCTGAGTTTTATGTTGATCGTCACGGCGATCAGCAAACGTCTGCGCCAGTCATGGTTGCATCGAGCACTGACGTTCATGGTTCTGGTTTCGCTGGTCACAATCGAAATCGCCGGCGGTTACTACTCATCGGTGCCTCCCGCATGAATACATCGCTGATGCTGCTTAGCCGCGCGCAACTGAATTTCTTCATGGCTGCCTTGTGGTCGCCATTGCTGCTCATGCTGGCGTTTTCATCCTATGGCCTGTGGATTGGCGAATATTCGACATTCGATTCGTCCGAGACCCACTGGGTGTATCTGTTGTGGTTCGGTATGCCCGGGCTGCTGTTGTTTGCGCTGTGGGTATCGCGGGCCGCGAAGAGCCGCAATGAGCAGCAGGCGCTGCGGATAGTCTGGCTGGCGCCGTTGAAGTTCATCCCTTTCTACGCGGTGCCTTGGATGCTTTATGGCTTGTGCAGTCTGGTCGCCGGGCCGTTCAACGATGCTTTCATGGCCTACGGCTGGATTCTGCTCGTGCCGTACCTCCTGATCGCCGGTTACTGCTGTGCCGGCGTGACGGTCGCGCTCTACAGGATATTTTTTTGATGAGTTCCACTACCAGGCAGGTAACCCGTGTCCTTTAACCACTACTACCAAAGCGAACTCACCGCACTGCGCCAACTGGGCCGCCGTTTCGCCGAGCGTAGTCCGGCGTTGGCGCCGTTCCTGGGGCAGGCCGGGCGGGATCCGGACGTGGAGCGGTTGCTGGAAGGCTTTGCGTTTCTGACCGGGCGGCTGCGCCAGAAGCTCGATGACGAGTTGCCGGAGCTCAGCCATTCGCTGATGCAGTTGCTGTGGCCGAACTACATGCGCCCGCTGCCGGCGTTCAGCATTCTGCAGTTCGATCCGCTCAAGCGTTCCGGGCCGGCGCTGAAGGTCGAGCGTGATACGCCGATCGAGAGCGTGCCGATCGAAGACGTGCGTTGCCGCTTTCGCACCTGCTACCCGACCGAAGTCATGGCGCTGGATCTGGCCGCGCTGAACTACTCGGTGAAGGGCGACGGTTCGCTGCTCAGCCTGCGCCTGGAGATGAGTGCCGACGGCCACCTCGGCGAGTTGGAGCTGAGCAAGCTGCGCCTGCACTTTGCCGGCGAGCGCTACATCAGCCAGATGCTCTACCTGAGCCTGCTGCGCAACCTCGATGGCATCGAACTGATCCCGCTCGACGGTGCCGGCAAGCCAATCGATGGCGTGAGCGGCAAGCCGATGGCGTTCAAGATTCCGGGCGACCGCGTCAAGCCAGTGGGTTTTGCCGAAGAAGAAGCGTTGATCCCGTATCCGCTGAACACCTTCCGGGGCTATCGCTACCTGCAGGAATACTTCGCCTTCCAGGACAAGTTCCTGTTCGTCGATGTCCACGGTCTGGACATTCTCAAGGCGCTGCCGGAAGACACCCTCAAGCAGATGCGCGGCCTGGAATTGCGCTTCGACATCCGCAAGAGCGGCATCATGCGCATGCGTCCGACCCTGGATAACGTGAAGCTGTTCTGCACGCCGATCGTCAACCTGTTCAAGCACGACGCGCTGCCGATCCGCCTCGACGGCAAACAGGATGAATACCTGCTGCTGCCGGCGGAATTCGACCTGGAAAACTGCGGCGTGTTTTCGGTGGAAACCGTGACCGGCTGGAAGCCCGGCGGCCTCGGTTATCAAGAATACGTGCCGTTCGAATCCTTCGAGCACGACCCGAGTTTTGACGTGCCCAACAGCCGTCCGCATTACAGCATCCGCCAGCGTTCGTCGCTGTTGCACGACGGCCTCGACACCTATCTGAGCTTCGGTATCCGCCACACCGAAGCCCACGAAACCCTGTCGATCGAGCTGGTCTGCACCAACCAGAACCTGCCGCGCAAACTCAAGCTCGGGCAGATCTGCATGGCCTGCGAAGAAACGCCGGAGTTCCTGAGTTTCCGCAACATCACCCCGGCCACTTCCAGTTTCGCGCCGCCGCTGAACCGTGACTTCCTGTGGAAGCTGATCAGCAACATGTCGCTTAACTATCTGTCGCTGGCCGACGTCAATGCACTGAAGGTTATTCTCGAAACCTACGACCTGCCGCGCTACTACGACCAGCACGCGGAGAAGGTCAGCAAGCGCCTGCTCGGCGGTTTGAAACTGATCAAGCATCACCACGTGGACCGGCTGCACCGTGGTCTGCCGGTGCGCGGTTTGCGTACCGAACTGACCATCGACCCGGAAGGGTATATCGGTGAAGGCGACCTGTTCGTCTTCGCCTCGGTTCTCAACGAGTTTTTCGCGCTTTACGCCAGTCTCAATTCGTTCCACGAGCTGCGGGTAAAAAGCACACAGGGAGAGGTGTACCAATGGACACCACGTATGGGTCTGCAGCCCCTGCTTTAAGCGGGCTGACCC
The DNA here is from genome assembly GCF_058789255.1 of Pseudomonas sp. FW215-R2. Lineage (NCBI taxonomy): Bacteria > Pseudomonadati > Pseudomonadota > Gammaproteobacteria > Pseudomonadales > Pseudomonadaceae > Pseudomonas > Pseudomonas sp. FW215-R2. The sequence goes on from NZ_JBYTBO010000022.1 coordinate 98,494, forward strand.
GGGTAATACGCGAGTACTCGCTGTTTCAGGCCGTGCTGCTGGTGATCGACCGGCTGCGCGACGCGCACCCGTACCTGAGCGAAGACGATCTGTACGACCAGCTGGAATTCCAGGCCAACCCGAGCCTGGGATTTCCCGGCAGCGACGTCGATCGCGTGGAGTTTTTCGAAGAACACGGGCAGATGCGCGCGCGCCTGCGTTTCAACCTGATCGGCCTGGTCGGTTCCGGTTCGCCGCTGCCGGCGTTCTACGGCGAACAAGCCCTGGGCGACAGTGAAGACGGCAACCCGACGCGCAATTTCCTCGACCTGTTCCACCATCGCCTGCAACGCCTGCTGCTGCCGATCTGGCGCAAGTATCGCTATCGCGCGAGCTTCCAGAGCGGTGCGGTTGACCCGTTCTCGTCGCAGCTGTTCGCCCTGATCGGCCTCGGCGGCGACGAGATCCGCCGGGCCAAGGAACTGAACTGGAAACGCCTGCTGCCGTACCTCGGCCTGCTCAGCCTGCGGGCGCACTCGGCGGCGCTGATCGAAGCGGTGCTGCGTTACTACTTCAAGCACGAAGACCTGGTCATCGAGCAGTGCATCGAGCGCCGCGTGGAAATCCTCGAAGAGCAACGCAACCGCCTCGGCTTCGCCAACAGCGTGCTGGGTGAAGACCTGGTGCTGGGCGAACACGTGCGCGACCGCAGCGGCAAGTTCCGCATTCACATCACCGAACTCGACTGGGAACGCTTCCACGAATTCCTGCCCATCGGTTTCGGTTACCAGCCGCTCTGCGCGCTGGTGCGGTTCACCTTGCGTGACCCGCTCGATTACGACATTCGCCTGGTGCTGCGCCCGGAAGAAATCCGCGAACTGCGCATTGGCGAGAAGAACGACTGTCGCCTGGGGTGGACCAGTTGGCTGGGCTGCGAGAAAGCAGACGGCGTGGTGACACTCGGCAGCAAAATTCATTAAGGACGTGAGCCATGATCAACGTAGACCTGCAACAACTCATCCAGGCGCTGGACGCCGAAACCCGTCGCGATCTGGAGCGTTCGGCCGAGCGCTGCGTCGCTCGTGGCGGCAGCAAGATTCTGGTCGAAGACCTGATGCTGGGCCTGCTGGAGCGCCCGAACGGTCTGCTCTCCCGCGCGCTGCAAGATGCCGATGTGGACGCTGGCGAACTGAGCGCCGCCCTGCAATCGCGGGTTGAACACAGCGCTTCGCGCAACCCGGTGTTCGCGCCGGAGCTGGTGCAGTGGCTGCAAGACGCGCTGCTGGTGGCCAACCTTGAACTGGGCCAGACCTCGGTCGAAGATGCGGCGCTGATCCTCGCGCTGCTGCGCAACCCGATGCGCTACGCCGGCAGTCGCTACCAGCCGTTGCTCGCCAAACTGAACATCGATCGCCTGAAAGAATTTGCCCTGTCGCAACAGCCGCAAGCAGCGGCCAACGGTAAACCGGCTGCCCAAGGCGAATCGCTGCTGGAGCGCTTCACCCACAACCTGACCCAACAGGCCCGCGACGGCAAACTCGACCCGGTGCTGTGCCGCGATGGCGCGATCCGCCAGATGGTCGACATCCTCGCCCGTCGCCGCAAGAACAACCCGATCGTGGTCGGTGAAGCCGGTGTCGGTAAAACCGCCATCGTCGAAGGCCTGGCCTCGCGCATCGCTGCCGGTGAAGTGCCGCAAGTGCTCAAGGGCGTCGAGTTGCTGTCGCTGGACATGGGCCTGTTGCAGGCCGGCGCCAGTGTCAAAGGTGAATTCGAGCGTCGTCTGAAAGGCGTGATCGACGAGGTCAAAGCCTCGCCGAAGCCGATCATCCTGTTCATCGACGAAGCCCACACCCTGATCGGCGCGGGTGGCAATGCCGGTGGTTCCGATGCGGCCAACCTGCTGAAGCCGGCGCTGGCCCGTGGCGAACTGCGCACCATCGCTGCGACCACCTGGGCCGAGTACAAGAAATACTTCGAGAAAGACCCGGCACTGGCCCGTCGTTTCCAACCGGTTCAGCTGCACGAACCGACCGTGAGCGAAGCAGTGACCATCCTGCGTGGCCTGGCTCAGGTCTACGAGAAGAGCCACGGCATCTACCTGCGCGATGATGCGGTGGTGTCGGCAGCGGAACTGTCCGCCCGTTACCTGGCCGGTCGCCAACTGCCGGACAAAGCGGTCGATGTGCTCGACACCGCGTGCGCCCGCGTTCGCATCAGCCTCGCCGCTGCCCCGGAAAGCCTGGAGCGCCTGCGTGGCGAACTGGCTGAAGGTGGCCGTCAGCGCCAGGCCCTGCGCCGCGATGCCGAAGCCGGTCTGCTGATCGACCACGAAGCGCTGGATGCACTGGAAGCGCGTCTGGACGAAGCCGAAGACGAAATGGTCGCACTGGAAACCCTGTGGACCGAGCAGAAACAACTGGCCGAGCGCCTGCTGGAACTGCGTCAGCAACTGGCCAAGGCCCGTGAAGCCGCTGCGGTCGAGCCGGTTGTCACCGTTGAGGAAGACGCCGAAGGCACCGTGATCGAAACCCACGCCGCCGAAGTCGACGAAGCCCTCAGCGTCGAAGCGCTGGAAGCACAATTGAACGAAACCCACAGCGCTCTGACCGCCGCTCAGGTCAAGGAGCGTCTGGTCAGCTTCGAGGTCTGCCCGCGTCTGGTGGCCGAAGTGATCAGCGCCTGGACCGGCGTGCCATTGGCGCAACTGGCCCGCGAACACAACGCCAAAGTCGCAAGCTTCGCCACTGACCTGCGCACCCGCATCCGTGGTCAGGAACAAGCCGTCCACGCACTGGATCGCTCGATGCGCGCCACCGCTGCCGGTCTGAACAAGCCTGACGCACCGGTCGGCGTGTTCCTGCTGGTGGGCCCGAGCGGCGTCGGCAAGACCGAAACTGCTCTGGCACTCGCCGACCTGTTGTACGGCGGCGACCGTTTCATCACCACCATTAACATGTCCGAATTCCAGGAGAAGCACACTGTTTCCCGCCTGATCGGTGCACCGCCAGGCTACGTCGGTTACGGCGAGGGTGGCATGCTCACCGAAGCTGTGCGCCAGAAGCCGTACTCGGTGGTGCTGCTCGATGAGGTCGAGAAGGCCGACCCGGACGTGCTCAACCTGTTCTACCAAATCTTTGACAAAGGCGTGGCCAACGACGGCGAAGGGCGCGAGATCGATTTCCGCAACACGCTGATCCTGATGACCTCGAACCTGGGCAGCGACAAGATCAGCGACCTCTGCGAAGACGGCGCGCGCCCGACCGCCGAAGTGCTGGAAGAAACCATTCGCCCGGTGCTCAGCAAACACTTCAAACCGGCGCTGCTGGCGCGGATGAAAGTGGTGCCGTACTACCCGGTCGGTGGCCCGGTGCTGCGCGAGCTGATCGAGATCAAACTCGGTCGTCTGGGCGAGCGCCTGAACCGTCGTCAGCTGGATTTCAGCTGGTGCCAGAACCTCGTCGATCACCTGTCCGAGCGCTGCACCCAGAGCGAAAGCGGTGCGCGCCTGATCGACCACTTGCTCGACCAGCACGTGTTGCCGCTGGTGGCCGACCGCTTGCTCGACGCCATGGCCACCGGTGAAAGCCTCAAGCGCGTGCATGCGACGCTCGACGGCGACGCCAGCGTGACCTGCGAGTTCGCCTGAGGTGAGTGTGATGTTCACTCAAGTGCCGCAGCCACTGCTCTATGCCGAAGCCTTGCTGGCGCAGTTCGCCGGCCTGTCGCGCTCGGCGGACGGTGCTGCGCTGCTGGGTGACTTCGTGCGGGGCGTGGCAGGGTTGAGCGGTTGCGAATTGACGCAGCTGTACCTGCTCGACGCCACGCACACCAGCCTCGGAATGAACGCCGAGTGCCTCGACGGCTTGCTGCAACCGCGTGGTGCGGCGAGCCTGCCGGCGGATTACAACGGCGAGCAACTGTTGCAGTTCGCCCTGTGCCAGAACCGCGTGGTGTGCTTCGACGACCTGGGCGGCAGCCTGCAAGAAACCAGTTTTCTGCCGGCGTCGTCCACGCCGTGGCAGTCGCTGTTGTGCGTGCCGCTGGTCAACGGGCAGAAGGCGGTCGAAGGCCTGTTGCTGTGCGCCAGCCGTCGCCACATCAACCTGCAAGGGTTTGCCGATTCCCTCGGTCAGCTCGGCTCGTTCGTGCTCGGTCAGTTGCATTTGCTGCAACGTCTGCGGCAACCGCAGGATGCAGCGGCGCCGATCGTGCGCAGCCTGCCGAGTGCCAGCGGCTACGGCCTGATCGGCAAGAGCGCGGCCATGCGCCAGACCTACTCGCTGATCAGCAAAGTCCTGCACAGCCCGTACACCGTGCTGTTGCGCGGCGAGACCGGCACCGGCAAGGAAGTGGTCGCGCGGGCGATCCATGATTGCGGCCCGCGCCGGTCCCAGGCGTTCATCGTGCAGAACTGCGCGGCGTTCCCGGAAAACCTGCTGGAAAGCGAGCTGTTCGGCTACCGCAAAGGCGCGTTCACCGGCGCCGATCGCGACCGCGCCGGGCTGTTCGACGCGGCTAATGGCGGGACGCTGTTGCTCGACGAAATCGGCGACATGCCGCTGGCGTTGCAGGCCAAATTGCTGCGCGTGTTGCAGGAAGGCGAGATTCGTCCGCTGGGTTCCAACGACACCCACAAGATCGACGTGCGCATCATCGCCGCAACGCACCGCGATCTGTCGGTGCTGGTCAGCGAAGGCAAATTCCGCGAGGACTTGTACTACCGCCTCGCGCAATTCCCGATCGAGTTGCCGGCCCTGCGTCAGCGCGAAGGCGACATCCTCGATCTGGCCAAGCACTTCGCCGACAAGGCCTGCGCATTTCTGCAACGAGACCCGGTGCGCTGGTCGGAAGCGGCGCTGGATCACCTGTCCGGTTACACCTTCCCCGGCAACGTGCGCGAACTCAAAGGTCTGGTCGAACGGGCAGTGCTGTTGTGCGAGGGCGGTGAGTTGCTGGCCGAGCATTTTTCGCTGCGACTGGAACCGGCACCGGCGCCGGAAGACCACTGCGGCCTCAATCTGCGCGAACGACTGGAAGCGGTCGAACGCAATCTGCTTCTCGATTGCCTGCGCAAGAACGACGGCAATCAGACGCTCGCCGCCCGGGAACTGGGCTTGCCCCGGCGCACGCTGCTTTACCGGCTTGGCCGTTTGAACATCAATCTGGGTGACTTCGATGGGTAGGCAAAAGTCCGTCGGTTTCACCTCGTCCGCTTATATCAGCGCCGCCCGAAAGGGTCGGCGCTTTGTGCTTTGTCTACACCTGGAGACCCTCTGATGTCTGTTCGTCACTGGCACGCTGTCCTGCTGACCCTCGTCGTTCTATGCGGCCTCGGCGGCTGTAGCGGCAATTACAAATTCAACGATAACGATTACCGCCCATTGGGTGATCCGCAGGCGGTCAATCGCGGCAAGTGACCGCAAGGAGCATCAAACATGGAATTGGTTTTCGAAATGCTGAACACCAAGCAGTTCGTGCCCACCGAGCTGTGCCAGCGGACCTTCAAACAGGCCGGCGGCGTGATCGGGCGGGGCGAGGACTGCGACTGGATCATCCCTGACCGCAAGCGTCACTTGTCCAACCACCACGCGATCGTGAGTTATCGCGAGGGCACGTTCTTCCTGACCGACACCAGCAGCAACGGTGTTCAGGACGGCGACAGCGGCGCTCGTCTGCACAAGGGCGAACCGGTGCGCATCGAGCACGGCAGCACCTACGTGCTGGGCGACTTCGAGATTCGCGCGCGTCTGGTGCGCGACCCGGCGACCTTTGACGGTGAAGCGGGCCTGCCACGGGCCGCCGGCACCATCATTCCGGACGACGCGTTCCTCGACCTCGATCCGTTGAAGTCGCTGGAGCAGCAAGAGCGCGTGTACTCGGAATTCGAGGAAATGCTCGCGCCGGTCACTGACCCGGAAGACTCCCGTCAGCGCGCCGACTATGCGCGCATCGACATGGAAAGCCTGATGGTGCCGGAGCTGATCGTCGAGCCCAAGCCTGAACCTGCGCCGGCTCCGAAAGAGGTCGAGCGTCAGCCACAGGGTTTCTGGGATCACTTCGGTGCAGCGCTGGGTGTCGATCTGAAAGGCCTGAGCCATGACGAGCGCGAGGCGCTGGCGGTCAATGCCGCACGCCTGCTGCGCCAGAGCATCGGCGGTCTGCAACAGAGCCTGCGCACCCGCTCCGAGCTGAAAAACGAACTGCGTCTGGCCCAGACCACCGTGCAAGGCACCAACAAGAATCCGCTGAAATTCGCCGTCGATCCGAGCGAAGCGCTGGACATCCTGTTGCAGCCGCACAAGCCGGGCCACTTGCCGGCCGAGCAGGCAATCTCTCGTGCGTTCCGCGACTTGCAGGCGCATCAGGTGGCGCTGCTGACCGCCAGCCGTGCGGCGGTGCGCGGCACCCTGGAGCACTTCTCGCCGGAGCAGTTGACCCTGCGTTTCGAGCGCGACAACAAGCCGTTGCTCGCCACTTCCGGTGGCCGCTGGAGAGCGTTCAACCGCTACCACCACGCGCTGCGTCAGGACGATGAGTGGAGCGAGCGCCTGCTGGCCCGCGACTTCGCCCAGGCTTACGAAGAACAGATCCGCCTGATCTCCACCCTCCACACCGACCACCAAGGATGATGCGCATGTCTCGCCGCTCGACCGCTTTTTTCCAGACGCTGACCGCGCTCACCCTGTTGGTGCTGCTCGCCGGTTGCTCGTCGATGTCGCCGTATTCGAAAGTGACCAAGATCAACCTCAAGATCACCGGCAGCGATCAACTGAACCCGGACCTCAACGGGCGTCCGTCGCCGATCGTGGTGCGCCTGTTCGAACTCAAGCACCCGGTGACCTTCGAGAACGCCGATTTCTTCAGCCTCTACGAGCGCGCCAAGGAATCCCTCAACCCGGACCTGGTTGCCAGCGAAGAACTCGAACTGCGCCCGGGTGAAACCGTGGAACTGAAACTCAGCGTGGAGGAGGGCAGCCGCTACATCGGCATCCTCGCCGCCTACCGTGACCTGCCGGAAACCAAGTGGCGCCACACGTTCCCGATCACGCCGCTGGAAGTCACCGAAGCCGATCTGACGCTGGACCAGGCCGGTATCCGCAAAACCAACGAAGTGCTCGCCAAGGCGGATGACTGATCATGAATACCCATAAAGTTATCTGGCAGGAAGGCATGCTGCTGCGTCCGCAGCACTTCCAGCACAACGACCGCTACTACGATCACCAGATGAAGACCCGCACCCAGTTGCTGGGCGGCTACACCTGGGGTTTCCTGAATCTCGAGATCGACTTGCAGTTCCTCAACATGGGCAAACTGGTGATCAGTGAAGCCTCGGGGATCCTGCCGGACGGCAGCCTGTTCGAACTCGGTGGCAACACCGAACCGCTGGCGCTGGACGTGCCGCCGAACACCGGCAACATGCCGATCTACCTGGCACTGCCATTGGTTACCGGTAACCACATCGAGGCCCGTCGCCCGGAGCAGTCCGACGTGCTCGCGCGTTATACCGCCTACGAAACCGAAGTGGCCGACTCCAACGCCGGCGACGATTCGGCGAGCCAGGTCAAATGCGGTCGCCCGGACTTCAAGCTGTTGCTCGGCGAGCAGCAGAGCGACCAGGCCTACGTGAAGCTGAAGATCTGCGACGTGCTCGACACCACGCCGGACGGCGTGATCAGCCTCGACCCGGACTTCGTGCCGACCTACATTCAGGCCCACGCCTCCAGCTACCTGCTGTCGTGCCTGAAAGAAGTGATCAGCATGCTCGGTCACCGGGGCGACACCATTGCCGAGCGTATTCGTTCGAACGGCAAGGTCGGCGGCGCGGAAATCGGCGACTTCATGATGCTGCAACTGATCAACCGCACCGAACTGCTGCTGCGCCACTACCTGGGCCTGGAGCAGGTTCACCCGGAAGAGTTGTACCGCACGCTGCTGACCATGCTCGGCGATCTGGCGACCTTCTCCAGCGACAGCAAACGCCCGCGTCTGGACAGCCGCTACTCCCACGCCGACCAGGGTGCGAGCTTCCGCAAATTGATGGAGTCGATCCGTCAGGTGCTGTCGATGGTGCTGGAACAACACGCCATCGAGCTGATCCTGCAAGCACGTCAGTACGGGATCATCGTGTCGCCGCTGCACGACCACAAACTGCTGGGCTCGGCGTCGTTCGTGCTGGCAGCCAGTGCCAACTGCGACTCCGAAGAACTGCGCAACCGCTTGCCTGCGCACCTCAAGGTCGGCCCGGTGGAGCGCATCCGCCAACTGGTCAACCTGCACTTGCCGGGGATCAAGGTCAAACCGTTGCCGGTGGCCCCACGGCAGATCGCGTTCCACTCGAACAAAACCTATTTCATCCTCGAACTCAGTTCCGAAGACCTGGCACAACTCGAGCGCTCCGGCGGCTTCGCGTTCCATGTGTCCGGCGAATTCGCCGAGCTTGAACTGAAATTCTGGGCCATCAGGAACTGACCGACATGATCAAGGACATGGAACACAACCAGGACGACAAAACCGTCCTGCTCGACCGTCAGGGCCATGGCCCGGCGGCGAGTCCGCTGACCGACTTCGCTGCGCCACCGCGCTTCGAACAACTGGAAGAACGGATGATCTACGCCGCGCGCCTGCGCCCGGCGGAAGCCTTCAACATCAGCCTCAATTCGCTGGTGGCCGCGTCGTCCGAACTGCTGTCGGAAGTGGTGCGCCTCAAGCACAGCGAAACCCGCGAAGACCTCTACGCGCTCAACGAGCGCCTGACCGCCGGGCTCAAGCTGTTTGAAGTGCGCGCCCTGCACAACGGCGCCGAAAGCAGCCAGGTGATGGCCGCGCGTTACGTGCTCTGCACCGTGGTCGACGAAGCCGTCGTGACCACGCCGTGGGGCAACGAAAGCGAGTGGTCGCAGATGAGCCTGCTCAGCAGCTTCCACAACGAAACCTTCGGTGGCGAGAAGTTCTTCCAGCTGCTCGATCGGCTGTCGAAAAACCCGGTCAAGCACCTGCCGATGCTGGAGCTGATGTACCTGTGCCTGTCCCTCGGTTTCGAGGGCAAGTACCGCGTACAGGCGCGCGGCATGCTGGAACTCGAAGGCATCCGCGACGCCCTGTACCGGCAGATCCGTCAGTTGCGTGGTGACGTGCCGCGCGAATTGTCGCCGCAGTGGGAAGGCCTCAACGATCAGCGCCGCAACCTGGTGCGCATCGTGCCGGCGTGGATGGTGGTGCTGTTCACCTTCGTCTGCCTGGTGATGATGTATTCGGGCTTCGCTTGGGTCTTGGGCGAGCAGCGCGACACCGTGCTGCAACCTTATCAGCCGCTTGATCCGGCCGCGGTCCAGCCGCAGTCGCAGCCGTAAACAGGGACGTGTGATGAAAAAGTTTTTCAAGAAAGTCGGCGCCTTCCTGCGCCAGACCTGGGTCTGGACCCTGCTGCTGGTGCTGTTCGTGGCGCTGCTGGTGTGGTTCGTCGGCCCGCTGTTGGCGGTGGATGACTACAAGTTCTGGGAAGGTTCGACCTCCCGGTTGCTGACCATCAGCGTGCTGTTCCTGATCTGGGGCCTGACCATGGTCTTCGTCAGCTGGCGCGCCGGTATCCGCAAGAAAGCCGTCGAAGAAACCGAAGACGGCCAGGACCGTATCCGTCGTGACGACCTGATCGAAGAAGAGCAGAAAGAGTTGAAGGAGCGTTTCAAGGACGCCCTGAAAACCCTCAAGACTTCGAGCCTGTATCGCGGCCGCAGCGAGCGCTGGCGCAGTGACCTACCGTGGTACTTGCTGATCGGCCCGCAGGCCAGCGGCAAGACCAGCCTGCTGGATTTCTCCGGGCTGGAATTCCCGATCAACAAGATCGACCGCAAGCTGACCCGCGACACCCACGGCACCCGTCATTGCGACTGGTACTTCGCCGACCACGGTGTGCTGATCGACACCGCCGGCCGCTACCTGACCCAGCCGGATTCGGAAGTCGACGGCAGCGCCTGGACCACTCTGCTGGAACTGCTGCGCAAGCGTCGTCGTGGCCGTCCGCTGAACGGCGTGCTGGTGACCATTCCGGTGGAAACCCTCACCAGTGGCAGCGAGCAGGACATCGACACTCTGGCTCGCCAGGTACGTGCACGTCTGCAAGACGTCTATCAGAAACTGCACGTCGACGTGCCGGTGTATCTGGTGCTGAGCAAGGCTGACAAGCTGCTGGGCTTCGACGAGTTCTTCGACCAACTGACCCGCGAAGAAAGCGATCAGGTGCTGGGTACCAGTTTCCGCAAGGATCAGGTCGGCACCGACGTGGCTGTACTGCGCAGCGAGTTCGAAGAGCTGCTGCGTCGCCTCAACAGCCAGGTGATCATGCGCATGCACTCCGAGCGCGACACCCAGCGCCGTGGCCGCATCCTCGATTTCCCGCATCAAATGGGACAGATCGGCGAGCGCCTGTGCCTGTTCGTCGACATGGCGTTCACCGGCAACCGCTATCAGCGAGCGACGCAACTGCGTGGTTTCTACCTGACCAGCGCTCCGCACCTGACCCACGAAATGGATTCGACCACCGCCGGTATCGGCGCAAGTCTGGGCATGAGCGCCGGCGTGCTGCCGACCCTGCGCAGCGGTCGTTCGCGTTTCATCCACCACTTGCTCAGCCGGGTGATTTTCCCGGAGGCCGATCTGGCCGGTCTGGACAAGCGCGAACGCAGCCGTATCCATTGGGGCCAGCGTGCGTTGTACGTCGGTGCACTGGGCGCGCTGGCGCTGTTCGGCATGCTCTGGGCTGGCGGTTTCTCGGCCAACTATGAGCGTCTGGAAAACCTGCGCAATCTGGCGCAGAACTGGACCCAGCAACGCACGGCACTGTCGCCGCGCGATGACGCCATGGGTACGCTGAAAACCCTCGACACCAGCTACGCCGCGACTCAGGTGTTCCCGAAGAAGGGCGACGCCGCGTACCACGAGCGCGTCGGTCTGTATCAGGGCCAGGACGTCAATCCAGTGGTCAAGGAGGCGTACGAGCGCGAGCTTGAAAAGCAACTGCTGCCGCGCGTCGCCACCATGCTCGAAGGCCAGATCCGCGCCAACATGAAGGACCGCGAAAAGCTGATCAACAGCCTGCGCGCGTACCTGATGCTGAACATGAAGGATCGTCGTGACGCGGCTTGGCTCAAGGATTGGGTCGCCACCGATTGGTCGCAGCGCTACACCGGCAACACCGCCGTGCAGAACGGTTTGAACGCGCACCTGGAGCGTCTGCTGAAGCTGCCGTTTATCTACCCGCTCAACGAGCAGTTGGTAACTCAGGCGCGTCAGGTTCTGCGCAGTGAATCGCTGGCAAACGTGGTTTACCGCATGCTCCGTGAGCAGGCGCGCAACCTGCCGGACTATCGCTTCAGCCAGCACCTCGGCCCGCAGGGCTCGCTGTTCATTGGCACCGAATACGTGATCCCGGGCTTCTACACCCAGACCGGTTATCAGCAGTATTTCTCTGTGCAGGGTTCGGCGCTGGTGACCGACATCCTGCGTGACAACTGGGTGCTGGGCGAAGGCGCCGGCATCAGCGACATGGATCTGCGTCGCCTGATGGTCGAGCTGGAGCAGCTGTACTTCCGCGACTACGCCAACTACTGGAGCGAGGCCGTTGGCCAGGTGGCACTGCCGCCGATCAGCGATGCCGGTGAAGGCGCCGAGCAACTGGCGGGCCTGACGTCGGCCAACTCGCCGGTGCTGGCGCTGCTGACCGAAGTGCGCGAAAACACCCGTTTCCAGGCAGCCCCTGAGCCGGTGGATGAAGCCGGTGACGCCGCCGATGCGCTGGCGGGGCAGAAGGGCAAACTGGGCAAGGTCGGCAAACTCGCTTCCGCCGTCGCGGACAAGGCTTCGGCCATGAACGTGGCGAAGAATCTGCCGGACACCGCCAAGAAGTCGCTGCAACGTCGCTTCGAACCGCTGCACAAGCTGCTCGACGACAACAACGGCCCGGCCGCTGACCTGACTCCGGCATTCGCCGCGCTCAACGACCTGCAACTGCAACTGGCGGGCCTTGCCCGTTCCAGCACGCCGGAGCAAGCCGCGTTCGAACTGGCCAAGACCCGCATGAGCGGCCAGCGTGATGCGCTGACCAACCTGCGCAATGCGTCGGGTCGTCTGCCGCGTCCGCTGAGCGTGTGGTTCAACGTGCTGGCCGAAGACTCGTGGCGCCTGGTGCTCAACGATGCCTACCAATACCTGAACGGCCGTTATCAGAGCGAGCTGTACAGCGTGTATGGCAAGACCATCAACCAGCGTTACCCGTTCAGCGCGTCGAGCACCAGCGACGTGGCGATCAGCGATTTCCGCGAGTTCTTCCGGGCTCAAGGTACCATCGACCGCTTCTTCGACAGCTACATGCGTCCATTCGTCAGCGGTGATCCGGGCAGCTACCGGATGCGCAGCATCGACGGTCGCAGCCTGCCGGTGTCCAAGGTCTTCCTCGATCAGATGGCTGCGGCGCTGAACATTCGCCAGAGCTTCTTCTCGATCAACCCGGCCGAGCCGACCGTGCAGTTCAAGCTGGAGCCGTACACCCTCGATCCGGCCGTCAGCCGTTCCGAGTTCAAGTTCGGCGACAAGACCATGGAATACCGCCACGGTCCGATCCTGCCGATGAACTTCAAGTGGCCGACCGATGCTGAAGACGGTCGCACCAGCCTGGTCATGGACAAGATGGCCGGTCGTCCGATCGGCATCGAGAAGAACTCCGGCCCGTGGTCGCTGTTCCGTCTGTTCGACCTGATGCAGACCGAGTACCTGACCGGTCGCGATGTGCTGGTGCTGAAAGCCGATGTGGGTGGCTTGCGCGCCAACTACCTGCTGACCAGCCAGCGCACACCGAACCCGTTCGACATGGGCGTGATGCGCACCTTCCGTATGCCGGTGCAGCTCTGATGCTGGTGGCCAGTCCCTGGCGCAGCGCGGCGCGAACCGACCCGGGCAAGGTGCGGTCGCGCAACGAAGATGCCTTCCTCGACACCCCGCAGCATGGGCTGTGGGTGGTCGCGGACGGCATGGGCGGTCATCAGGGTGGCGACATCGCCAGCCAGTTGATCGTCGCCAGCCTGGCTGAACTGCCGCAGCACGAAGACTTCGACGAACGCCTCAAAGCCATCCGCCAGTGCCTGCACTGGCTGAACCGGCGCCTGGGGCAAGAGTTGACCGTCACCGCCGGGCGTCACGACAGCATCATGGGCAGCACCGTCGTGGCGCTGCTGGTGGACGGCAATCGCGCGGCCTGCATCTGGGCCGGCGACAGTCGTTGCTACATGTGGCGCGGGCAGCGTCTGTATCAGCTGTCGAAGGACCATTCGCTGCAGCAGCAACTGATCGACGAGCAACAGATGAGCGTCGAACAGGCAGCGGCGCACCCGGCAGCCCAGGCCTTGACCCGGGCGGTCGGCGCGGCGGAACAACTGACGCTGGATGTGCTGGAGCTCGAAGTCTATCCGGGCGATGTGTTCCTGCTGTGCAGCGATGGTTTGTATCAAGGCCTGAGCAGCGATGCCCTCGGCAACGCTCTCAGCCTGGCGGCGCCACATGTGGCGCTGGAACGTCTGTTCGACGGCGCCCTGCGGGGTGCCGCTCGCGACAATCTGACTGCCGTGGTGATCCGCCAATGACTGAACTCGAATCCTCAGTCGATGATTTGCTGATGAGTGAAGAGCAGGCCAACAACCTGACCTATTTCGCCTTCGCCAAGGAAAACAAGGCAGAGCCTCTGTTGGCGCCAACCAAGGCCAGCATCGGTGCACTGCCGGACGTACTTGCCGGCCGCTATCACCTCGAGCGTCTGCTCGGGGCCGGTGGCATGGGTGCGGTTTACCGGGCCCGGGATCTGCTGCACGAACAGTTCGGCGATCCCGATCCTTACATTGCGCTGAAAATCCTCAGCGAAGAATTTGCCGAGTCGCCGGACGCCAGTGCCTTGCTCTACAGCGAGTTCGCCCTGACCCGACGCCTGCGCCACGACAACGTGCTGCGACCGCACACGTTCGAAGTGGACACCGATTGCCAGCGGGCCTTCATCACCATGGAACTCATGCGTGGCCTGACCCTGGACAAACTGCTCTGCGAGCGGCCATTGGGCCTGCCGTGGAAAGAACTGCGCGACATCGCGCTGCCGCTGCTCGACGCGTTGGCCTACGCCCACCGTCGCGGCGTGCTGCACGGTGACATGAAGCCGAGCAACGTCATGCTCTGCGAAGACGGCGTGCGCCTGTTCGACTTCGGTCTCGGGCAAGCCGAGGAGGGCATCCTGCCCGGCCTGCCGCACCTGAGCCGCGAGCGCTTCAACGCCTGGACCCCGGGCTACGCTGCCCCCGAACTGCTTGAGGGCCAACCGTTGTCGGCCAGCGCGGACGTGTACGGCGTGGCCTGCGTGATCTATGAACTGGCGGGCGGCAAACACCCGTTCCGCCGCTTGTCCTCGACCCAGGCCCGTGACGAACATCTGGATCGCGAACTGCAAGCCCCGGCACATCTGCCGACACACTGCTGGCCCGCGCTGCGTACCGCGCTGGCCTTTGACGCGACAGAACGCACGATTTCTGCTGAACAATTGCGTGACGCCTTGGGCGCCACCTCGTCCTGGCTGCAGCGTTTGCGACTGCGGGCGTAACGGATGACATTCGAACAGGGAGCACTTTATGTTCAACCCAGCTAACGAAACGCACTTCAGCCTGACCGTTGAAGACTACGTGGGCGACCTGCAAGTCCTGTCGTTCACCGGCACCGAAGGCATCAGCCAGCCGTTCCGTTTCGACCTGGAACTGGTCAGCGAAAACCCGGATCTGGACCTGGAAAAACTCCTGCACAAACAGGCGTTCCTCGCCCTCGATCCACAAGGCTCGGGCATCCACGGCCAGATCTACCGCGTCGCCCAGGGCGATGCCGGCAAGCGCCTGACTCGCTACAAAGTCTCCTTGGTGCCGCAGCTGCAATACCTGCATCACCGCACCAACCAGCGCATCTACCAGCAGATGTCGGCGCCGAAAATCATCGCACTGATCCTCGACGAGCACGGCATCAAGGGCAACGCCTACAGCTTCCAGCTCAGCCAGCCTTGCCCGGATCGCGATTACTGTGTGCAGTACGACGAAACCGACCTGCACTTCGTCCAGCGCCTGTGCGAAGAGGAAGGCATTCACTACCACTTCCAGCACAACCCGAAAGGCCACCTGCTGGTGTTCGGCGATGACCAGACCGTGTTCCCGAATCTCGGCCAGCCCACTGCGTACGTACAGGGCAGCGGCATGGTCGCCGAAGAGCCGGTGATCAAAGGCTTCCGGCTGCGCCTGGAAACCCGCACCAGCCGTACCACCCGCCGCGACTACGACTTCGAAAAACCGCGCCTGCAAATGGAAGCAGCGTACAAGCCGGATGGCGCTCTCGATAGCAAAGACGCTGAACCGGATCTCGAAGACTATGACTACCCCGGCCGCTTCATCGACCGCGCACGCGGCAAGTTCCTCAGCCAACGCGCCCTCGAACGCCACCGCGCCGACTACCGTCAGGCCGAAGGTCGCGGCGACCAGACCAGACTGGTCAGCGGCCACTTCATGGAAATGTCCGACCACCCGCGCAGTGAGTGGAACGACTTGTGGCTGCTCACCGAAATCTTCCACGAAGGCAAACAGCCGCAAGTCCTCGAAGAATCGGTGACCAGCGACACCACCGACAACAAGGACGACTTCCACCAGGGCTACCGCAACACCTTCCTCGCCACCCCGTG
>NZ_JBYTBO010000023.1:0-106001 GCF_058789255.1 Pseudomonas sp. FW215-R2
GTAGGTCATCGTCAAGATTAAATTCCGAAACCCCAATTGCGAAAGCAGTTGGGGTTTTGTTTTGCCCGCAGGAAAGTGCTCAAAGGGCTTCCGACCGTCGCGATGGCAACCATTGGGGAAATCCTTCTGAAATGACCGCTCGGTTTTTGGTATGGTGCAGCTCGTTTTTTAACGGACTGATGTCACGCCCAAGGATCGGCGCTCAATTTTTTGTCAACGAGTTGCTGCAGAAATGCCTGAACCAATCCCCATCAAGGATCACGAAAAAGAGACGCGTCTGGTCAATAAACGGCTGGTCGCCTGTGCCTTGTTCGTCTTCGCGATCAGCTGTGCCCTGGTGGTGCGCCTGTACATCCTGCAAGTAGTTGAATTCGACTACCACTCGACCATCTCCGAAAACAACCGCGTCCATGTCCTGCCAATCCCGCCAACTCGCGGGTTGATTTACGACCGCAATGGCGTGCTGCTGGCCGACAACCGTCCCAGTTACAACCTGATCATCACCCGCGAACGTGCCACCGATGTGAATCAGGAGCTGAACGAAGTCATCAGCCTCCTGCACCTGCCAGCCGAAGATCGCACAGTGTTCGACAAGGCGATGAAGCAGTCGCGTCACCCGTTTACACCAGTAACGCTGTTCTATGAGTTGACCGAAGAACAGATCGCCGTACTCGCAGTCAACGAGTTCCGCCTGCCGGGCCTGGATGTCGAACCGCAGTTCGTCCGTAACTATCCGCTCGGGGCGCACTTCGCACACTCGATCGGCTACGTCGGACGCATCAACGAAAAAGAATCCAAGACCCTCGATTCGGTCGAATACCGTGGCACGCAGTCCATCGGCAAGACCGGCATCGAACGTTTCTACGAACCGCAACTGCACGGTCACGTCGGATACGAGGAAGTGGAGACCAACGCTCAGGGCCGCGTATTGCGGGTCCTGAAACACACCGATCCGATTCCTGGCAAAAACATTGTCCTGAGCCTCGACATCAAGCTCCAGGAAGCCGCCGAAGCCGCATTGGGTGATCGTCGTGGTTCGGTGGTTGCACTGGATCCATCGACCGGCGAAGTGCTGGCCATGGTCAGCAACCCGAGCTTCGACCCCAACCTGTTCGTGACCGGTATCAGCTCCAAGGAATACTCGGCGCTGCGTGACTCCATCGACCGGCCGCTGTTCAACCGCGTACTGCGCGGTTTGTACGCGCCCGGTTCGACGATCAAGCCTGAAGTGGCGATTGCCGGACTCGACGCCGGCGTGGTCACGCCTCAGACCCGCGTCTTCGACCCTGGCTACTACCAACTGCCGGACTTCGACCACAAGTACCGCAACTGGAACCACAGTGGCGACGGTTGGGTGGACATGGACGCAGCGATCATGCGTTCCAACGACACCTACTTCTACGACCTGGCGCACAAGCTCGGCATCGATCGCCTGCACGACTACATGGCAATGTTCGGCCTCGGCGAGAAAGTCTCGCTGGACATGTTCGAAGAGTCTCCCGGCCTGATGCCTTCCCAGGCCTGGAAGCGCGCCACCCGACGTCAGGCCTGGTTCCCCGGTGAGACGGTGATCCTCGGCATCGGCCAGGGCTACATGCAGGTCACGCCGCTGCAACTGGCTCAGGCCACTGCACTGATTGCCAACAAGGGGGTATGGAATCGTCCGCACCTGGCCAAGACTGTCGACGGTGTACCGCCGGTGGACGAGCACCCGATGCCGAACATCCTGCTCAAGGACCCCCGCGACTGGGAGCAGGTCAACCACGGCATGCAGATGGTGATGCATGATGCTCGGGGTATCGCCCGGGCATCGGCGGCCGGCGCTCAGTACCGCATCGCCGGCAAGAGTGGTACCGCGCAGGTGGTGGCGATCAAGCAGGGCGAGCGTTACAACCGCGAGAAAACCCTCGAGCGCCATCGTGACAACGCCTTGTTCGTCGGTTTTGCCCCGGCCGAACATCCGAAAATCGCCATCTCGGTGATGATCGAAAACGGCGAGGCCGGTGGCCGAGTCGCAGGTCCCGTGGTGCGGCAGATCATGGACGCCTGGCTACTCGACCAGGACGGTCACCTCAAGCCGCAATACGCGGCGCCGACCAAGGCACCGGGCGATCCTCACGTGTAATCCGCCACAGCTTCACAGCACAGGCTCACGCAAGCTGAGCATGTGCTGGAAGCTGTCGAGGAACACCGTTTCAGCCTGAGTCATCTTCTGTTCGCGATTCCACAGCAGCTGGATATCGAAATCCACCACCCCGTCCTCCGGCGGCAAGCGCCACAGCAAGCCCTGTTCGACATCTCGTCGAACCAGGTGAGTTGGCAAGCAACCAATCCCGAAGCCTGCACAGATCAGGCGGTAAATCTCTTCGAAACTGGTGGAAGAAGCGACGATCTTGCCGGTAAACCCCTGCTGGTCGCGAAACAGCGTCAACGGCGACAGATTACCGCCAAGCTGATCGCTGGTGAAGCTGACAAAGTTCTCAGCTGCCAACTGCTCCAGCGTCAGATTCTGCTGCCCGAACAGTCGATGCCGTTGTCCGCAAAAGTACGCGTAGCGCTCACGAAACAGTACCCGCTGCTCCAGCCGTGGCTGAGGCAGGCGACACAGTCCGACGCCGACCGTAGCAGTCTTTTGCAGCAGTGAACTGATGATGTTCGAGCTGCCCATCACCTCGACTTCCAGCTCGATTTTCGGGTGAGTTTCGTGGAAATCCGCAAGAAACTCGTCGTAATGCCGCGCCTGCACACCACTGACGGTGAGGATGCGGATCTTGCCGACAACGTCGTCATGACGATTCTCGACCACGGTGCCCAAACGGGAAATATCGCCGTAGATATCCGCCGCAATCCGCAGCACTTCCTCCCCGGTTTCCGTCAGATCAAAGCGCCGTCCGCTGCGCGCAATCAACACACAATCCAATTGTTCTTCGAGGCGTTTCAACGCCTGGCTGACCGCCGACTGGGTGATGTGCAGACGCGCAGCGGCGCGGCTCATGCTGCCTTCCTGACCGATCACCAGATACGTGCGCAGCAGGTTCCAGTCCAGCCGGTCATTGAGAAAACGCCGGCCGATCCAAGGATTCGAGGAAGAAGTCATGCAGTAGCCACGCTAATAGTAAAGATAAGTTTTTGAAAATTGACTAATCCTGTCACGGAAGCGATAAAGCCCACAAGCGCCACAGAGCGCGACCGTCAGCCGCCTCGACACCTGCCCAAAACTATAAATACACAGGGTTCTTGCATGCACACCACCGCTCAGCCGCGTCGCGCCGCGGCCGCTGCCTTCATTGGCACGACCATCGAATTCTATGATTTCTACATCTACGCCACCGCCGCCGCACTGGTGCTCGGGCAAGTGTTCTTTCCCAGCAACGACCCGGTGACCAGCACGCTCGCCGCGTTCGGCAGTTTCGCCGTCGGCTTCATCGCCCGCCCGATGGCCGGCATGGTGTTCGGCCATTTGGGCGATCGCCTCGGTCGCAAGAAAATGCTGCTGGTGACCATGGCGCTGATGGGCCTGGCCACCGCGGGCATCGGTCTGCTGCCGAGTTATGCCAGCGTTGGCATCTGGGCGCCGATCGGGTTGATCGTATTGCGCCTGATCCAGGGCATCTCCGTCGGTGGCGAGTGGGGTGGGGCGGTATTGATGGCCAGCGAACACGCACCGGCCAAACGCAAGACCTTCTATGCCTCGTTCGCCCAACTCGGCAGCCCGGCGGGTTTGCTGCTGGCGTTGATTGCATTCCGTCTGGTGACGTCGCTGTCGCCGGAAGACTTCCTCGCCTGGGGCTGGCGTCTGCCGTTTCTCGCCAGCGGTGTGCTGATGATGGTCGGCTTGATGATCCGTTCCGGTGTGCATGAATCGCCGGAGTTCGCCAAAGCCAGGGACAACAACGAAACCGCCCAATATCCAGTGAAGGATGTGATCCGCCAGTGCTGGCGACAGATCCTGTTCGCTGCTGCCGCCGTGACCATCGGTTCGGCCGGATTCTTTTTCACCAACACCTTCATGATCACCTACGTCACCCAATATCAGGGTATCCCGCGGGCGACCATTCTCGACTGCCTGTTTCTGGTGACGGTCATTCAATTGCTCTCGCAACCGCTGTCGGCGCTGCTCGCCGAGCGCATCGGCGAAGGGCGGTTCCTGATGCTGGTCGCGTTGCTGTGCATGGTCACGCCGTACCCGATGTTCCTGCTGGTTGGCACTCAGAACATCCTGCTGATGACTCTCGGCATCGCCGTCGCGGTGGTGATTCTCTCGGCTTTGTACGCGGTGATCGCCGGGTACATGACCCAGGCGTTCCCGGTGCACCTGCGCTACTCGGGCATTTCCATCGCCTACCAGTTGAGCTGCGCCTTGGCCGGCGGCACCACGCCGCTGATCGGCACGCTGCTCGCCAGCAAGTTTTCCGGGCAGTGGCTGCCGTTGGCGGTGTTCTTCACGCTGCTGTCCGCCCTGTCGCTGATCGGTGTCTGTGGCCTCGCACGCCTGCGGGCCAACCCGGTTGTTCTTCACACAAGCAAAGAGGTGTATTCGTGAGTAAACCCGCCCACATTGACCCGATCGAATGGCAAGCCCGCTGCGAGCTCGCCGCGCTGTACCGCTTGATCGCGCACTTTCGCATGACCGACCTGATCGACACCCACATCACCCTGCGGATTCCGGGGCCGGAGCATCATTTCCTGATCAACCGCTACGGGGTGATCTTCGACCGCATGCGTGCCTCCGATCTGGTGCGCATCGATCAGGACGGGCGCATTGTCGACCCTGAATACGCCGGGCATCGGGTCAACGCTGCCGGGTTCGTGATCCACTCGGCGATCCACATGGCGCGGCCGGATCTGAACTGCGTGATTCATACCCACACCGCTGCGGGTATGGCCGTCGCCGCGCAGAAGCAAGGTCTGCTGCCGATCAGTCAGCACGCGCTGAAGTTCTACGGAAAACTGGCGTATCACACCTACGAAGGCATCGCGTTGTCGCTGGATGAGCGCGAGCGCTTGATCGCCGATCTCGGTCCGCACCGGGCGATGATCCTGCGCAATCACGGCTTGCTGGTCGGCGGTTCCGGCGTGGCCCAGGCATTCCAGGAAATCCACTTTCTGGAGCGTGCCTGCCAGGCGCAAGTGCAAGCACTGGCCGGCGGTTGTGAGCTGCATTACCCGTCGCCGGAAGTCTGCGCCCACACCGCCGAGCAGTTTGACCGCGACGAGCAGGACAACATCATCGACCTGGCCTGGGAGGCTGCCTTGACCCTGATCGAATCCCAGCGCGAGTCCTATCTGTCATGAACACCGTTGCACTGATGTCACGCGACACGCTGTTGCTCAAACAATTGCAGGAAGCCTTTGCCCGCCGCGCGCCGCAGCTCTCGGCGGTGCTGGCCGACGATCCCCAAGCGGCGAATGCGCAGATCGCGGCGTGCTGGTTTCCGCTGCCGGGCAGCCTTGCCGCGTTGCCCAATCTGCAAGTGATTCACTCGGTTGCCGCCGGCATCGATCATTTGGAGCACGATCCGTCGTGCCCCGATTTGCCGGTGTGCCGGGTGGTCGATCCCGGCCATCGCCAAGGCATGACCGAGTACGTGCGCTGGGCGGTGATTCACTATCATCGCGGCTTCGATCAGGTGCTTGAGCAACAGCGCCAACAGCATTGGGAGCGACCGCTGCAACGCCCGGCCAGTCAATTCAGGATCGGTGTGATGGGGCTCGGTTCACTCGGCAGCGCAATTGCCCAAGACCTGGCCACCGCCGGTTACGACGTACGTGGCTGGGCGCGCAGCAGCAAGGATTTTCCGGGCGTGCAGACCTTCGCCGGCACCGATGCTTTCAACCCGTTTCTCGACGGCGTGGAGTTGCTGATCAACCTGTTGCCGCTGACTCACGAGACTCGCGGCATCCTCAATCGCCAGACCTTCGAACGGCTGGCCAACGGCGCGGCGCTGGTCAACGTCGGGCGCGGTGGGCATCTGAACATCGAAGATCTGCAACAGGCTCTGGCCCGTGGAAAACTGCGCGGTGCGCTGCTCGATGTCTTCGAGCAGGAACCGCTGCCCGCCGATCATCCGCTGTGGAAAACGCCGGGCGTGACCATCACCCCGCACATGGCTTCGGCGGCCTCCCACGATTGCATCGCCGAGCAGATTGCCGAGAACTTCCGCCGTTTGAATGCCGGTGAACCGCTGATCAACAGCGCGGATCGACTGCTCGGTTATTGATCCGCCAGGCAGGCTTGCAAGCGTTCGATGAACAGCGTTTCGGCACGGCTCATGCGCTGCTCGCGGTTCCACAGCAGATGAATGTCGACGTCGGCAATGCCCTCGTGAGGCGGCAGGCGCCAGAGCAATCCGGCCTCGACGTCCGCCGCCACCACGTGCTCCGGCAAACAACCGATACCGAACCCGGCGATCACCAGTCGGCGCACTTCCTCCAGGCTTGGCGATGAGGCAACGATGCGTCCGCTGAAACCTTGCTGATCACGAAAAATCGTCAGTGGCGAGAGCATCCCGCCAATCTGGTCGCTGGTAAAACTGACGAAATTCTCCCGCTGCAAATCGCCTTCGCCAATGTCCTGTCGACCGAACAGCGCGTGGTGCTTGCCACAGAAAAATGCATAGCGCTGACGCAGGAACAGGCGCTGTTCCAGACGCGGTTGCGGGCGGCGATTGAGGCTCAGGCCGAGGGTCGCGGTTTTCTCCTGAAGAGCGCTGACGATGTCCGAACTGCGCATCACATCAACCTCCAGATCGACCCGTGGATACTGCTGATGGAAGTCAGCGAGGAAGTCATCGAAGCGCTCGGAAAAGATCCGGCTGATGATCAGCAGCCGCACCTTGCCGATCACTTCGTCGGCCGGTTGCTCCAGCAGGCTGCTGACCTGGGACATCTGCCCATAGATCTCGCCCGCCAGTTCGAAGATTTGCTCGCCGACTTCGGTAAGGGCAAATCGCGGGCCGCGTCGAGCGATCAACTGGCGACCCAGTTGTTCCTCAAGACGCTTGAGCGCCTGGCTCACCGCCGGTTGGGTCAGGTGCAGGCGCGCGGCGGCGCGGCTGATGCTCAGCTCCTGGCCGATCACCCGAAAGGTGCGCAGCAGGTTCCAGTCGAGGCGGTCGTTGAGCAGGCGTTGCACATCACGTTCGGCCATGGCGGCTCTCGATTATAAGGTTTGGTAATAGTCGGAATAATAAATAGAAAATTGACTAATCATAGCCCCGGGACGATAAATCACCCCACGACAGGCGCCGTCAGAGCGCCTCGGATTGACCGTTTCCCTCCTGCCAGAAAAACAATCAAAGGAGCCCGACCCATGAAGCCTCACGCTTCGAACCAGCCGCGCCGTGCGGCGGCCGCTGCTTTCATCGGCACCATGATCGAGTGGTACGACTTTTACATTTACGCCACCGCCGCCGCACTGGTCTTCGGTGCGCTGTTCTTTCCTTCCGACGATCCACTGTTCAGCACCATGGCTGCGTTCGGCACCTTCGCCGTGGGCTTCTTTGCCCGGCCGTTGGGCGGGATCATCTTCGGTCATATCGGCGATCGCATCGGCCGCAAGAAATCGCTGATCATCACCTTGCTGATGATGGGCGTGGTCACGGTGTGCATCGGTCTGCTGCCGACCTACGCGCAGATCGGCGCGACGGCGCCGGTGCTGCTGATTCTGTTGCGCATCGTCCAGGGGATTGCCGTTGGTGGCGAGTGGGGCGGGGCGGTGTTGATGGCTGGCGAGCACGCGCCGAAGGGCCGGCGTAATTTCTTCGCGTCATTCGCGCAACTGGGCAGCCCGGCGGGGTTGATTCTGTCGCTGCTGGCCTTCAGTGCCGTGACCCGTTTGCCGGAAGAGGATCTGATGAGCTGGGGCTGGCGCCTGCCGTTCCTCGCCAGTGCGTTGTTGCTGCTGGTGGGCCTGGCGATTCGTCTGGGCGTGAACGAGTCACCGGAATTCCTCGCCAGCCGCGAGCAGGCCAGCAAGCAAATCAAGAAAGAGCAGGCGCCGGTAATGGAAGTCCTGCGCACCGCGTGGCGTCCGCTGTTGCTGTGCATCGGCGCCAACACGCTGGGCATTGCCGGGGTGTATTTCACCAACACCTTCATGATCGCCTACACCACTCAGCAACTGGCGCTGCCACGTTCGCTGATTCTCGAATGCCTGTTCTTCGTCGCGATCATCCAGTTCTGCATTCAGCCGCTGGCCGCGTGGACGGCGGAGAAGATCGGCGCGACGCGTTTCCTGTGTCTCGTGTCGTTGCTGGCGATGGCCTCGCCATATCCGATGTTTGTGCTGGTCAGTTCGGCCCAGGCGCCGCTGATCATCCTCGGCATCGCGCTGGCGGTGGTGTGCATGGCGTCGTTCTACGCGGTGATCGCCGGTTACGTCAGCGGCATGTTCGAGACCCGCGTGCGCTACACCGCAATCTCGCTCGCCTATCAGATCTGCGGCGCGGTGGCCGGTGGGCTGACGCCGTTGATCGGCACGCTGCTGGCGCACAGGTTCACGGGGCAATGGTGGCCGATGGCGGTGTTCTACAGCCTGATCGCCGGCATTTCGCTGGTCTGCGTGCTGTCCCTCGCCCGTCGTCACGCCAGTGCCCATCGCGCGGAAATGGCCCGTGCCTAACCCGGAATTTCAGGAGAACCTCATGTTGAAGATCAATGGCGAACGCCTGTGGGCGAGCCTGATGGCCATGGCCGAAATCGGTGCGACAGCCCGGGGCGGCAGCTGCCGTCTGGCATTGAGCGCCGAAGACAAGGCCGGCCGCGAACTGTTCGCCCACTGGTGCCGGGAAGCCGGCATGACCTTGAGCGTGGACGCCATCGGCAACCTGTTCGCTCGCCGCGCCGGCACCGATCCGGACGCTGCACCGGTGATGATGGGCAGCCACCTCGACACCCAGCCCGAAGGCGGGCGTTTCGACGGCGTCTACGGCGTGCTCGCCGGGCTGGAAGTGGTGCGTTGCCTCAACGACCTGAACATCCAGACTCGCAAACCGCTGGAAGTGGCGGTGTGGACCAACGAAGAAGGTGCGCGCTTTACCCCGGCCATGTTCGGCTCGGCAGTGTTCACCGGGATCATGGAGCTGAACGCCGCGCTGGCGGTGCGCGATGTCGATGGCATCAGCGTTGCCGAGGCCTTGCAGCGTACCGGTTACGCCGGTGAGCGTCCGTTGGGCGGCGCGGTGGATGCCTATTTTGAAGCGCATATCGAGCAGGGTCCGATCCTTGAAGACAACGCCAAGAGCATCGGCGTGGTCACGGGCGGTCAGGCGATCCGCTGGCTCGACGTGCGTGTCGAAGGTATGGCCGCTCACGCTGGCACCACGCCGATGCCGCTGCGCAAGGACGCCTTGTACGGCGTGGCGCGGATGATTCAGGCGATTGAAGGTCTGGCCGCAGATTTTGCCCCCGAAGGCCTGACCACCGTCGGTGAGTTGAACATCAACAAATCCTCGCGCAACACCATTCCGGGGCTGGTGAATTTCACCGTCGATCTGCGTCATCACCGCGACGACGCCATCGCCGCCATGGAGCAACAAGTCCGCGCCCGCTTGCAGGCGATCGCCGACGGTCGTGGCCTGAACCTGACGATTACCCCGCACTGGATCAGCCCGGCCACCCCGTTCGACGCCGAATGTGTGGCGGCCGTGCAGGAGGCGGTGGATGCGCTGGGCTACGCTCAGCAGTCGATTGTCAGCGGTGCCGGGCATGACGCGATTCACCTGGCGCGCTACTGCCCGACGGCGATGGTGTTCATCCCGTGCGTCGGTGGCTTGAGCCATAACGAAGCCGAAGACGTGCTGCCCGAAGACGTGAAGCAGGGCACCGACGTATTGCTGAACGCCGTGCTGGCCCGCGCCGGTCGAATCGAACAGGGAGTCTGAACCATGCGCAGTTTTTTTCACCCCGAACAATTGCTTCACCATCCACGCAGCTATTACTCGCGCGGGCAGATGCGCACGCCGCAGGAAGTCCCCGAGCGTGCGCAACGTCTGGTGCAGGCCGCCCTTAATTTGGGCTTCAGTGTCGAGCAGCCTGTCGATGCCGGCCTCGCACCGTTGCTGGCGGTGCATGGCGCGCCGTATCTGACCTTTCTTCAGGAAGCCCACGCACGCTGGAAAGAAATCCCCGAAGACTGGGGCGATGAAGTGATGTCGAACATCTTCGTCCGCGAACCCAACGCCTTGCGCGGCATCCTCGCCCAGGCTGCGCGCTATCTGGCGGATGGCAGTTGCCCGGTCGGCGAACAGACCTGGCGCTCGGCTTATTGGTCGGCGCAAAGCGCGGTGGCCGGGGCTCAGGCGTTGATCGATGGTGAGCCGGCGGCCTACGCTTTGTGCCGTCCACCGGGGCACCATGCCCGGGCCGAAGCGGCGGGTGGTTTCTGCTACGTGAACAACGCGGCGGTGGCGGCTCAGGTGCTGCGCGACAAATTCGGCAAAGTCGCGGTGCTCGACACCGACATGCACCACGGCCAGGGCATTCAGGAGATTTTCTACGACCGTGATGACGTGCTTTACGTCTCGGTGCATGGCGATCCGACCAATTTCTATCCGGGTGTTGCCGGGTTTGCCGACGAGCGCGGCAGCGGCGCGGGGGAGGGCTTCAACCTCAACCTGCCGATGGCCCACGGTTCAAGCGAAGCGGACTTCCTCGGGCAACTGGACGTCGCATTGAACGCGGTGCGCGAGTTCGGCGCCGAGGTGCTGGTGCTGTCGCTGGGCTTCGATATCTATGAGCTGGACCCGCAAAGCAAAGTCGCCGTGACCCGGGAAGGCTTTGCGGCATTGGGTGAGCGGATCCGCAGCCTGGGCCTGCCATGCCTGATCGTGCAGGAAGGCGGCTATCACCTGGAAAGTCTCGAAGACAACGCCCGGGCGTTTTTCGTGAATGGCGAGGTGTGGCAGCGCTGAGACAATCCACCTGATGAAGTGCCCTGTGGTGCTTGCCATCGCCCTGACGTTAACGTAAACATTGGCGTCAGGGCGCTGAAGTAAAAAAGCGCAAAGCGGACCGCTCCGGAGCGCTTGATGACTCTAATAAAAACAACCGATCCCAAGTCTCACCACGAAGCCCGGCTGGCCCGGGAAAAACTCCATCTCGAAGGGCAGGTCCCGGATGGCGTGTTGCGTGCGGAGATCGATGCTTCGTGGCGGCGCAGCCTGAACCACGGCGTGCATTTCAATGGCAAGCATGAGCTGGCGCTGGAATCGAGCGCGAGTCTCGATGTCTTGCTGGCGAGCAATCGCCTGCTGATCGATGCGGCGATACCGGCCATCGATTACCTGGCCGAGCGTCAGGGCAAGGAAGGTCTGATCATCCTCGCCAATTCCGACGCCACCATCCTCGCCGTCGAAGGGCGTGCCGATCGGCTCAAGGGCAGCGGTTTGCAAGACATCACCCTCGGCGCCTGCTGGAGCGAAGCCGCCCGCGGCACCAACGCCCTCGGTACGGCGCTGGTGGAAGCGCGGCCGACGCTGATCGATTGCGGCGAGCATTACCTCGATCGCCTCACGGATTTTTCCTGCACCTCGGTGCCGATCCATTGCCCTCAGGGCGAAATTCTCGGCGTCCTCGACCTGACCCGCGAAGGCCCTCTCGGCCGCGTCCATGACAGCACCGCGCTGCTGAGCATGGCGGTCAGCCAGATCGAGAGCCGGGTGTTCAACAACAGTTTTCCCGATCAGATTGTCCTCGCCTTCCACAGTCGCCGGCAGTATCTGGAGTCGCCGTGGCAAGGCTTGTTGGCGGTCAGTCTCGGCGGGCAGATTCTGGCGGTCAGTGCCCAGGCCTGCCAGTTGTTGCGGGCCGAGCGTTCGGCATTGGTTGGCAAGCGCTGCGAAGAGTTTCTCGGGGTCGATGGCGTGCAATTGCTGACCCGCCTGCAACAGGGCGGCGTCGGCAGTGTGCAGACCGCCAAGGGCGAATTTTTCTACAAGACCCTGCGGGCCCCGGCGCGCTCGGTCAACCTCGGCGGGCCGCCACGCAGCGTGGCGAAAACCGCCAAACCGCAACCGGATCTGGAAGCACTGGCCGGCAACAATGCCCGCTACGCCCGCGCCCTGCGCATGGCTCGCCAAGGCCTGGCCAATGAGCTGCCGGTGCTGTTGCTCGGCGAAACCGGCACCGGTAAAGAGGTGATCGCCCGTGCCCTGCACCTGGCCGGCCGCCGTAGCGACAAACCCTTTGTGGCCGTGAACTGCGCGGCAATTCCCGAAGGCCTGATCGAGTCAGAACTGTTCGGCTACCGCGAAGGCGCGTTCACCGGATCGCGCCGCGGCGGCATGATCGGACGCCTGCAACAGGCCCACGGCGGCACGTTGTTCCTCGATGAAATCGGCGACATGCCGCTGGCCTTGCAGGCGCGTTTGCTGCGAGTTTTGCAGGATCGCAAGGTCGCGCCGCTGGGTGCCGGGGAAGAGCAGGACATCGACGTCGCACTGATCTGCGCCACCCACCGCGACCTCAAGCGCCAGGTCGAGGACAAGCAATTTCGCGAGGATCTGTTCTACCGGGTCAACGGCATCAGCGTGATGCTCCCGGCCTTGCGCGAGCGCGAGGACTTCAGTGCGCTGGTCGCTCGTCTGCTGAGCAAACTCGATGCGCCGAATGCTGTTCTGCACGACGACCTCAATCGCCTGCTCGGCGCGTATCACTGGCCGGGCAACATTCGCCAACTGGAGATGGTCCTGCGCACCGCCCTGGCCATGCGCGAGCCGGGGGAAACCGTGCTGACCCTCGATCACCTGCCCGACAGCATGCTCGACGAACTCTGCGCCACCGAGAAACCCCAGACCGGCAGCATTCGCGAAAACGAACTGGAGATGATCCGCCAGTCCCTCGACACCCATCAGGGCAATGTCTCGGCCGCCGCCGACGCCCTCGGTATCAGCCGCGCGACCCTGTATCGCAAACTCAAACAGTTGCGCTCGTGATGCAGCGCCTGTTCGTGCGGCTGATCGACAGCCAGAACCCCGCCGCGCTGCAAGCGGCGCTGCGCTGGTTGTACGGTTTCGTGCGGCCGCAGCGGTTGGCGATTGCCGGCCTGCTCGGTCTGTCGGTATGCGCGTCGCTGCTGGTGCTGGTGCAGCCGTGGCTGATCAAACTGCTGATCGATGACGGGCTGCTGGCGCGGAACTTCCCGATGCTGGTGCTGATTGCGGTGCTGATGATCATCGCCGGGTTGCTCGGCACGGCGCTGTCGGGGATCAACCGTTATCTGCACACGCGGCTGTCCGGGCGGATCCTGTTTGCCCTGCGCGACGACCTTTACCGGCATCTGCAAAAACTGTCGCCGAGTTTCTACGGGCAGCGGCGGATCGGCGATCTGATGTCGCGGCTCGACGGCGATGTGGCAGAGATTCAGCGCTTTGCCGTGGACTCGTTGTTCTCGGCGGTATCGAGTGTGATCGGCCTGGTGGTGGCGATCGCCATGCTGTTCACGCTGTCGTGGAAACTGTCATTGCTGGCGCTGGTGCTGATCCCGCTCGACGTGCTGTGGCTGCGCTGGATGCGGCGCAAGGTCGAGCGCGATGTGCGGCAGTTGCGCGAGCGTTCGGCGGACATGTCGTCGTTCATGGTCGAGACCCTGCCGGTGATGAAATTCATCCAGTCCGCCGGCCAGCAGCAGCGTGAAGCACGGCGTCTGGAAAGCCTCGGGCAGGGCTACATGAACCAGTTGCTGCGCCTGCAAGTCACCGAGTTTTTTACCCAGGCTGTGCCCGGCACGTTGACGTCGCTGTCCCGTGCCTGCGCGTTTTTGATCGGCGGTTATTGGGTGGTGCAGGGCACTTGGCAACTCGGTGCGCTGATCGCGTTTTCCACTTATCTGGGGATGGCGGTCGGGCCGGTGCAGAGCCTGTTGGGGTTGTACGTGGCGATCCAGCGCATGACCGTCAGTCTGGGGCGGGTCATGGAGTTGCGCGGCGAAGAGCCCACGGTGTTTTCTCCAGCCATGCCGAAGCCGTTTCCAACTTCGGGTGAGTTGCGTTTTGACGCGGTGCACTTCAGCCATCCGGGTCGTCCGAGCACGTTGAGCGGCATCGAGGCGACGATTCCCTACGGTTTGAAAGTCGCCTTGAGCGGCGGATCCGGCGTCGGCAAATCAACGCTGATCGACCTGCTGCAACGGCATCACGATCCGCAGTCCGGGCGAGTGCTGCTCGGTGAGGTGGATCTGCGTGAACTTGAACTGTTCGAGCTGCGCCGACGTATCGCCGTGGTCAGTCAGGACATCGTGCTGTTTCGCGGCAGCCTCGCCGACAACCTGGCTTACGCCGTGCCGGACGCCAGCCGCGAAGCCATCGCCGAGGTTGCACGGTTGGCGCAACTCGACAGCCTGATCGCATCGTTGCCCGAAGGCCTCGACAGCCCATTGGGCGAGCGCGGTCAGCAATTGTCCGGTGGGCAGAAACAGCGCATCGCGATTGCCCGGGCGCTGTTGCAGGATCCGTTGATTCTGGTGCTCGACGAAGCCACTTCGGCCGTCGACGAATCGACCGAGCGTGAAGTGATCGAAGCCATCGACCGTTTGTTTGCCGGGCGCACACGGATCCTCATCAGCCATCGTCCGTCGACCCTGGCCGATGCCGATCTGCGTTTCGAGTTGCTCGACGGTGTGCTCATTTCGAAAACGGTGCTGCATGAAGCCTGAATTGCGTATCGGTGTGGTCGACAGCGGACACTCGGCGGCGCAACGGGTGCAGGTGATTGCCGGGCGGCGTTTCTCGTTGCTGGAGGACGGACTGGCGGAATCGGATCTGCGCGACGATCCGCTTGGCCATGGCAGCGCGGTGATCGAGGCGATCAGCCGCCGCGCACCCGTCGCGCAGATGTGTGTGGCCCAGGTGTTTGATCAGCGCGGTGTCACCAGTGCCTTGCAGATTTCTGCGGCCATCGATTGGCTGGTCGCGCAGGACGTACGACTGATCAATCTGAGCCTGGGTTTGCGTCAGGATCGCAGCCTGTTGCGCGAGGCCTGCGCAGCGGCGGTGGCCCGTGGTGTTCTGTTGTGTGCGTCGAGTCCGGCGCAGGGCGCAGCGGTGTTTCCGGCGAGTTATCCGCAAGTGCTGCGGGTGACCGGCGATGCCCGTTGCACCGATGAACAATGGTCATGGCTCGACAGTGCGCAGGCGGATTTTGCCGCGTGTGTGCATGGCACCTATCCGGGGCAGTCCGGGGCAAGCCTGGGCTGTGCAGCGTTGAGCGGTCACATCGCCGGCTATCTGCTGGAGCATCCGCAGGCGAGCAACGCTGAAGTGATCGATTGGCTAAAACAGCACGCTCGTTATCGCGGCCCTGAACGGCGTTTCGGCCCATGACTGCGATCCTGATTCTCGGTGCCGGGCCGGCTGGCGCGGCGGTTGCGTTGGGGTTGCGACGACTGGGTTATGACGTGACCTTGGCCAGTGAATGGCGGCGGTTCGCAGCGCTCGAAGGTGTCTCGCAGCGGGTGCTGGAGGCGTTGCGCGGTGCCGGGTTGAATCATTCTTTGGCGAATGCCACGTTGCCGTCCCAGCGACAGGTTTCATGGAACGGCCAGCAACATGCACAGAACATCGAGTTTCTGCTGGATCGCCCGGCCTTTGATCGTGGTTTGCGTGAAGACCTGCGGGTCGCCGGGGTCGAGGTGATTGAAGGGCGAATCCTGAATGTTCAGTCCTCGGCCGACGGCCATCAGGTAGAACTCGATGACGGGCAGAGGCTGGCTGCGGATTTCCTGGTGGAAGCCCGGGGGCGGCAGGCGCCGGCGTCCGGCAAAGGCTTGCGCGGGCCAGAGACGGTCAGCCTGCTCAATCGCTGGCAAGGTGCGTCGGGTGTGACGGCCAGCGCCGTGGAAAGTCTTGAAGACGGCTGGGCGTGGATGGCCCGGCGGGACGACGGCCAATGTTATTGGCAATGGACCGTGGACGTGGCCAGCGCCGGGTTGCCAGGCAAGGCGCAGTTGCTCGATCACTGCCGCGCGCGGCGTCAGGCTTCGGATTTTGCTCAAGCGTTCTTTGCTGGCGGCGTGGAGTCGGAGTTGCAACTGCACGCCCGCAGCAGCACGGCGATTCTCGCGCCACAGGTTTGCGGTGAAAACTGGATTCGCGTCGGCGATGCAGCGATGGCGGTGGACCCGCTGTCCGGCAACGGGATTTTTCAGTCGCTGTCCTCGGCGTTGCAGGCGCCGGTGGTGATCAACACGCTGTTGCGCAAACCGGAACGGGCAGCACTGGCTCAACGTTTTCACTGTCAGCGAGTGGAGCAATTGTTCCTGCGCTTTGCGCGAATCGGCCGGGACTTTTATGCCGATGAACAGCGTTGGCTCGATCAACCGTTCTGGCAGGCGCGGCGGCAATGGCCGGACGCTGAAGCGGCCCATGCGTCAGCGGATTTTGCCGCGCTGCGCATCGAGCGGATGCCGGTACTGCGTGACGGTTTTGTCGATGAGGCCGAGGTGGTGATTACGGCGGATCAGCCGCTGGGGATCTGGCATGTGCAAGGTGTAGAGCTGGCGCCGCTGGTGCGGCGGTTGCGCGATGAACCGGCGGATCGGGTGTTTGCGGGGCTGACGCTTGAGCAGGGACGCGCCGTTCGCGGGTGGCTGTTGGCTCAGGGGTTCAAGCCCTGAGCCGTGAGCGCAGTCATTACAACTTGATCAACACCGACTTCAACTCGGTGTAATGCTCGATCGCCGCATACCCCATCTCGCGTCCGACCCCGGACATCTTGTAGCCGCCAAACGGCAGCGCCGGATCCAGCGCGCTGTGGCAGTTGACCCACACCGACCCCGATTTGATCCGTGGAATCATCCGGTGCACCGCCGCCAGGTCGTTCGACCAGATGCTCGCGCCCAAGCCGTAAGGGCTGTCATTGGCCATGCGCAGTGCATCGGCTTCGTCATCGAACGGAATCGCCACCAGCACCGGCCCGAAGATTTCTTCCTGCACCAGCGAATGCTGCTGATCGACATCGACAATCACCGTCGGTTTGACGAAGAACCCCGGCCCGAATTGCTCGCCGCCGCAGGCGATGGTCGCGCCGCTTTCCCGGCCCATTTCGATGTAGCGATAGACCCGTTCCTGCTGGCGCGCGGAAATCAGCGGGCCCATCTCCACGCTCGGGTCGAGGCCGTTGCCGAGTTTCATGGCATTGGCGATGTCGCTGATGTCGGCCACCACATTGTCGAAATGCTTGCGCTGCACATACAGCCTGGAGCCTGCGCAGCAGACCTGGCCCTGGTTGAAGAAAATCGCACTGGCCGCACCCGCCGCAGCGGTTTTCAAGTCGGCATCGGCCATGACGATGGTCGGTGATTTGCCGCCCAGTTCCAGGGTGACACGGGTCATCGAGTCCATGGCGATCTTGCCGATTTGCTTGCCGACGGCGGTGGAGCCTGTGAAGGTCAGTTTGTCGACCAGCGGGTTGTGGGTCAGGGCGGAACCGGCCGTGATGCCGGTGCCGGTGACCACGTTGAACACGCCTTCCGGGTAACCCGCCTCCAGCACCAGCTCTGCCAGTTTCAGCGCGGTCAGCGGGGTTTCGTCGGCCGGTTTGAGCACCACGGTGCAACCGGTGGCCAGCGCCGGGCCGAGTTTCCAGCAGGCCAGCAGCAGCGGAAAATTCCAGGCGACGATGGCGCCGACCACGCCCACCGCTTCGCGGCGAATGAAACTGTGGAACTGATCGCCGGGCATCAGCGGCAGCGACACCTCGACGCTGGAACCCTCGATCTTGGTCGCCCAGCCGGCCATGTAACGCAGGAAGTCGATGGCCAGTTGCACGTCCATCACTTGCGCCACCGCCGCGCTCTTGCCGTTGTTCAGGCATTCGAGTTGCGCCAGCTGTTCGGCGTCGCGCTGCATGAGGTCGGCGAGTTTCCACAACAGGTTCTGCCGCTCACGCGGGCGGGTGCGACTCCAGGCCGAATCATCGAAGGCTTGCCGGGCGGCGAGCACCGCGCGGTCGACATCTTCCGGGGTGGCGCGAGGCACCACGCACAACACTTCGCCAGTGGCCGGGTTGTGCAGCGGCATGGTCTGGCCGTCGGCGGCTTCGACCCAGTCGCCGCCGATCAGCATGCGCGGCGGGCGCTGGATGAAAGCCGAGGTGGCAGGAAGCAGATAGGGCAGGGGCATGGTGAAGACCTCTTGTTGTTCGTTGTCGTTGAACAGGTCTTGGCAATGGCTGTGCCAGATACTCGAACGTGCTGCGCAGGCCCGCCGTGCAAGGAGATGGAGGGGGAAAAGGGGGCTTTGTGGAGTTCAGGTTGTCGCATTTCGCGACAGCGGCTGAGACTCAAGATACTGATTTCCAGTGGTTTGAGGCGCTGACTGACAGCAGCATCGGGCCTTCAATCAATGATGGCAAAGTGGAATTTCATCAAGGGATAGCGTATTTAATGCCGCTTTATTGAGAGGCCTGTGGGGGCATTGATGCGAGTTGGCAACATTTTACGTTCTGCGGCGCTTTTGCTGGCGGGATTGACGCTGTCGGGATGCATCCACTTCACCCATGAAAGTGCAGAAGGCAAGCCTGTTTCGGATATCGCCACGATCAATCAGATCAACCCGGCGTTAACGATCGTCAGAGTCGATGGTGAAGGCACCTGGTTCTGGTTGAGCCGGCAGTCCCAATACTTCATCGGCCCGGGCATCCATCGCATCGAGGTACGCAGAGAACTTTCCCAGCAGAGCTATACCGGGACGGTGGAAAGAACCGTGGAGCTTGCAGCGGGCCGTACCTATGGGCTTGATGGCAAGACCGGATACGGTCGGTGGGATTTCGAGGTCCGCGATATCGAAACGGGACAGCGGGTTGACAAGCCTGTCCCGGAGACGGCTGCTCAGTAATTGAACCCGACCCTGCGGCCTGTTTACCGCAGGGTCGAGCGATCATCGGTCAGGCGTCAGGGTTGTCGTAGACCTTGTGCCCACCTTTCCAGGTTTCGCAGACGACGATTTTGCGGATGTCGCTGGCCGGGTATTGTTCGTCGAGGGGGTTATTTTTGAGAATCACAAAATCGGCGAAATGCCCATCCTGCAACGAACCGGTAAAGGCATCCGCATGGCACTGCCACGCAGCGTCATAGGTGATGGCTTTCAGCGCTTGCTGACGGGTCAGGCACTGGCTTTCGTTGAGTACCGGTTGTCGGGCTGCCTCTTTGACAAACGTACCGTCCTGGTTGCGTATGCCTTCCATCTTGCGGGTCACGGCCTGTTCCATTGAGCGCAACGGCCCCAGCGGGGTGACGGTGCAATCGCTGTGCAACGAGATGCGCAGGCCTCTGTCCAGGGCGTCCTGGCACAAGTCGAGCATCTTGCTGGCCTTTTTCTCGAAGATCGCCTGTTCGAACGCATACCCCCAATAGCCGACGTGACCGATCAGGAAGCTGGGAGAGATGCCCAGATCCTTCATTTGGTCGAGAGTGTCACTGGTCAGCATTGAGCAGTGTTCGATGCGATGGCGTTTTTCCAGGCCGCTCTGGCCGTTCAACGCATTTTTGTAGGCCTGCAAGGTGAATTCGATGGCGCGGTCACCGTTTGCGTGAATCATCAATGGCCAGCCAGTGCCAATGGCATTGTTCAGGGTGGTCTGATAAGCCGACGGGAGCGTTGTCGGGTCCTGGGGGGCCGGGCTTGGGTCACAGAAGTTGAAGTTGCCTTTCGGTGATGTGGCCTCGCAGCAGTAATCGTCGATCTGATAACCCGTCAGCCCCTGGTTCGAGCCATCGGATATCAGTTTTACCGAGCCTTGATAAAACAGCCGGGCCGCTTCCTTGGTCACCGGTTTGTAGGGTTCGATTTTGCTGAAGTCCACACCATTGCAGGCCGCCGCATAACCGACGCGAACATTGCGCGGATGGGTCAGGCCGTAGGCTTCCAGAATCACCTTGGATACCGGGTCGACCATGGCGTCATACAACAAGGTGATGCCTCGTTTGGAGGCGGTCTCGAAGTAGTCTTTCATGTACTTGAAGATGTTCACCACGTCCAGCGCCTGAGCCAGCGGTATCGAGAGCAGGGCTGGTGTGATGCCGGCCTCTTCCTGCAGGTTGCCCTGGGTCTCCTCAAGGAACGTGTCGAAACTCTTGTATTTGTCTCGCAGCTTCTGGCTGGCCGCGTTGTTGTGGAAGTACACGGCTTTGCACGCAGGTGTGTTCAGGTAAACGGTGTGCATCGAGGCGCTGATCATCAGCAACGGGGTTTCTTTGAGAATGCTGTCGAGGTTGCCAGTGTTGTCGGCCTGCGGATCGAAGTCACTTTTGCAATAGAAACGGGTGAGCTGGTTCTTGCCGTCAGGCACTACTTTGAACGGCATGAGCGCCGGATCGACCATCCGTCCCAAGAGCCAGCTCGTATTGTCCTTCGGCAGATTTTCGTAGATTTTTTCTTTCAGCGTGTCCCAGTCATAACGCTTGTTCAGCTGCTGAGTATCTTCGTCGATCGGCCCCAGATTCACCCATCCATCCATGACGCAGGACTGCACGATGTGCATGTGTGGTTCGATCAGACCCGGCAGCAGCGTTTTATCGCCCAGCGAACGCGTTGTGTATTTGATGCCCTTGGCCTTCATGCGCTCCTGCACATGGGCGAGGGTGCCCGAGGCAACCACATCGCCGCCATGGATGCCCAGCGCTTCGACCTGCTCATCCATGTTGCCGTTTTTCAGGGGGTAGATGGTGCCGCCGGTGAAGATCAACGATTCGCTGCCGGGTTCCGGTAGCAGGCCGGCGACCTTGCCTGCGAAGGCTTTAAGGTCGACGGTGTGTCTGAGCGTATTCCATACCGGGTTTTCGCAGCCGCAATGGGTGCAGCCTTGACCCTGTCCATGTGATCCCATGATTCCATTCCTCAGGTTTTCGGTGGTTTGAGGCGTGACGCACGGAGTGTGCGAACAGCAAGCGTAGCAGGCACTTTGATATCGGACGGTCAGTCGTCGGCCGCCCGGCTTTGGGCGCTGCAACTGTGCTTGTCTCAGACTGCAACAGCTGTCGCGAAATTGGACGCCGGGAGGCCACGCAAAGATTGGCGCGACACCTTGATGAACGCGTAACTGCTTGATTGAACAGCTTATCGGCAAGCTGGCACGCTCCGTGTATTGCTCACGGCAGACGTTTCGCTTGCCTCCGTTCGTGCATCGCCGCGAACGGCAGAAACCATAAAAACGATAAGCCACAACAATAAGAAAGCACCGTGCGAGGTTCGACGTTGATGAAGAGAAAACTCCGATCAGGCATGAGCGCCAGTCTGCTGGCCGTGGCCGCTTGCGTAGCCCTGCATTCGCCCCACAGCCTGGCAGCCCGCGATGCCCAGACCATCCTCAAGGAAACCTGCCAGGGCTGTCACACCCCTGAAGCCGGCGACCAGTTGAGCCGCATCAGCCACCAGCGCAAGACCCCGGAAGGCTGGCTGATGAGCATTGCCCGCATGCAGACCATGCACGGTTTGCAGATCAGCGATGAAGACCGTCGTACGCTGGTCAAATACCTGGCCGACACCCAGGGCCTGGCGCCGAGCGAAACCGATGGCGTGCGTTACGCGCTGGAACGACGGCTGAACACCGTCGAGCAGTTCGACGAGAAAACCGCGCAGATGTGTGGCCGTTGCCACTCCGGTGCGCGGATCGCCCTGCAACGGCGTCCGGCCCAGGAATGGGAACGCCTGGTGAATTTCCACCTCGGCCAGTGGCCGTCGCTGGAGTATCAGGCGCTGGCCCGCGATCGCGACTGGTTCGATATCGCCCGCAAGGAAATGGTCCCGCTGCTGGCCAAGCGTTATCCGCTGGACAACCCGGCGTGGCAGGCCTGGATCAAAACCAGACCGAAGGCCGAG
This sequence comes from Pseudomonas sp. FW215-R2, assembly GCF_058789255.1. NCBI lineage: Bacteria > Pseudomonadati > Pseudomonadota > Gammaproteobacteria > Pseudomonadales > Pseudomonadaceae > Pseudomonas > Pseudomonas sp. FW215-R2. The sequence continues at coordinate 21,816 of NZ_JBYTBO010000023.1, forward strand.
GCACTGGTCGGCGACTGGAGCTTCAGCGGCCACTTGCCGGGCAAGGGTGAACTGGCCGGCATCATGAGCGTTACGGCCGATGGCAGCGACACCTTCAAGGTTGCCGTCAAAGGTCAGTACGCCGATGGCAGCCCGTTCAACGGTGACGGCAACGCGATCCTCTACAGCGGCTACGAATGGCGCGGCAACGTGACCGTCGATGGCGTGACCATGCGTCAGGTGTTCGCCGCACAGGGCAACGCCATGCAAGGCCGGATGTTCGAGGCCGAGCACGATGAGCGCGGCCTCGACTTCGTTGCCGCCAAACAGGGTTCCCAGCGCTTGCTGGCGGTGCAGCCGGGTTATGTGAAGGCCGGCAGCGAAACCGAAGTGACGCTGGTCGGTAGCGGTCTGAGCGGCAAACCGGACTTCGGCAAAGGCGTGGAAGTGATTGAAGTGGTCGAGCAGAACGCCGACCGGATCAAAGTCAAAGTCAAAGCCGCAGCCAATGCCCAGCCGGGCCTGCGCGCGGTCAGCGTCGGCAACCTGAAAGGCCCGAGCCTGTCGGTGTACAGCACGATTGCCTCGGTCAAAGTGGTGCCGGAATTCTCGGTGGCACGGATCGGCGAGGGCGGCGGTTCGACGCCGAAAGTCCAGGGTCGCTTCGATGCCGAGGCCTGGGGCAAGGGCGCCGACGGCAAGCCGTATCGCATCGGCGTGTTCCCGGCGCAATGGAAAGTCGAAGCCCTCGACGAGCGCGCCAAAGAGGATGAAGACGTCAAGTTCGCCGGCACCATGCAGGCCGACGCGGGCGTGTTCACCCCGGGCGATGCCGGGCCGAATCCGGCACGCAAGATGTCCACCAACAATGCCGGCAACCTCAAGGTGATCGCCGCCGTCGACGACGCAGGGAAATCCCTGACCGGCGAAGGCCATCTGATCGTCACCGTGCAACGCTGGAACAATCCACCCATTCCTTGAGTTGAACTGATCGCAGCGATTCAGACACTTTTCGGAATGACCGCAAGTCCCCCAAGCGGGGCTTGCACAGGAGGTTTGCAATGGGCGCTATCTTGAATCTGGTCGAACGTAATCTGCACGAAGTGCACGTCGACGCCGACCGCATGCTATTCCACATCCCCAGCAGTTCGCTGTTCGCCAGCGATGAACTGACGGGCACCATCATCGATGCGTTGCGCGGGCCCGGCTGTTCCTCGGAAGACTTGATCCAGCGCCTCGGCGCGCGGTTCAACGGCGAGGAAATCAACGAGACCCTGCGCGAGCTGATCTCTCTGGAACTGGTCAGCGACGGCTCGCCGCTGACCCCGGACATCGCGGTCAAACGCGTCGAGCGCACCGCGATCAACACGGTGGTGCTCAACGTCAACACCGGCTGCAACCTGAGCTGCACCTACTGCTACAAGGAAGACCTCGACAAGCCGTCCGCCGGCAAGAAAATGGACGTCGAAACCGCCATCGCGTCAGTGGAAATGCTACTGCGTGAATCCCCCGACGAAGAACGCTTCACCGTGGTGTTTTTCGGCGGCGAGCCGCTGAGCAATCGCAAGCTGATCGAGTACATGGTCGATTACTGCGAGAAGCGGTTTGCCGAGGCCGGCAAGTTCGTCGAATTCGTGATGACCACCAACGCCACGCTGCTCACCGAAGAAACCGTGGACTACCTGAATGCTCACCGCTTCGGGCTGTCAGTGAGCATCGACGGACCGAAAACCGTGCACGACCGCAATCGCATCACGGTGGGCGGGCAGGGCACTTATGACGTGGTGCGGCGCAAGGCCGAGATGCTGCTGTCGCGCTACAACAGTCGCCCGGTCGGTGCGCGGGTGACCCTGACCACTGGCGTCACGGACGTCGAAACCATCTGGGATCACCTGTTCAACGAGCTGGGGTTTGCCGAAGTCGGGTTTGCCCCGGTGACGTCCGGCGATATCAGCAGCTTCAACCTGACCAATGCCGAATTGATCGAAGTCTTCGCCAGCATGAAACGCCTGGGTCGGCGTTATCTGGAAGCGGCGCTGGAGCACCGCAACATCGGGTTCTCCAACCTGCATCAACTGATCACCGACATCCACGAGGGCCACAAAAAGGCCCTGCCGTGCGGTGCCGGGTTGAAGATGCTGGCGGTCGATCACAAGGGTGAGTTGAACCTGTGCCATCGCTTCACCGGTTCATCGCTGCCGACCTTCGGCAATGTCCACAGCGGTGTGAAACAGGTCGAGTTGAACGACTTCCTGTCCCAACGTCTGGACCGCACCAACACCGGTTGCCACGACTGCCAGATCCGCAACCTGTGCTCCGGCGGCTGCTACCACGAAAGCTACGCCCGCTACGGCGACCCGGCCCACCCGACTTATCACTACTGCGAACTGATGCGTGACTGGGTCGACTTCGGCATCGAGGTCTATACCCGGATCATGGCCAACAACCCTGCGTTCATCAGCAGCTACATCACTCCGCGCAAGGCTCACTGATATGAAACATCTCAAGGCAATCAATAACAAAGCGTTGAAGCTGGATCAGGCCGCGGATGAAAACCGCATCGAAGAAGTGGTGGCGATGAGCTCCGTCGCCGGCTGTGCCTCGACCACCGACCCGGGTTGGGAAATCGATGCGTTCGGCGGGGTGTCGTCGCTGTGCCAGCCGATGGAAGCCGACCTGTATGGCTGCTCCGACCCATGCTGGTGGCCGGCCCAAGTGCCGGACATGATGAGCACCTACCCGGACTGGAACAAGGATGCCCAGGCGTCCAACGACAACTGGCGCAACCTCGGCACTGTCTTCCCGAAAGACAAGTGATCCCTAAGAAGAAGGATTCCAGCATGCCTAGCCTCAACAAAGCCTGCGGCCTTGCCGCACTCGCGGTCCTGAGCGCCTGTTCGCTCCCGGTTCTGGCCGATGAAAACACCGCGCTGCAGGACGGTCACGAGTACATGTTGACCACCAATTACCCGAACAACCTGCATGTCATCGACCTGGCGACCGACACCTTGTACAAGACCTGCAAGATGCCCGACGCCTTTGGCCCCGGGACCGTGCAGCTGTCGCCGGATCGCAAGACCGCGTATGTGCTGAACAACCATTACGCCGATGTTTACGGTGTCGAACTGGACAGCTGCAAGCAGGTGTTCCACGCCAGCATCACCCAGCAGCCGGGGGAGAAAGCGCGGTCGATGTTCGCCTTCACCGTCAGCCATGACGGCAAGGAGCTGTACACCATCGCCAACCCGACGTTGATGCTCAACGACCACTACGAGGTCAAGCAGCCGCGTCTGGACGTTTACGCCACCGATGCCGGAATGAACGCCAAACCGGTGCGCAGCTTCCCGGCGCCACGGCAGTTGACGATCATGCAGAGCGGCGATGACGGCACGTTGTATGTAGCTGGCGCTGATGTGTACAAGGTCGATGTGAAGAGCGGAAAGTTCGACGTGCTGATCCCCAGCCGCCACTGGAAACGCCCGAATTACAGCGCGCCGGACGTGCTCTACGTGTGGAATCAGCAGACTTACCGCCACGATTTCTCGCTGCTGTACACCGCCGCCAAATTCAAGGACAAGAAGCAGGATCCGGCCACTGCCGAGTATCTGTACGGACTGTTCAGCATCGACCTGAAGACCGGCAAGACCGAAACCACCGACTTCGGCCCGCTGACCGAAATCTACTTCAGCGGCATGCGCTCACCGAAGGATCCGAACCTGATGTTCGGCGTGCTCAATCGTCTGGCGAAGTACGACATCAAGCAGAAGAAGCTGATTCAGGCGGCCACGCTGGACCATTCCTACTACTGCATTTCGTTCAACAAGGACGGCAGCAAGATCTATCTCGCCGGGACGTTCAACGACGTGGCGATCTTTGATGCCGAGACCATGAAACAGACCGGCAGCATCAAATTACCGGGTGGGGATATGGCGATTACCACGGCGCAGATTTTTGTTCGGTAATCAGTATTGCCTGAGCTGCCGCAGCTGCGAGCAGCTCAGGTTCTGAATATCAGGCCCCTGGCACCGGGCAGCCCACATCCCCTTCCTCACACTTCAAATACTGCTTGAGAGCCTCGGTTCGACCCTTGGTCACACGCGTGATGCATACGCTGTAGATCATCGGGTACATACTTCCGCCCTTTACGCCTGACGCCGAAAATTCGCATTCGGCATCGCGAAACCCAATCCACGCCCGCTGAGCACTGACCAGCAGTTTCTTGCTGGCAGGTTCTTCTTTCAGCCGTGCGGTGATCTGCTGATACACCGTGTTCAACTCTTTATCCGCCGCTTTGCTCTCTTGCCCGGCGCACTGATTCATCGTCGCCTGATCGCTGGCATTGGCGCAGTCCACGGCCGCGTGGGCGACGGAAGTGAAAAGAAAGGGTGTCAGGGCCAGAAGCAGGCGTGGGGACATGGGGTTTCTCGCTGTTTGCGGTGAAGAAATGTGCAGTGTAGACAGGCGAAGGATGATTTTGATCAGTCGTTTGATACAACTTCGCATTGGACATGTGGTCATACAAGCCTACTGTTCAAAACAGGAGGTGACGTATGAAACCAGTACCCAACAGCTTTGAACGTAAAATCATGCTCAGGTCGCCACGCTCCCATGTCTGGCGTGCGCTGGTCGATGCCGAGGCGTTTGGCCAGTGGTTTGGCGTGGCTCTGGAAGGGCGGCGGTTTATCGCGGGCGAGTGGACGCAGGGGCAGGTCACGTACCCCGGTTATGAACATGTGCTCTGGAACGTGCTGGTGGAGCGGGTCGAGCCCCAGCAGTTGTTTTCCTTCCGTTGGCATCCGTACGCGGTGAACCCGAAAATCGATTACTCCCAGGAACCCACCACACTGGTCAAATTCGAGCTGCAGGACTACGAGAACGGCACGCTGCTGAAGGTCTCCGAGTCAGGTTTTGCGCATATTCCCGACGTCCGCCAAAAAGAGGCGTACTACATGGACAGCCGTGGCTGGGAAGAGCAATTGAGCCGACTCGAACACTTTCTGGCCGAGACCGACAGGGCACGCGAGCGTGAAGGTGGCTGACAGCGAGTGGTTTGATCCGTGGTTGAAGCGTTGGGCACTGGTGCCCGACGGTGTTCCGATCATCACGCCGGGCAGCAAGCTGTTGCCGGTGCGTCAGGGCGACGTACCGGCGATGCTGAAAGTCGCGGTGGACGATGAGGAAAAGTACGGCAACCTGCTGATGACCTGGTGGGACGGCGACGGCGCCGCTCGGGTGCTCGCTCATCATGAGGAAGGACTGCTTCTGGAGCGGGCCACGGGCCAACGTTCGTTGATGAATATGGCGCTCAATGGCGAAGATGACGAGGCCACCCGGATCATGTGTCGGGCCTTGGCGCGGTTGCATGCGCCGCGATCCTCGGAGCCGCCTGCGTTAGTAGAGCTGGCACCGTGGTTTGCCTCGCTGCGAGTGGCCGCCACCCGATACGGCGGCCAATATTCTGTTTGCCTGCAAATGGCTGAAACCTTGCTCGCCGAACCCCGGGACATTGTTGTGCTGCACGGTGACATGCACCACGACAACGTCCTCGATTTTGGCTCGCGCGGCTGGCTCGCCATCGATCCGAAACGGGTGCGGGGCGAGCGTGGCTACGACTACGCCAACCTGATCTGCAACCCGGAATTGCCGACGGCCGCTGATCCTGAACGCTTTCAACGGCAAGTCGATGTGATCTGCGAAACGGCAGGGCTGGACCGCCGGCGTCTCTTGCAATGGGTGCTGGCGTTTGCCGGACTGTCTGCCGCGTGGTTCATGGAGGATGACGAACAAAACGCCGCCGCCGGACAGCTGGAAGTCGCGTATCTGGCGGCTTGCGCGCTCGATGCCTGACACGTCTAAGGGTTTTCGGAAGGGGTGCTATGGCGAATGTCTTACACGCGGTGGTAGCTTTGTCGACTATTGCCGATTGGATCCAGAGCGTAATCTAGCCTCATCAACTGAAGCACAGGGAGTGTTTCAGGATCACGGATGATCGACCATTAGCAAGGATCGCTGCCGACAGGGAGTCGATAATGGTCTTGGGAAAAACCCGCTTCGGCGGGTTTTTTTTCGCCTATGGAAAAGTACCGTGCCCAAACAGAAACACCGCCGATTGGCGGTGTTTCTGCATCTGCAGGTTTTACGAGGCGATCAACTGCCGCAACACGTAATGCAGGATCCCGCCGGACTTGAAGTACTCCACCTCGTTAAGGGTGTCGATGCGGCACAGCACTTCGATTTTCTCCTGACGCCCGTCTTCTCGGGTGATCACCAGGGTCAGGTTCATCCTTGGCGTCAGCTCGACTCCGGTCAGACCCTGAATCTCCAGGGTTTCCTTGCCGGTGAGGTTCAGGCTCTTGCGGTTCTGATCCAGCTTGAACTGCAACGGCAGCACGCCCATACCCACCAGGTTGGAACGGTGGATTCGCTCGAAGCTTTCGGCGATCACCGCTTTAACTCCCAGCAGGTTGGTGCCCTTGGCGGCCCAGTCGCGGCTGGAGCCGGTGCCGTATTCTTGCCCGGCAATCACCACCAGCGGCGTGCCCGAGGCCTGATAACGCATGGCCGCGTCGTAGATCGCCAGTTTCTCGCCGGTCGGAATGTAGATCGTGTTGCCACCTTCTTCGCCGCCGAGCATTTCGTTGCGGATGCGGATGTTGGCGAAAGTGCCGCGCATCATCACTTCGTGGTTGCCCCGGCGCGATCCGTAGGAGTTGAAGTCCCGTGGTTCGACGCCTTGCTCGCGCAGGTAACGCCCGGCCGGGCTGTCCGCCTTGATGTTGCCGGCGGGAGAGATGTGGTCAGTGGTCACCGAATCGCCCAGCAACGCCAGCACTCGCGCGCCTTTCACATCGGCGATCACCGGCAATGGCCCGGCGATGTCATCGAAGAACGGCGGATGCTGGATGTAAGTCGAATCTGCCTGCCAGACGTAGGTCGCGGCTTGCGGCACTTCGATGGCTTGCCACTGTTCGTCGCCGGCAAACACCTCGGCGTACTCCTTGTGGAACATCGCCGTGTTGACCTGATTCACCGCGTCGGCGATTTCCTTGCTGCTCGGCCAGATGTCGCGCAGGTAAACCGGGTTTCCCTGCTGGTCATTGCCCAGCGGTTCGCTGCTGATGTCGGTGCGCACACTGCCGGCCAAGGCGTAGGCGACGACCAGCGGCGGTGAGGCCAACCAGTTGGTTTTCACCAGCGGATGCACCCGGCCTTCGAAGTTGCGGTTGCCGGACAGCACCGAAGCGACGGTCAGGTCGGCTTTCTGGATGGCTTTTTCGATCGGTTCCGGCAGCGGCCCGGAGTTGCCGATGCAGGTGGTGCAGCCATACCCAACCAGTGAAAACCCGAGCTGATCGAGGTACTGCGTCAGCCCGGCGGCTTTGTAGTAATCGGTGACCACCTTGGAGCCCGGTGCCAGTGAGCTTTTCACCCAAGGCTTGCGGGTCAGGCCTTTCTCCACGGCTTTTTTCGCCAGCAGGCCGGCGGCCATCATCACGCTGGGGTTGGAGGTGTTGGTGCAGGACGTGATCGCGGCAATCACTACGGCACCGTTTTTCAGGCGGTAGGTGTGGCCGTCGTACTCGTAATCCGTTTCACCGACCAGATCGGCATTGCCCACCGCGACACCGCCGCCGCCCTCGCTTTCCAGACGTCCTTCTTCCTTGCTGGTGGGTTTGAATTGCAGGTCGAGGAAGTCACTGAAGGCCTGGCCGACATTCGGCAGAGAAACCCGGTCCTGTGGGCGTTTCGGCCCGGCGAGGCTGGCTTCGACGCTGCCCATGTCCAGCGCCAGGCTGTCGGTGAACACCGGTTCCTGACCGGGCAGACGCCACAGGCCCTGAGCCTTGGTGTAGGCCTCGACCAGTTTCACCACTTCAGTCGGGCGGCCGGAGAGGCGCAGGTATTCGAGGGTTACGTCATCGACCGGGAAGAAACCGCAGGTCGCGCCATATTCCGGGGCCATGTTGGCGATGGTCGCGCGGTCGGCCAGCGGCAAGTCGGCGAGGCCGTCGCCATAGAACTCGACGAATTTGCCGACCACGCCTTTCTTGCGCAACATCTGGGTCACGGTCAGCACCAGGTCAGTGGCGGTGATGCCTTCCTTGAGCTTGCCGGTGAGTTTGAAGCCGATCACTTCCGGAATCAGCATCGACACCGGTTGCCCGAGCATCGCGGCTTCCGCCTCGATTCCGCCGACGCCCCAGCCGAGTACGCCGAGACCGTTGATCATGGTGGTGTGGGAGTCGGTGCCGACCAATGTGTCGGGGAAGGCATAGGTGCGGCCGTCTTCGTCCTTGGTCCACACCGTGCGTCCGAGGTATTCGAGGTTGACCTGGTGGCAGATCCCGGTGCCCGGCGGCACCACGCTGAAGTTGTCGAAGGCGCTCTGGCCCCAGCGCAGGAAGGCGTAGCGTTCGCCGTTGCGCTGCATTTCGATGTCGACGTTCTGTTCGAAAGCGCTGGCGCTGCCGAATTTATCGACCATCACCGAGTGGTCGATCACCAGATCCACCGGCGACAGCGGATTGATCCGCTGCGGATCGCCGCCGGCCTTGGCCATGGCGGCGCGCATCGCGGCCAGATCGACCACGGCCGGTACGCCGGTGAAGTCCTGCATCAGCACCCGGGCAGGGCGGTACTGGATTTCCCGGTCGGAGCGGCGCTCCTTGAGCCACGCGGCAATCGCCTTGAGGTCGGCGCCGGTGACGGTTTTTTCATCTTCCCAGCGCAGCAGGTTTTCCAGCAGCACCTTCAGCGACATGGGCAGCTTGTCGATATTGCCCAGGCTTTTGGCAGCATCCGGCAGGCTGAAGTAGTGGTAAGTCTTGTCATCGACTTTCAAGGTTTTAAGGGTGTTCAGGCTATCAAGGGACGGCATTACGATCACTCCTTTCAGGCTGTTTGAAAACTACTGCGCTCGGCAATCCTGCGTTAAAAACAGGCTCGGAATGCTCATTTACAACTCGTAGACTCCGCTTCCAAGCCTGTTTTTGCCTTGTCTTGCCTTCGCTCGCTACGTTTTCAAACAGCCTGTTTGAGTCCGCACGGCTACGGACTGAGGGGACGGGCAGAGCTATCAACGTAGCCCTGTTTTCAGTAGCTGGCTAATAACTGGACTCTATGGGCAAGTCCAAGGTTCCGACATGGGCTATCATGCGCCGGTTTTCGTGACAGGCTTTGCTTCAACGCAGGTCTGGGCATCGCGCAGGGGATGAATGATCGCCCTCTGCCCAGGAGTAAGAATGAACACCCTATTCATGCATTGCCGGCCAGGCTTCGAAGGCGAAGTCTGCTCGGAGATTTCCGACCTCGCCGCCCAACTGAACGTGGCCGGCTACGCCAAGGCCAAACCGGCGACCGCTTGCGCCGAGTTCGTCTGCACCGAAGAAGACGGCGCCGAGCGCCTGATGCGTGGCCAGCGTTTCGCCGAGCTGATCTTCCCGCGCCAGTGGGCGCGTGGACTTTTCATCGATCTGCCGGAAACCGACCGCATCAGCGTGATCCTCGCGCACATGGCCGAATTCCCGGTGTGCGGCAGCTTGTGGCTGGAAGTCGTCGACACCAACGACGGCAAGGAACTGTCGAACTTCTGCAAGAAGTTCGAAGGCCCGCTGCGCAAGGCGCTGACCGGCGCCGGAAAACTGGTGGACGACGCCAGCAAGCCACGCCTGCTGCTGACCTTCAAGAGCGGTCGTGAGGTGTTTCTCGGTCTGGCGGATGCCGGTAACTCGGCGATGTGGCCGATGGGCATTCCGCGTCTGAAGTTTCCGCGCGAGGCGCCGAGCCGTTCGACCCTGAAGCTGGAAGAGGCCTGGCATCACTTCATTCCCCGCGATCAGTGGGAAGATCGCCTGCACAGCGACATGACCGGTGTCGACCTCGGCGCTGCGCCGGGCGGCTGGACTTGGCAACTGGTCAATCGCGGCATGCTGGTGACGGCCATCGACAACGGCCCGATGGCCGAAAGCCTGATGGACACCGGCCTGGTGCAGCACTTGATGGCCGACGGTTTCACCTTCAAACCCAAGCAACCGGTGGACTGGATGGTCTGCGACATCGTCGAGAAGCCGGCGCGCAACGCCGCGATGCTCGAAGAGTGGATCGGCGAGGGTCATTGCCGGGAAGCGGTGGTCAACCTCAAGTTGCCGATGAAGCAGCGTTACGCCGAAGTGAAGCGTCTGCTCGAACGCATCGCCGATGGTTTCAAGGCCCGCGGGATCAAGGTCGATATCGGCTGCAAGCAGCTGTACCACGACCGCGAGGAAGTGACCTGCCATTTGCGCCGCCATGACGTGAAGAAAGCCAAAGCCCGCTGAGCGCGCGACAGGTGACCGAACACCCGGCATTGGGCGACAATGCCGGCCAGTTTCAGGAGTGAATCATGAGTGAAATGATCAATACGCCGGTCGACGGCACCCTTGACGCCACCGGCCTCAACTGCCCGGAGCCGGTGATGATGCTGCACCAGCACATCCGTGACCTGGTGCCCGGCGGCCTGCTCAAGGTGATCGCCACCGACCCGTCGACCCGTCGCGACATCCCCAAGTTCTGCGTGTTTCTCGACCATGAACTGGTGGGCCAGCACGAAGAAGCCGGGACCTATCTGTACTGGATTCGCAAAAAGTCCGGTTGATCGGAAGGCAAAAAAAAGACCTGCATGTGCAGGTCTTTTTTTATCGCCGATCAGCCCATCGAGCGGCTGATGCGAATGCGTTTGCGTGCGCTGCGCGTCAGGCGGATCGACAGCATCAGCGCCGCACAGCTCAGGCCGACGATCAGGCCTTCCCACAAGCCGCTCGGGCCGCGAGGCTCGCCGAGCCAGTCGGTCAGGCCGAGGGCGTAACCCACCGGCAGGCCGATGCCCCAGTAGGCGAACAGGGTGAGGATCATCGTTACCCGCGTGTCCTGATAACCGCGCAGGGCGCCGGCGGCGGTGACCTGAATCGCGTCGGAGAACTGGAACAGCGCGGAGTACACGATCAGCATCGCGGCGATGTGAATTACCATCGGATCCGACGTGTAGATCGCCGCAATGTGTTCGCGCATCAGCAGCATCATGCTCGCCGACAGGCAGGCGTAGGCCAGGGCAGTGCCCATGCCGACACCCGCCGCGAAACGCGCTTCACGGGGTTCTTCACGGCCCAGGGCCTGGCCGACCCGCACGGTCACCGCCATGCCCAGCGAATACGGAATCATGAACACCAGCGAGCTGACGTTCAGCGCGATCTGGTGCCCGGCCACCACGGTGGCGCCGAGGCTGCCGATCAGCAGCGCGATCACCGCGAAGATGCTCGACTCGGCAAAAACCGCGACGCCGATCGGCAGACCGATGGCCAGCAAGCGCTTGATCACCGCCCATTGCGGCCAGTCGAAACGGCTGAACAGTTCGCTCGATTTGTAGGCCGGTGCCCAGCGCTCATAACCGGCCAGGCCCAGCGCCATCACCCACATCACGATCGCTGTGGCCCAGCCGCAACCGACGCCGCCCATGGCCGGAACGCCGAAGTGACCGTAAATGAACACGTAGTTCAACGGAATGTTCAGCGCCAGCCCACACAGGCCCAACACCATCGCCGGCCGCGTGCGGCCGAGGCCATCACTGGTGCAGCGCAGCACATGGTAGAAGGCAACGGCTGGCAGACCGCTGGCGATGCCGTGCAGGTACTGCATGCACGGGCCGATCAGCTCCGGATCGACTTTCATCAGGTGCAGGATCGGTTCGGCGCTGAACAGCATGCCGGTCGCCATCAGTCCGACCACCAGTGCCAGCCACAAGGCCTGACGCACGATCGGGCCGATCTCGCTGTGGGTGCCGGCGCCGAAGCGCTGGGCGACTTTCGGCGTGGTGGCCAGCAGGGTGCCGGTCATCAGCAGAAACACCGGCACCCAGATCGAGTTGCCCAGCGCCACGGCCGCCAGATCCTTTGGCCCGACGCGCCCGGCCATCACCGCATCGACGAAGCCCATGGCGGTGGTCGCCAGTTGCGCGATCATGATCGGCAGGGCCAGGCCGAGCAGATTCTTCAGCTCCAGGCGAACCCGGGCAGGGCGGTTGAGGGAAACGGCGTCAGGGCGTTCAGTTACGGAATTCACAGGCAAAGCGTCCACAGGGGTTGATGCGCAAGGCCGGGCATTCTACGCCGCTGACGTAATGGTCAGGAAAAATCCTCTGTTGCGGATTTGTAATCGTCCCGCCTTATCAAGAATCACAGCCTGCTGGCTCATCGCAGTGTCAGCGCCTACACTGCCGATCCGCCCAAGGAGCCCTGCCATGCTGATTGTTGCCGACGAAAATATCCCGCTGCTCGATGCTTTTTTTGCCGGTTTCGGCGAGATCCGCCGGGTGCCGGGCCGTTCCATTGACCGGGCCACGGTCGAACAGGCCGACGTGCTGCTGGTGCGCTCGGTAACTAACGTCAATCGTGCGTTGCTCGAAGGCAGCAAGGTGCGGTTTGTCGGCACCTGCACCATCGGCACCGATCATCTGGATCTCGAATACTTCAATGAGGCCGGCATCACCTGGTCCAGTGCGCCCGGCTGCAATGCCCGGGGCGTGGTGGATTACGTGCTCGGCAGCCTGATGACCCTGGCCGAAATCGAAGGCGTCGATTTGAGTGAGCGCACTTATGGCGTGATCGGCGCCGGTGAAGTGGGCGGTCGCTTGATCAAGGTGCTCAAAGGGCTGGGTTGGAACGTGAAAGTCTGCGATCCGCCGCGTCAGGCAGCCGAGGGCGGTGACTATGTCAGCCTGGAGCAGATCATCCAGCAGTGCGACGTAATCAGTCTGCACACGCCACTGACCCGCAACGGCGACGGCGCGACCTGGCACTTGTTCGACGAACAGCGTTTACAGCAACTCAAGCCCGGCGCCTGGCTGATCAACGCCGCCCGTGGCCCGGTGGTGGATAACGCCGCGTTGCGCGAAGTGCTGCTGGAACGTGAAGACCTGCAGGCGGTGCTTGACGTGTGGGAAGCCGAACCGCAAGTCGATGTGGCGTTGGCTGAACTCTGCGTACTGGCGACGCCGCATATCGCCGGTTACAGCCTCGATGGCAAGCAACGCGGCACGGCGCAGATCTATCAGGCTTACTGCGAATTCATCGGTCAGCCGGCCAGCATTCAGCTCAGCGATCTGTTGCCGGCACCGTGGTTGTCGGAAGTTTCCCTGCATGCCGACAGCGATCCGGCCTGGGCGCTGGCGATGTTGTGCCGTGGTGTGTACGACCCGCGCCGGGACGATGCGGATTTCCGCCGCACCCTGTTGGGTAGCGTCGGTGAGCAACGTGCCGCGTTTGATGTGTTGCGCAAACAGTATCCGGTGCGCCGCGAGATCGAAGGGCTGAAAGTGCGGATCGAAGGGCATTCCCCGGCGTTGCAGCAGATCGTGACGGCGCTGGGCGCTGTGGCCGTATAAAACGCAGGCAGAAAAAACCCGGCCTCCAGGGGCCGGGTCAGGAAGACGGTGGCGATATCACTTTTGTTCGGCAGGCTTGACCAATCGCTTCTCCAGTTCGCGGCAGGCGTTCTGGATCATGTCTTCAGTGATTGGCACTTCGCGCCCATCCTTATCGATAATCGAGCAACCCAGAGGTTGGCCGGGCTTGGTGCGGATCACTTGAATCTTGTCATCGCTGCTGTGTTGCAAGGACATGGCCTGTCTCCTCATCAGGTTGTGTATGCACAATAAAACCGTCAGGTGACCAGGCTGTGACAACTCCCTTCGATCTTTCCGGAACGGTATCTCCACTCAAGCAGAAATGACCGTTCGTCTCAACCCGGGCATTAGACCGATAGCATCTAGGGGGTAGTCTGGCCGGTCATAATTAACCTGACTCATTGTGATTTGCAGAGTTCCACCCCATTGAGTGTCCAGGCTGGCCCCATTAATCAGCACACGACGTGAACCTGAATGATCCCGATGCTTTCCTCGCGCCACCGCCGGGCCCTGCGCCTGACCAGTCATTTTCTTCAGCCTTATCGCTGGCAGGCCTTCGGCGCACTGCTCGCGCTGATCGTCACGGCCGGCATTACGTTGTCGATGGGGCAGGGCATCAAACTGCTGGTCGACCAAGGCTTCATGACTCAGTCGCCGCACCTGCTCAACCAGTCCATTGGTCTGTTCATGCTGTTGGTGTTGGGGCTCGCAGTCGGCACCTTTGCCCGGTTCTATCTGGTGTCATGGATCGGCGAGCGGGTGGTGGCTGACATTCGTCGGCAGGTGTTCAACCATCTGGTTTACCTGCAGCCCGGGTTTTACGAGGACAACCGCAGTTCGGAAATCCAGTCACGCCTGACCGCTGACACGACATTGCTGCAATCGGTGATCGGCTCGTCGCTGTCGCTGTTCCTGCGTAATTTGCTGATGGTCATTGGCGGTGTGGTACTGCTGTTCATCACCAATCCCAAACTCACCAGCATTGTGGTGATCGCGCTGCCATTGGTGATTGCGCCGATCCTGATTTTCGGGCGCCGCGTGCGTAACCTCTCTCGACTGAGTCAGGACCGGATCGCCGACATTGGCAGCTATGTCTCGGAAACCCTCGGCCAGATCAAAACGGTGCAGGCCTACAACCATCAGGTGCAGGACGAACAACGTTTCGCCAGCACCGTCGAGCAAGCGTTCGAAACGGCGCGCAAACGGATTTTCCAGCGGGCCTGGCTGATCACGCTGGTGATCGTGCTGGTGCTCGGTGCCGTCGCGGTGATGTTGTGGGTCGGCGGCATGGACGTGATTGCCGGGCGAATTTCAGCCGGTGAGCTGGCGGCGTTCGTGTTCTACAGCCTGATCGTCGGCAGTGCGTTTGGTACGTTGAGTGAAGTGATCGGTGAATTGCAGCGGGCAGCGGGCGCTGCCGAGCGCATCGCTGAATTGTTGCGTTCGGAGAACATTATCCAGCCGCCGAAAGCCGGACTGGTGACCTTGCCGGAGCGGATCAAAGGCGAGCTGGCGTTGCAGGACGTGCGCTTTTCCTACCCTTCGCGTCCCGAAAGCTTCGCCGTTGACGGCTTGAGTCTGACGGTCCACGCGGGCGAAACCCTCGCGCTGGTCGGGCCGTCCGGCGCGGGCAAGTCCACGGTGTATGACTTGCTGCTGCGCTTCTACGATCCGCGCGAAGGCCGGATTCTGATTGATGGCGTGCCACTGACGAGCCTTGATCCTTTGGATTTGCGCCGCTGTTTCGCACTGGTTTCGCAGACCCCGGCGCTGTTCTTCGGCAGCGTCGAAGAAAACATTCGCTACGGTTGCCCGACCGCCACCCTGGAACAAGTGCAGGAGGCGGCAAAAATCGCCCACGCCCA
The DNA here is from genome assembly GCF_058789255.1 of Pseudomonas sp. FW215-R2. Lineage (NCBI taxonomy): Bacteria > Pseudomonadati > Pseudomonadota > Gammaproteobacteria > Pseudomonadales > Pseudomonadaceae > Pseudomonas > Pseudomonas sp. FW215-R2. The sequence goes on from NZ_JBYTBO010000023.1 coordinate 37,095, forward strand.
CGATTTCATTGAACAAATGCCCGACGGCTACCAGACCCATCTGGGCGACGGTGGTCTCGGTCTGTCAGGCGGCCAACGCCAGCGCCTGGCCATCGCCCGGGCGCTGCTGGTCGACGCGCCGATCCTGCTGCTGGACGAAGCCACCAGCGCCCTCGATGCCCAGAGCGAACACCTGATCCAGCAAGCCCTGCCCAACCTGATGCAAAACCGCACCACCCTGGTGATCGCCCACCGCCTGGCCACAGTGAAAAACGCTGATCGGATTGCGGTGATGGACCAGGGCAAGCTGGTGGCGATTGGTACGCATCAGGAGCTGATCGCGAGCAATCCGCTGTATGCGCGGTTGGCGGCGTTGCAGTTCAGTGATGGGCATCAGGCTTCGACCGACCCAGTAACCGACTAAGTAGCCGACCATGTAGCCGACCCAGTCGAGCGCCATAAAAAATGCCCGCATCTCTCGATGCGGGCATTTTTGTTTACGTCGATCTTTGCACGATCACTGATCGTCAAAGTACCGCTCATGCCAGTCCACCAGCGGTTGCGGCGAGTTGAGTTTCTGGCCGTAGATCACCGAATAGGACAGCACGTTCTGCACGTACTGACGGGTTTCGTCGAACGGGATGCTTTCTACCCACACGTCGAAGCTCAGGTGATCGGCGCCACGCAGCCACTGGCGTACGCGGCCGGGGCCGGCGTTGTAGGCGGCGGAGGCGAGCACGCGGTTGCCGTTGAACTGGCTGTGCACCTGGCTCAGGTAGGCGGCGCCGAGCTGGATGTTCTTGTCCGGATCGAGCACTTGCTGCGGCGAGGCCAGAGGGATACTGAACTTGCGCGCGGTTTCCTTGGCGGTGCCGGGCATCAGTTGCATCAGACCGCTGGCGCCGACGCCGGAGCGGGCGTCGTCCATGAAGGCGCTTTCCTGACGGGTGATGGCGAACACCCAGCTCGAATGCAGGCCGCGCACCTTGGCTTCACGCACCAAGGTGTCGCGGTGGGCCATCGGGAAGCGGATGTCCAGGTCGTCCCAGTATTGCGCCTGGCTGATGGTACGGATGGCCGGGAAGTACCACTTCAGGTCGTAAGCCAGTTTGGCCTGGGCGACCATTTCATCGCGGTTGAAGTGACGGCTGACGTGGTACCACTCGCGACGCCCGTCGACGATCTGCCCGCGGGCATGAAACTCCAGGGCGCGACGTACGCCGGGCGTGTTGCGCACCTTGTTGATGGTGGCCTGGCTGAGCACCAGCGGTTTGTTGACCAGCGAATAAGGCAGCTGCGAGCGATCGGCGGCAAGGAAACCGTAGAAGTCCCGTTCCCGTGCGAGGCTCTTGTACAGCGTCTGCGCTTCCGGGTTCTGCGGTTGCGCCAGTTCCAGGCTGCGGGCCTGCCAGTAACGCCAGCGGTTGGTGGTGGCCAGATCCTGCGGCAGGCGGCGGGTCAACTGATAGGCGTCGTCCCAGCGCGCCAGGCGCAGCAACAGGCGCAGGCGCCATTCGGATACCGTGTTGTCGCGCAGTTCCGGGTCATATTTGGTCATCACGTCCAGCGCACGGCTGTCGAAACGACGGGCGAGGGTCAGGCCGATTTCCCGGGCGATCGCGACTTTTTCATCGCGGGAGAAATGCATGCTGCTGGCGTAGCCGTCGAGCAGGTCCATGGCCTTGTCCGGATCCTGACGCGCCAGGCGGCGCAGGCCGAGGCTGACGATGTCCGACATCGGCTCGTCGGCCGGCGTGAAGCGCGACGGCTGGTTGAGCAGTTCCGGTTTCTGCGCGACATCCACCAGTAGACGCCCGCGTGGGGCAAGGGTGGTCAGGCCGTTAACCAGAGTGTTGGCCAGCGGATAGTTGCGTGTCTGAGCGGCGAGCTTGGTGCGTTCCCAGCGTTTTTGCTCGGTCAACTGGCCGTCGGCAGCCCAGATCCCGAACAGCGCATCACACGCCGCCGGTTGGGATTTGCCGGTCAGCCAAAGCTTGTCGGCGTTGGCATAACCCTCGGCCTTGCGGCCGCTGCTGATCTGATACTGCGCATTCAGGCAGTCCAGTTCGGTGAAGTTGAGTTTCGGGTCGTAATACTTGACGAAGGTCGCCCATTCGCCACGGTCGGCCAGCCAGCGCAACCAGCGCAGCTTCATCCAGTTGGCCTGGGGCAGGTCACCGTGTTCGGCGAGGAATTTTTCGATTTCCGCATTGCTGGCGGTCTTCAGCCGGGCGGTCAGCTCGTCGTAGGCCAGGTATGGCTCCAGCGGATAATCGGCGAGGGCCTGGCTGTAGCGAAAATACGGGCCGGTGTCGCCCTTGGCCAAGGCGCGTTTGGCCTCATCGTAATACTGGCGCTGGGTGGACAGGTCCACCGCCTGAGCGGATTGGGCAGCAGCGGCGGTGAGTAGCAAACAGGACAAAACACTGAAAAGGCGACTGCGCATGAGACATCCGGGCAGAGAAATCATGACAAGTGCCGACAGTGGCGGCACTGAATTGTCTGTAGCTTAGCCTTTTGCCAGCAGCCGGCGAAAGCTTTGCGGGCCTTGCGGCACAAGTTCGCAACAATTGTTGTGCAGAGTGCGTCAGCGGCGAAATTGCCGGCCTGCTCGGGTCCCGATTCAGGTAGAATGCGCGCCCGGTTTTTGGAGAAGCTCATGACCCTGCTCAAATTCAGCGATGTGTCCCTTGCATTCGGCGCGATGCCGTTGTTGGACAAGGTGTCCTGGCAGATCGCCCGTGGTGAGCGGGTGTGCATCATCGGCCGCAACGGCACTGGCAAGTCCAGCATGATGAAACTGGTCAAGGGCGACCAGAAGCCTGATGACGGCTCGGTGTGGCGTGCCCCCGGTCTGAAAATCGGTGAATTGCCGCAGGAATTGCCGGTGGCCGACGAGCGGACCGTGTTCGACGTGGTCGCCGAAGGCCTCGACGGCGTTGGCGCCTTGCTCGCCGAATACCATCACCTGAGCCAGAACATCGTCACCGACGCCGATCTGGACAAGCTGATGCACGTCCAGCACGACCTCGAAGCCCGCGATGGCTGGCGCTTGCAGACCCTGGTCGACAGCACCCTCAGCCGCCTGCAACTGCCAGCCGACAAGACCCTCGCCGAGTTGTCCGGCGGCTGGCGTCGTCGTGTGCTGCTGGCACAGGCGCTGGTGTCAGAGCCGGATCTGCTGCTGCTCGACGAACCGACCAACCACCTGGACATCGGTGCGATTGCCTGGCTTGAAGAAGCACTGAAGGATTTCCAGGGCGCCGTGCTGTTCATCACGCACGACCGTTCCTTCCTGCAAAACCTCGCTACCCGCATCCTCGAACTGGATCGCGGCGGCCTGATCGACTGGAACGGCGACTACGCCAGTTTCCTGGTTCACAAAGAAGCTGCGCTGGCTGCCGAAGAAACCGCCAACGCGCTGTTCGACAAGCGTCTGGCCCAGGAAGAAGTGTGGATTCGTCAGGGCATCAAGGCTCGTCGTACCCGTAACGAAGGCCGCGTACGTGCGCTGAAAGCCCTGCGCGTGGAGCGCAGTGAGCGTCGCGAGCGCACCGGCAAGGCCAACATCCAGTTGGATACCGCAGAGAAGTCCGGCAAGCAGGTGATGGTGCTGGATAACGTGAGCTTCGCGCATCCGGGCGGTCCGTTCCTGATTCGCGATTTCTCCATGGTGCTGCAGCGCGGCGACCGGATCGGTCTGCTCGGCGCCAACGGTACCGGCAAGACCACCCTGCTGAAACTGATGCTCAGCGGTCTGCAACCGACCAGCGGCAAGGTGGAAGAGGGCACCCGGATCGACGTGGCCTACTTCGACCAGTTGCGCCATCAGCTGGATCTGGAAAAGACCGTGATCGATAACGTCGCCGAAGGTCGCGACTTCATCGATATCGACGGCCAGAGCCGCCACGTGCTCAGCTACCTCGGCGACTTCCTGTTCAGCCCGCAGCGCGCCCGTACGCCGGTGAAGGCGTTGTCCGGTGGCGAGCGTGCGCGTCTGTTGCTGGCCAAACTGTTCAGCAAGCCAGCGAACCTGCTGGTACTCGACGAACCGACCAACGATCTGGACGTGGAAACCCTCGAACTGCTCGAAGAAGTGCTGTTGACCTTCAACGGCACTGTGCTGATGGTCAGTCACGACCGGGCATTCCTCGACAACGTGGTGACCAGCACCCTGGTCTTCGAAGGTGAAGGCAAGGTTCGCGAATACGTCGGTGGCTATCAGGACTGGATCCGTCAGGGCGGTTCGCCGCGTCTGTTGGGCGTGACCGAAAGCAAGTCCGGCAAGGCTGACCTGAATTCGGCGGTGGTCACTGCCGAGCCGGCTCCGGTCGTCGCGCCTGCTGCTGCGGCCCCGGCTGCGAAGAAGAAGCTGAGCTACAAGCTTCAGCGCGAGCTGGAAGCGTTGCCGGGCGACATCGACGCCAAGGAGCAGCAGATCGCTGCTGTTGAGGCTGAAATGGCTGAAGCCGGTTTCTACCAGCGTCCGCCGGCCGAAACGGCCAAAGTCATTGCTTCGCTGGAGCAGTTGCAGGCTGAGCTGGATGCGTTGGTGGAGCGTTGGGCCGAGCTGGACGCCTGATAGCTTCCGGTCATGAAAAAGCCCGGCGTCCAGTGATGGACGCCGGGCTTTTTGTAGATCGGATCAGCGTTTGACCAGGTGCACCGCCAGCACATCGCAAGGCGCGCCGTGCAGGACATCGTTGGCGGTCGAGCCCAATAGCAGCGCCAGGCCGTGCCGGCCATGGCTGCCGACCACGATCAGGTCGCATTCCTGATCCTTGGCGAAATGGTGGATTTCCTGGCGTGGCTGACCATAGGTCAGGTGGCAGTTGGAGCCTTCCAGTTCGGTGTATTTGTGCTTCAGGCGCTCGAGGCGCTCCTTGGCCTGATCGAACTGCTGTTGTTGCAGTTGTGACAGATCCATTGGCACGTCACCCCCGAAGGCCATGGCCATCGGTTCGACGATATGCACCAGCGACAGCTTGGCGCCATTGCTCACCGACAGCTCTCGGGCGCGGTGGATCACAGGGTCGCACTCTTCGGTCAGATCTACGGCGACCAGGATATGGTGGTAGGGCATGAGGTGCTCCTCGTGAGGGATCAATATTGTTAAGTATGGCTGGTTTCAAGCGCATTGGTTCCAAAGTGACGCAATGGGCTCATCAAGATTCGGGAGTAGAGATATGACGGTCTGGCTGGTGGTGTCAATCCTGCTGGTGGTGTTGAGCCCCCTGGCGTGGTTGCGCCCGTCGCGTGCACAGAGTGGCCGGATAGCCTTGCGCACGGAGGCCCGGCGCATCGGGCTGGCCATGCAGTTGGCGCCTCAGGAATGGCCGCACTGGCTGTCTCAGGAGCCGCCCAATCCGTGTGCGCAATACCATCGGCCGCGGCGCAGCAAGCAGCCGGTGTGCTGGACGTACTGGCAGAAATCCCCGGGCATGTGGGTCAATCAGTGGCAGGAAGCCTGTGAAGACCCGCTTCTGCTGAATCATTTCGAGAAATTGCCGGGCAACGTTTTCAAGGTTGAAGCCGACAAGCAGATGATCGCGCTCTATTGGGGCGAGAAAGGCGAAGCGGCGGTTTTGCTGGAGATTGATGCCACGCTGAAAGCGCTGGCATGACTCGCGGACTTTTCGCGCTGCAACGGTGCGAAACGTCCGGCAGACGAGCAATAAAAAGCCCGACATGATTCATCGGGCGGGGTTGGCCAGGCAGGCCGGAAATTCTTTTTGGCGTTGATCCGGTCAGGTCCGGTCAGCAAAAGTGCGCCTGTTTTCCTTCGTAGTCCAGCCAGCGTAGCCTGTTAAACAAGGCCTGCAGCGAATTAGGGCGACTTTTCTAACTATTAATCTTATGAATGCCCTCACATGCAAGCATGTGTTGGCGGGCTGCGTCTTACAGAAATGACCGCAAAGTCGCATTTCAACCCGTATTTAGGGCGATTGACAATTGTCGGAAATTCCGTGAAGGTGGCGTACCCAAATCAAACGGGCGTATGAATTGAGCGTTTGTATTGCAGACTGCTCCTACAGAATCCCGACTATCGCGTTGGCGGGTGTGCCGGGTGGATTGGTGTCAGCATTGACGAAAAAGCGTCCTGCCGAGCCATTCGCCTGCGTCCGACGTGTACTGTTCAGCTTCCATATCGTGGAGATCAGTTGATGATTTACGAAGGTAAAGCCATCACGGTTAAAGCTCTTGAAAGTGGCATCGTCGAATTGAAATTCGACCTCAAGGGTGAGTCCGTCAACAAGTTCAACCGTCTTACCCTGAACGAACTGCGTCAGGCCGTAGACACCATCAAGGCAGATGCTTCGATCAAGGGCGTGATCGTCAGCAGTGGCAAGGACGTGTTCATCGTCGGCGCCGACATCACCGAATTTGTCGACAACTTCAAGCTGCCGGATGCCGAGCTGGTTGCTGGCAATCTCGAAGCCAACAAGATCTTCAGCGATTTCGAAGACCTCAACGTTCCGACCGTCGCCGCGATCAACGGCATCGCCCTGGGTGGCGGTCTGGAAATGTGCCTGGCCGCGGACTACCGCGTCATGTCCACCAAGGCCAAGATCGGTCTGCCGGAAGTCAAACTGGGCATCTACCCGGGCTTCGGCGGTACCGTGCGTCTGCCGCGCCTGATCGGTGCCGACAACGCTATCGAGTGGATTGCCGCCGGCAAGGAAAACCGTCCTGAAGACGCGCTGAAAGTCGGCGCTGTCGATGCCGTGGTTGCTCCTGAAAAACTGCAGGACGCGGCCCTTGAACTGATCAAACGCGCCATCTCCGGCGAGTTCGACTACAAGGCCAAGCGCCAGCCGAAGCTGGAAAAGCTCAAGCTGAACGCCATTGAACAAATGATGGCTTTCGAAACCGCCAAAGGTTTCGTGGCTGGCCAGGCGGGTCCTAACTACCCGGCCCCGGTCGAAGCGATCAAGACCATCCAGAAAGCCGCGAACTTCGGTCGCGACAAGGCGCTGGAAGTCGAAGCCGCAGGTTTCGTGAAACTGGCCAAGACCTCTGCCGCGCAGAGCTTGATCGGTCTGTTCCTGAACGATCAGGAACTGAAGAAAAAGGCCAAGGCCTACGACGAAATTGCCAAGGACGTGAAGCAGGCTGCCGTACTGGGCGCCGGCATCATGGGTGGCGGTATCGCCTATCAGTCGGCCTCCAAAGGTACGCCGATCCTGATGAAGGACATCAACGAGCACGGTATCGAGCAAGGTCTGGCGGAAGCCGCCAAGCTGCTGGTCGGCCGCGTTGATAAAGGCCGCATGACCGCCGCGAAAATGGCTGAAGTGCTCAACGGTATTCGTCCTACGCTGTCCTACGGCGATTTCGGTCACGTTGACCTGGTCGTTGAAGCTGTAGTCGAGAACCCGAAAGTCAAGCAAGCCGTTCTGGCGGAAGTCGAAGACAAGGTCAAAGAGGACACCATCCTCGCGTCCAACACCTCGACCATTTCCATCAGCCTGCTGGCCAAGGCCCTCAAGCGTCCGGAAAACTTCGTCGGCATGCACTTCTTCAACCCGGTGCACATGATGCCGCTGGTGGAAGTGATCCGTGGCGAGAAGTCCAGCGAGCTGGCTGTTGCCACCACCGTTGCCTACGCCAAGAAAATGGGCAAGAACCCGATCGTCGTCAACGACTGCCCGGGCTTCCTGGTCAACCGCGTCCTGTTCCCGTACTTCGGCGGTTTCGCCAAGCTGGTCAGCGCCGGTGTGGACTTCGTCCGTATCGACAAGATCATGGAAAAATTCGGCTGGCCGATGGGCCCGGCATACCTGATGGACGTGGTCGGCATCGACACCGGCCACCACGGTCGTGACGTGATGGCTGAAGGTTTCCCGGATCGCATGAAGGACGACCGTCGTTCGGCCATTGACGTGCTTTACGAAGCCAAGCGTCTGGGTCAGAAGAACGGCAAGGGCTTCTATGCCTACGAGGCCGACAAGAAAGGCAAGCAGAAGAAAGTCGCCGACCCGTCGGTACTGGAAGTGCTCAAGCCGATCGTCTACGAGCAGCGTGAAGTCACTGACGAAGACATCATCAACTGGATGATGATCCCGCTGTGCCTGGAAACCGTGCGTTGCCTGGAAGACGGCATCGTCGAAACCGCTGCCGAAGCCGACATGGGTCTGGTCTACGGTATTGGTTTCCCTCCATTCCGTGGCGGTGCGCTGCGTTACATCGATTCGATCGGTGTTGCCGAGTTCGTTGCCCTGGCCGACCAGTACGCTGATTTGGGCGCGCTCTACCACCCGACCGCGAAGCTGCGTGAAATGGCCAAAGCCGGCCAACGGTTCTTCGGTTAAGCGTCCCAACTTTTGAGCGAGAGTGAAATTTTATGAGCTTGAATCCAAGAGACGTCGTGATTGTCGACTTCGGTCGTACTCCGATGGGCCGCTCCAAGGGCGGCATGCACCGCAACACCCGCGCTGAAGACATGTCGGCGCACCTGATCAGCAAACTGCTGGAACGCAACGCCAAGGTCGATCCTGCCGAAGTCGAGGACGTGATCTGGGGCTGTGTGAACCAGACCCTGGAGCAGGGCTGGAACATCGCGCGCATGGCGTCGCTGATGACCCAGATCCCGCACACCTCGGCCGGCCAGACCGTCAGCCGTCTGTGTGGCTCGTCGATGAGCGCGCTGCACACCGCTGCGCAAGCGATCATGACCGGTAACGGTGACGTGTTCGTGGTTGGCGGCGTCGAGCATATGGGTCACGTAAGCATGATGCACGGTGTCGATCCGAACCCGCACATGTCCCTGTACGCGGCGAAAGCCTCGGGCATGATGGGCCTGACTGCTGAAATGCTCGGCAAGATGCACGGCATCACTCGCGAACAGCAGGACGCCTTTGGCGTGCGTTCCCACCAGTTGGCCCACAAGGCAACCGTGGAAGGCAAGTTCAAGGACGAAATCATCCCGATGCAGGGCTATGACGAGAACGGTTTCCTGAAAACCTTCGACTACGACGAAACCATTCGTCCGGAAACCACCCTGGAAAGTCTGGCGGCTCTGAAGCCGGCGTTCAATCCAAAGGGCGGCACCGTGACTGCCGGTACTTCGTCGCAGATCACCGATGGTGCTTCGTGCATGATCGTGATGTCGGCGCAGCGTGCGCAGGACCTGGGCATTCAGCCGCTGGCCGTGATTCGTTCGATGGCAGTGGCAGGTGTGGATCCGGCGATCATGGGCTATGGTCCGGTACCGGCTACTCAGAAAGCACTGAAACGTGCCGGCCTGGGTATCAACGATATCGACTTCTTCGAGCTCAACGAAGCGTTCGCCGCACAGGCTCTGCCAGTGCTGAAAGACCTGAAAGTGCTCGACAAGATGAACGAGAAGGTTAACCTGCACGGCGGCGCGATCGCCCTGGGTCACCCGTTCGGTTGCTCCGGTGCCCGTATTTCCGGCACCTTGCTGAACGTGATGAAGCAGAATGGCGGCACCTTCGGGGTGGCCACCATGTGCATTGGCCTCGGCCAAGGCATCTCCACCGTCTTCGAACGCGTTTAAGCGTCTCGTCGATGGAAGCCGGGGCCAAGTGCCCCGGTTTTTGTTTTTGCGGATTTATTTTTGTATTTATTTTGAAAAAATTTGAGTGAGGGCCGAAGCGTGCCGATACAACCTGGGCTCTACCAACATTACAAAGGTCCGCAGTACCGCGTATTCAGTGTTGCGCGGCATTCCGAGACCGAAGAAGAAGTGGTCTTTTACCAAGCCCTGTATGGCGATTACGGCTTTTGGGTACGTCCCTTGAGCATGTTCCTGGAGTCCGTCGAAGTTGACGGCGAGCAGGTCCCGCGCTTTGCTTTGGTGCAAGCCGAACCAAGCCTTTTTTCGAAGCCATAAGGCGAGTGCGCGCAAAACCCTGCGCTTGACCTCACCTTGTAGCCACTATATATAGCGGTGCCGCGTCAGGCGCCAACCGCCTTTCACTTCTAGAATTCAGGAATTTTCTGATCCATGGGCAAATCGCTGGTCATTGTGGAATCCCCGGCTAAGGCCAAGACCATCAACAAGTATCTGGGCAACCAATACGTGGTGAAGTCGAGTATCGGCCATATCCGAGACCTGCCCACCAGCGGTTCGGCTAGCGCCAGCAAGGAGCCTGCCGCCAAGCGCGGCAAGGCCGCCGCGGGCGAAGGACCGGTGCTCTCGCCGAAGGAAAAGGCACGTAAACAGCTCGTTTCGCGCATGGGTGTCGATCCCGATCATGGCTGGAAAGCCAAGTACGAGATCCTCCCGGGCAAGGAAAAGGTCATCGAGGAGCTGCGCCGGCTCGCCAAGGATGCTGACACCATCTATCTCGCAACCGACTTGGATCGCGAGGGGGAAGCCATTGCCTGGCACCTGCGCGAAGCCATCGGTGGTGACGACAGCCGCTACAAGCGCGTGGTGTTCAACGAAATCACCAAGAAAGCGATTCAGGAAGCCTTCTCGGAGCCGGGCGAGCTCGATATCGATCGAGTGAACGCCCAGCAGGCCCGTCGCTTCCTCGACCGCGTCGTGGGTTACATGGTTTCGCCGCTGCTATGGGCCAAGATCGCTCGTGGCCTGTCCGCCGGTCGTGTGCAATCGGTTGCCGTGAAACTGGTGGTCGAGCGTGAGCGCGAGATTCGCGCGTTCAATCCGGAAGAATACTGGGAAGTGCATGCCGATCTCGGCACCACCAAAGGTTCGACCGTGCGTTTCGAAGTGGCGCGTGAGAAGGGCGAAGCTTTCAAGCCGCTCAACGAAGCTCAGGCCATGGCTGCGCTGGAGAAGCTGAAATCCTCCAGCTACAGCATCGTCAAGCGTGAAGACAAACCGACCAGCAGCAAACCGTCGGCACCGTTCATCACTTCCACCCTGCAACAGGCCGCGAGCAACCGCCTGGGCTTTGGCGTGAAGAAAACCATGATGATGGCTCAGCGTCTGTACGAAGCTGGCTACATCACTTATATGCGTACCGACTCGACCAACCTCTCGGCTGATGCCGTGACGATGGCGCGCGATTACATCGAAACCGAATTCGGCAAGAAGTACCTGCCGGAGTCGCCGAACGTCTATAGCAGCAAAGAAGGCGCACAAGAGGCTCACGAAGCGATCCGTCCTTCCGACGCCAACACCACACCGAGCAAGCTCGCGGGTATGGAGCGTGATGCTGAGCGCCTCTACGAGCTGATCTGGCGCCAGTTCCTGGCTTGCCAGATGCTGCCGGCGCAATACCTGTCGACCACCGTCAGCGTGGCTGCTGGCGACTTCGAGCTGCGTGCCAAGGGTCGCATCCTTAAGTTCGACGGTTACACCCGCGTTCTGCCGCAAATCGCCAAGCCTGGCGACGACGATGTCCTGCCGGACATGGCGCAGGGCGACGTGATGAAACTGATCAAGCTTGATCCGACCCAGCATTTCACCAAGCCACCGGCCCGTTACTCGGAAGCCAGCCTGGTGAAGGAAATGGAAAAGCGCGGCATTGGCCGTCCTTCGACCTATGCGGCGATCATTTCGACCATTCAGGATCGCGGCTACGTGACCCTGCACAACCGTCGTTTCTACTCGGAAAAGATGGGCGACATCGTCACCGAGCGTCTGTCGGAGAGTTTCTCGAACCTCATGGACTACGGCTTCACTGCCGGCATGGAAGAGAACCTCGATGACGTGGCCCAGGGCGAGCGCGACTGGAAGAATGTGCTGGACGAGTTCTACGGCGACTTCAAGAAAAAACTCGAAGTGGCTGAAAACCCGGAAGCCGGCATGCGCGCCAATCAGCCGGTAATGACCGACATTCCGTGCACCACCTGCGGCCGTCCGATGCAGATTCGTACTGCCTCTACCGGCGTGTTCCTCGGTTGCTCGGGCTATAGCCTGCCGCCGAAAGAACGCTGCAAGGCCACCGTCAACCTGGTGCCGGGCGATGAAATCGCTGCGGACGACGAGGGCGAATCGGAATCCCTGGTGCTGCGCGGCAAGCATCGCTGCCCGATCTGCAGCACGGCGATGGACGCTTACCTGCTCGACGAAAAGCGCAAGCTGCACATCTGCGGTAACAACCCGGATTGCGCCGGCTATGAAATCGAAGAAGGCAGCTATCGCATCAAGGGCTACGAAGGTCCGAGCCTGGAATGCGACAAGTGCGGCAGCGAGATGCAGCTCAAGACCGGCCGTTTCGGCAAGTTCTTCGGTTGCACCAACGCGACCTGCAAGAACACCCGCAAACTGCTGAAGAGCGGTGACGCGGCGCCGCCGAAGATGGATCCGGTGAAAATGCCTGAGCTGAAATGCGAGAAGGTCAACGACACCTATATCCTGCGTGACGGTGCGTCCGGTCTGTTCCTGGCGGCCAGTCAGTTCCCGAAAAACCGCGAGACCCGTGCTCCGCTGGTGATCGAGATTCTGCCGCACAAGGATGAGATTGATCCGAAGTACCACTTCCTGTGCGAAGCGCCGCAGAAGGATCCGGATGGTCTGCCAGCAGTGATTCGCTACAGCCGCAAGACCAAGGAGCAATACGTCCAGACCGAAGTCGATGGCAAGCCGACTGGCTGGAAAGCGTTCTTCGACGGTGGCAAGTGGACAGTTGAAGACAAGCGTCCGGCAAAAGCCAAGGCTTGAGCAAACGCTGATCTGAAGGTGCGCTGATCAGGCGCTTTCAATACAAAAGGCCGCATGACAACCTTCGGGTTTTCATGCGGCCTTTTTGTTTAAAGCTTGCGGTCGGATCGGCTGATCCATGACACTGTCCGGCCTGTGTGAAGCAATTATTTCGTTGTGGAGAGTGCCGCTATGGCCCACGAACTCTATACCCGTACCAATCAGAAGATCTATTTCGCGGGTCTGTCGCTGGAAGCGCTGGCCAGGGCCGAAGAGGGGCGGGCGATGAATTCGCTGGCGCTGATTCAGGCCGGGCGCGAATCGGCGTTGTTCCATCTCTATGGTGCGCTGCTGGGGTTATGTCACGAAATTGCCGGGTTCTACAGGCTGCCGCAGGCCAATGCGCCGCGGGCTGAAACGCTGCTGACGCGTGAAGTGCTGGAGTCGATTGCCATTCCGGAGTTGGCCGAGATGGTGGAGTTGGCGGGTAATCCGGAAACCTGGCTGGCTAAATTGCTGGCCGCGCATTCGGCGCTGTTTCAGCCACCACGTGTGCCACACAAGCCAAAGGGTGATGTGACCCAGCCGCTGATTCAGGCGGTTAATCTGGATGAAGAGCAGGCGCCCGAAGAGTTGAGTCGTGAAGAGCTGGAGAGCTGGCGGCAGAACCTGAAGGGTCTGGCTATCCGTTTCCGTGAAGGCTTGAACGAGTGCTGATGGCTTCCTGGCTGGCGGCGACGAGATGCGTGCTGCTGGTCAAGATCCTGAGCGAATCCTGAACGATCTCTATATAATCCCTGCCTTTCGTGGAGAACAGACCTATATGCCAACGTCCTTTCTAGAAATTGTCGAGCTACCAGACGGCCGAATCGAACTGCGCAGGGCCGAGGACGAGGGTTCTCTGGTAACTCTGGATTTCTCCGAGGATGCCAAGGCATTTCTGCAGGGCCAACACGTTGAAATTGCCAAGGCGATGCTGAGCGTCGGCGTACAAATGGCCGGTCGAATGGTTGAAGGCGAGTTTGATAAGGAAGAGGGGCCGCGGGTTCTTCATTGAGCACCGCCCGTCGATTATCCCTTCGGTTCGGCTTCTCTATCCCTTGAGAAGCCCCGCGCTCGAAGTAGCGCGCATGCAGTCAGCCCAGTCGAATATTCAGGCTTTGAGCGTCCCCGGTGCGGGCGGCGCTGATCAGTTGTTGGCGTGAGCCTGAGTTGAGCGGGTTCAACCATGTCACCACCGTATGGCTACGACCCAGGCGCAGGGCTTCGCAAGCCAGTTGCTGAGCGCTCTGTGTGCCGCGCGGGTGCAACAGCAGGATGCGTTCGCGATTTAATCCGGCATCCCGCAACCAGGTTTGGGTCAGGCTCGCCGGTGGCGCGATCAGGGTCAGCCAGCGTGCGTCCTGGTCATCACTCAATTCGCGAAGAATCGGTGCCAGCAGGTTCAGGCAGTTCCCGGCCGCGCCGCGCAGCGACAGTTCACTGAACGCTTCGGGTTCGACATTCCATGGGCGCTCGGCTACATCCTTGAGGATGGGGGCCAGTGGTTGCGCCAGAAATGCCTCGAACAACGGCAGCTGTGTTTGCTGAGGTGCGTGTGGGAACTGCATAAAGCCTCCTTTAGCGGCGGATGACGCCGACACTCAAGCCTTCGATCACCAGTTCCTGATCTTTCAGGTTGACTTCGATAGGGGCGAACTCAGGGTTTTCGGCGATCAGCCAGACCTTGCTGCCATCGCGCTTGAAGCGTTTGACCGTCACTTCGTCTCCGATCCGGGCAACCACGATCTGACCGTTGCGTGCTTCTCGGGTCGTGTGAACGGCCAGCAGGTCACCGTCGAAAATACCGATGTCCTTCATGCTCATCCCGTGGACGCGCAAAAGGTAGTCGGCGCGAGGGTGGAAGAAGGCCGGGTTGATGTTGCAGGACTCTTCGATGTGTTGCTGGGCGAGAATCGGTGCACCGGCGGCCACGCGGCCAATGATCGGCAGGGTGGATTCGTCAACCTTGGCTTCGAAGCCTGGGATTCGAATGCCGCGAGAGGCCCCCGGGGTCATCTCGATCGCGCCTTTGCGGGCGAGCGCCTTGAGGTGCTCTTCGGCGGCGTTGGGGGATTTGAACCCCAGTTCCTGAGCGATTTCCGCGCGGGTCGGCGGGTAGCCGTTGTCTTCGAGGCAGCGTTTGATAAAGGCCAGAATCTCGGCTTGGCGTGGCGTCAGCTTAATCATATTGATCGCTCTGTCTTTTTATACAGTGACTGGGATTATATACAGTGAGTCGGTCTTGGCAATGATCGTTTTTTGCCAGGCCGCCGGACGGTCAGTGACGGCGTCGATTAATGTGGCGTCCTTGTTGTGGTTAAATACCTGACCGACCATTCCCAAAACGAACTGGCAGGCTTGACAAGGCATAGGCTGAAACGTATGTTTCAAACAAGTGTTTGTCAGGCGGAGTAGCCATGGCCCAGTCGGAAACCGTTGAACGCATTCTTGATGCTGCAGAACAGCTGTTCGCGGAAAAAGGTTTCGCTGAAACCTCATTGCGTCTGATCACCAGCAAGGCAGGGGTCAACCTCGCTGCGGTGAACTATCACTTCGGCTCGAAGAAGGCGCTGATCCAGGCAGTCTTCTCGCGTTTCCTCGGTCCGTTCTGCATCAGTCTCGACAAAGAGCTGGAGCGGCGTCAGGCCAAGCCGGAGAACAAGCCTTCGCTTGAGGAGCTGCTGGAGATCCTCGTCGAGCAGGCACTGGTGGTACAGCCACGCAGCGGTAACGATCTGTCGATCTTCATGCGCTTGCTCGGTCTTGCATTCAGCCAGAGCCAGGGCCACTTGCGCCGTTATCTGGAAGATATGTACGGCAAGGTATTCCGCCGCTACATGTTGTTGGTGAACGAAGCCGCCCCGCGCATTCCTCCTATCGAACTGTTCTGGCGTGTGCACTTCATGCTTGGTGCTGCGGCGTTCAGCATGTCGGGTATCAAGGCGTTGCGCGCGATTGCCGAGACCGATTTCGGCGTCAACACCTCCATCGAGCAGGTGATGCGCCTGATGGTGCCGTTCCTGGCGGCCGGCATGCGTGCCGAAACCGGCGTCACCGACACCGCGATGGCCACCGCGCAGCTGCGACCGCGCAGCAAATCGGCGCCGACGCCTGCCAAGGTTTAACTGTCCATGGGTGGGCGCGGCAGCTGACATCCGCTAAGCTAGCCGCCCATGCCGACTCTCGTTCTGAACCCGTTTCTCATTGAAATCACCGACCTGCCGGGCAATGCCCCTGGTGGTGGTTTCGTGGGCAACGGGTTTTTCGTTTTCAAGGAATCTCTATGACTGCTGGCCTGCAAGGCTCGTTGATGGTGGACGTCGCCGGTACCTGGCTGACGGCCGAAGATCGCCAATTGTTGCGTCAGCCCGAAGTGGGTGGCCTGATCATTTTTGCCCGCAATATCGAGCATCCGCGCCAGGTGCGTGAGTTGAGCGCGGCGATCCGTGCCATTCGCCCGGATCTGCTGCTGGCGGTGGATCAGGAAGGCGGTCGCGTCCAGCGCCTGCGTCAGGGCTTTGTGCGTCTGCCGGCCATGCGAGCCATTGCCGACAACCCTAACGCCGAGTACCTGGCCGAGCAATGCGGCTGGATCATGGCTACTGAAGTGCTGGCTGTCGGCCTCGATCTGAGCTTTGCTCCTGTGCTTGACCTGGATTACCAGCGCAGCGCCGTGGTTGGCACTCGTTCGTTCGAAGGCGATCCGGAGCGTGCAGCACTGCTCGCCGGTGCTTTCATCAAAGGCATGAACAGTGCCGGCATGGCGGCTACCGGCAAGCATTTTCCCGGTCACGGCTGGGCGGAAGCCGACTCTCACGTCGCAATCCCCAACGACGAGCGCAGTCTTGAAGAGATCCGCGCCAACGACCTGGTACCGTTCGCCAAGCTGAGCAAGCAATTGGCCGCCGTCATGCCGGCCCACGTGATTTATCCGCAAGTCGATGCGCAGCCAGCCGGTTTCTCCCGGCGCTGGTTGCAGGACATCCTGCGTGGCGAGTTGCAGTTCGACGGCGTGATTTTCAGTGACGACCTGTCGATGGCCGGTGCGCACGTGGTGGGCGATGCGGCCAGCCGTATCGAAGCCGCGCTCAGCGCCGGTTGCGACATGGGCCTGGTGTGCAACGATCGCGCTGCCGCCGAGCTGGCCCTGAGCGCCGCGCAACGCATGAAGGTCAAGCCGTCGCCACGCATCGCGCGGATGCGCGGTCAGGCGTTCGCCAACACCGAATACCGTCAGGATCCGCGCTGGCTGACCGCTGTCGGCGCGCTCAAAGACGCTCAACTGATCGATTAAGGATTTTTCGCTATGACGGTTTACGCAATCATCGGTGGCACCGGCCTGACCCAGCTGGAAGGTCTGAGCATTCGTCAGTCGCTGGCGGTGGATACGCCTTATGGTGCGCCATCGGCCGAAGTCCAGATCGGTGAATACGCCGGCAAGGAAGTGCTGTTCCTGGCTCGCCACGGTCATCCGCATCGCTTCCCGCCGCACAAGGTCAACTACCGCGCCAATCTGTGGGCGTTGAAGCAGGCCGGGGCCGAAGCAATCATTGCGGTCAACGCCGTGGGCGGGATCCATCCTGCAATGGGTACCGGACATTTCTGCGTGCCGCATCAGATCGTGGACTACACCAGCGGTCGCGAGCACACCTATTTCGCCGATGATCTGGAACATGTCACGCACATCGACTTCAGCTTTCCCTACAGCGAGCCACTGCGTCAGCAACTGATTGCTGCGTTGGCCGCCGAAGGTTGCGAATACAGCGATCAAGGCGTTTACGCCTGCACCCAGGGCCCGCGTCTGGAAACCGTGGCCGAGATCGTGCGTCTGGAGCGCGATGGTTGCGACATCGTTGGCATGACCGGCATGCCGGAAGCGGCACTGGCTCGCGAGCTGGATCTGGATTACGCCTGTCTGTCGCTGGTGGTGAACCCGGCGGCGGGCAAGACCACGGCGGTGATCACCATGGCCGAGATCGAGCAGGCGCTGCATGACGGCATGGGCAAGGTGAAGTCGACGTTGGCGCGGGTACTCAAGGGCTGAGTCTGGCTCCGGAGTGACTCGAACGAACAGGCGCTGAGGATCTCAGCGCTTTTCAAACTTGTCCGGCAACGGCGCAAACAGCGCCTCGATATCATCACTCTGCAACTTCCAGTCCCCGGCCTTGCGCCCATCCAGCACGCCGGCCGCCAGGTCAGACTTTTCCTTCTGCAGGTGCTGAATCTTCTCCTCGACCGTCCCCCGGGCAATCATCTTGTAGACGAATACCGGCTTCTCCTGACCTATGCGATACGCACGGTCGGTTGCCTGGTTTTCGGTCGCCGGGTTCCACCACGGATCGTAGTGAATCACGGTGTCCGCTTCCGTCAGGTTCAGACCAACGCCGCCAGCCTTCAGGCTGATGAGAAAGATCTGACGCTTGCCGCTCTGGAATTCCTTCACAGGCGTGCGCCGATCCCGAGTCTGTCCCGTCAGCAACGCATAGGCGACGTTGCGCTTTTTCAGCTCATCCTCGATCAGTGACAGCATCGAAGTGAACTGCGAAAACAGCAGAATTCGCCGTCCTTCCTCAAACAACTCCTCAAGCATTTCCATCAGGCTGTCGAGCTTGCCTGAGGTGCTGCCGCGAGCGGGCAGGGTGGCGTCGTTGACCAAGCGTAAGTCACAGCAGACCTGACGCAGCTTGAGCAGCGCTTCGAGAATGATGATCTGACTGCGCGCCACGCCTTTGCGGGTGATCTCGTCGCGAACCTTCTTGTCCATGGCCAGGCGCATGGTTTCGTACACGTCGCGCTGGGCCTCGTTGAGATCGACCCAGTGGATGATCTCGGTTTTCGGCGGCAGCTCGGTCGCGACCTGTTCCTTGGTGCGGCGCAGCAGAAACGGTTTGATCCGACCGTTGAGGTGCTGAAGTCTGACTTCGCTGGCGCGTTTTTCGATCGGCACACGGTAATCGGCGTTGAAGCTTTTGACGTCGCCGAGCCAGCCGGGCAGCAGGAAGTGAAACAGCGACCACAACTCGCCCAGGTGGTTTTCCAGCGGCGTACCGCTGAGGCACAGGCGTTGGCGGGCGTTCAGTTCACGGGCCGCCTGGGCGGCTTTGCTGTTCGGGTTCTTGATGTATTGCGCCTCATCCAGCACCAACACATGCAGTGGCTGCTTTGCGAGGCGCTCGACATCCTTGGGCAGCAGCGCATAGGTCGTGAGGATCAGGTCGTAATCGGCCAGATTCTCGAAATGTTTTTTGCGGCTGGCACCGTACAGGGCCACCACTTTGAGCTGCGGCGTGAAGTGCGCCGCTTCGTCCAGCCAATTCGGGATCAGGCTGGTGGGCATCACCACCATGCAGGGGCGATCCAGGCGTCCGGCATTTTTCTCGCTGAGAATGTGCGCCAGGGTCTGTAGGGTTTTGCCCAGGCCCATGTCGTCCGCGAGAATTCCGCCAACCTCAAGTTGCCGCAGCGACTGCATCCAGCTCAAGCCCTCGAGCTGATAAGGGCGTAGTGTCGCGTTCAGCCCTTCCGGCGCCTCGGCGCTGTAGTCGCGGATATCGCGCAGGCGTTGGGCGAAGCTGCGAATCTGCTCGCCGCCCTCCCACAGCAGGGGGATGCCTTCCAGCGAGTTGAGGCGGATCGCGTCAGCCTTGCTCAGGCGCAGGGTGGTTTCGCCCGGCTCTTGCAGATAGAACTCGCCCAGCGTTGCCAGCACCGGTTTCAACCGGCCGAGGGGCAGGGCGACTTGCAAGGGGCCGTGCTCGCTGTTGCGTTGCGGGATGTTCACCAAAATCAACTCGTCGTCCCGTCGCCGGGCAAGGCGTTCGGGGTTGAGGATTTCCGTGTGCGAGCGCATCAGGTTGAGCAGGATAGGTAGCAGGCTCAGGCGTTCGCCATTGACGATGATGCCCAGCTCAAGATCGAACCAGTCCCGTTCCGGGGTCTGCTCGACCGTGGCATACCAGTCATCGACGGCTGTCAGGTCGAAGCCGAATTCATCATCGACCAGCAATTCCCAGCCTTGGGTGCGCAGCTTTGGCAGATCGTTAAGGGTGAATGTCAGCCAGGCGCTGTCATTGACCATCTCATAGAGTTCGCCGGCGCTTTCCGGCAGGGCTTTGCTCTGTCTTGTGGCGATGCGGAAGCCAAGGATTCGCAGCTGTTCGCGGTAGCTTTGCTCGACATCCGGATGGCGTTTGACCCTTAGGGTCTGTGCTTCCTGGCGAATCAGGATGTCGCTGTTTTTCTGGCCGCTGACGTATTCGTCGAGATAGCTGAAAGACAGCGCCGCACGGTGCTGGATATAGCGCTGCATCTTGCCGTTGCGCGGTTCGAACGCACTGAACTCGACGCTGGCCAGCCACAGGCGCGGCACCGGTTGCACGTTGTCCACCAGTACTTGCGGCGGCGCCTTGGGGCTGCGGTTTTCGAGGACGGCCTGGAGTTTTTCCAGCAGTTCGGCGTCTTTGGCGGCGGCGGGGTATTCGAGGGTTTCCTGCACTTGCAGCAAGACCGCCGCACAGTGCTTGCAGTTGCTGTGAACCGGGCAGGTGCACGTGGCGTCGACCATCAGCAGTGTGCCTTTGGCCGACTCACGCAGATGAATCGTCTGACGATAAATGTTGCCGCCAGAGCCTTCGCAACTGGCGGTAATGGTCGCATCGCCGACCTGCACGATCCGCACCCGGTTTTCCAGCGCGTAGCGGCGGCCACGCTCCAGGCTTTGTTCCTTGAATCGGCTGACCCAGGAGGAGGCCAGCGGTTTACTCAGAGGCGGGGACATAAGGACTTCAATCAGTCCGGTACGACTTCAGGCGCTTCCCGAGGCGCAGGCGCCGTCAGTGAAGTGATCTTGATCAGCAGGGCCAGGTGGCCGTTGTCCAGGTAGTTGAGCTGGCCGTTTTTGGTGTGGCTTTCCTGTTTCAGGCGTTCGCTGGCGGTGACCATGCCATTGGCGTCGATCTGGTTGACCCAGAAGTCGGCGTTCACGTCGGTGAAGCGCCCGAGCTTCATTTCGATCGTGCCCTCGATGGGGAACTGGCCGAACTGCTCCTGACCTTCGCTGACCGCGACCTTCGCCGGCGTCTCGCCCAGTGTCTGCTGCCAGGCTTTGTGCATCAGCACGCTGTACTCGCCGCTGGCGGTGAGTTTGGTGGCGACGTCGTTCAGCGCGGTGGTGCGCTTGCTGTCATCACCCAGGCGTTGGGCGCCTGCGGCCCAGTCTTCGGGTGCGGCACGGCTGACGATGGCCGGCACGGCGTTCTGGCGCACCAGAATCATTTCGACCTGATACAGGTCATCGGCAAACACCGAGGGCGCTACCAGAGTCAGTAGCAAAGTCAGAGAGCGAAACAGGCGCATGCGGCGTCCTTCAAGCAGTTTTCGGGATGAGGCGCTCGAACAGCGCCTCCACAGTATTAAAGCGCTCTTCCGGGCGCTCCATCGGCACCTGGAACTTGAACATCGTGGCGCCTTCGAATTTGTAGCGTTTTGGCTGACTCTGGATCAGTTTGATCAGGGTCATCGGATCGACCGGCGTCTGCGCCGCGAACTCGATGCGTCCGCCTTGCGGGCCGCCATCGACTTTCTTGATGCCCAGCTGTTCAGCCTGCAATTTCAGCGCCGTGATGCGCACCAGATTTTTGGTCGGTTCCGGCAGCAGGCCGAAGCGGTCGATCATCTCCACTTGCAGATCCTTCAGGCCTTCCTCGTCGGTGGCCGAAGCGATGCGTTTGTAGAGGATCAAGCGTGCATGCACGTCCGGCAGGTAATCTTCCGGGATCAGCGCCGGCACCCGCAGGTTGACTTCCGGACCGCCGCCGAGCGGTTGATCGAGGTTCGGCTGTTCGCCCTTGCGGATCGATTTCACCGCGCGCTCGAGCATTTCCATGTACAGCGTGAAGCCGACCGCCTGAATCTGCCCGCTCTGTCCGTCGCCCAGCAGTTCGCCGGCGCCACGGATTTCCAGGTCGTTGGTCGCGAGCACGAAGCCCGCGCCCAGATCCTGAGTATTGGCAATCGCCTCCAGGCGCTTTTCCGCATCACCGGTGATCTGCTGGCGTGGCGGAGTCAGCAGGTAGGCGTAAGCCTGGTGGTGACTGCGGCCAACACGCCCGCGCAACTGGTGCAGCTGCGCCAGGCCGAACTTGTCGGCGCGCTCGATGATGATGGTGTTGGCGCTCGGCACGTCGATGCCGGTCTCGATGATGGTCGAGGCGATCAGCACGTTGAAGCGCTTGTGGTAGAAGTCGCTCATCACCTGCTCGAGTTCGCGTTCGCGCATCTGCCCGTGGCCGATGCCGATTCGCGCTTCCGGCACCAGTTCGGCCAGTTCGGCGGCGCATTTCTCGATGGTCTTCACATCGTTGTGCAGGTAATAGACTTGGCCGCCGCGCAGCAGCTCACGCAGCAAGGCTTCTTTGACCGTGCTCTTGTTCTGCTCCATGACGAAGGTGCGCACCGACAGGCGTCGCGCCGGCGGTGTGGCGATGATCGACAGATCGCGCATGCCCGACACCGCCATGTTCAGCGTGCGCGGAATCGGCGTGGCGGTCAGCGTGAGGATATCGACTTCGCTGCGCAGGGCCTTGAGCTGTTCTTTTTGACGGACGCCGAAACGGTGTTCTTCGTCGATGATCACCAGCCCGAGGTTTTTGATCTTGACGTCATCCTGCAGCAGCTTGTGGGTGCCGATGACGATGTCGATGTTGCCTTCGGCCAGCTCGGCCACCGCAGCGTTCACTTCCTTGGTCGACTTGAAGCGGCTCATCACTTCCACGGTTACCGGCCAGTCGGCGAAGCGGTCGCGGAAGCTGTTGTAGTGCTGCTGGGCGAGCAGGGTGGTCGGCACCAGGATCGCCACTTGCTTGCCGCCGTGCACGGCGATGAACGCGGCGCGCATGGCCACTTCGGTCTTGCCGAAACCGACGTCGCCGCAGACCAGCCGATCCATCGGTTTCGGCGCGAGCATGTCTTCGCGCACGGCTTCGATGGTGGATTGCTGGTCCGGGGTTTCCTCGAATGGGAAACCGGCGCTGAAGGTTGCGTAGTCGGCTTTCGGATCGGCAAACGCGTAACCCTCGCGGGCAGCACGACGGGCATAGATGTCGAGCAGTTCGGCAGCCACGTCGCGGACTTGCTCGGCAGCCTTGCGCTTGGCCTTCTGCCAGGTCTCGGAGCCGAGGCGGTGCAGCGGCGCCAGTGCATCATCGCTGCCGGTGTAACGGGCGATCAAATGCAGGTTGGCCACCGGCACGTAAAGCTTGGCGTTCTCGGCGTATTCGAGGGTCAGGAATTCCGCGGCCTGATTGTCGATTTCCAGAATCGTCAGGCCGAGATAGCGACCGACACCGTGGTCGATGTGCACCACCGGCGCACCTTCGCGCAGCTCGGTGAGGTTCTTGATCACCGCGTCGTTGTTGGCGTCGGCGCGTTTTTCGCGGCGGCGACGCTGCATCACGCGCTGGCCGAACAGCGGGCTTTCCGCGACCAGTGCCAGCGCCGGGTCGTCCAGCATCAGTCCTTCGTCGAGCGGGGCAATGGTGATCGCCAGGCGATCCTTGCTCGCGACAAAGTCCGGCCAGCTGTCGACGGTTTTCGGTCGCAGCTTCAAGCGTTCCAGCAATTCCAGCAGCACTTCGCGACGGCCGGCGGATTCGGCGGTGAACAGCACGCGCCCCGGGAATTCGTCGAGGAAGGCGGAAAGCGCGGCCAGCGGTTGCGTGGCCTTGGCTTCGATCGCCAGATTCGGCAAGGCCTGCGCCGGGAAGCGTTCGCGGCCGGCACCGGTTTCCACGTCCTGTTGACTGGCAACCACTCGCGGCCAGTTCTTCAGGCGGGCGAAACAGTCTTCTACCGGCAGGAACAGTTCGGCTGGCGGCAATAAAGGACGCGATGGATCGACGCGGCGCTCTTCATACCGGTTGCGCACGTCGTTCCAGAAGTTTTCCGCCGCTTGCTCGATGCCCGGCAGCGAGAACACCTGGGTGTCCTGGGGCAGGTAGTCGAACAGGGTCGAGGTCTCTTCAAAGAACAACGGCAGGTAGTACTCGATACCGGCCGGCGTGATACCGCTGCTCAGATCCTGGAAGATCGGGCAGCGTCGGAAATCGACGTCGAAGCGCTCGCGAAAGCGCGCCTTGAAGCGGGTGACCGCGTCCTTCTGCAGCGGGAATTCCTTGGCCGGCAGCAGCTTGACCGAATCGACCTTGTCGATGGAGCGCTGGTTTTCCGGGTCGAAGGTGCGCAGGGTTTCGATTTCGTCGTCGAACAGATCGATGCGATACGGCAGTTTGCTGCCCATCGGGAACAGGTCGATCAGTGCACCGCGTACGGTGAATTCGCCGTGTTCGTAAACCGTGTCGACGTAGCGATAGCCGCTGGCTTCGAGCCGCGAGCGCATTTGCTCGACGTCGAGCTTCTGTCCGACATCCAGCACCAGGCTGCTGCCAAGCAGGAACTTGGTCGGTGCCAGACGATGCAGGGCGGTGGTGATCGGCACCACCAGCACGCCATGTTCCAGTTCCGGCAGTCTATAAAGGCTGGCGATGCGCTGGGAGATGATGTCCTGGTGCGGCGAGAACAGGTCGTAGGGCAGGGTTTCCCAGTCCGGGAAATGCAGCACCGGCAAATCCGGGGCGAAGAAACTCAGCTCCTGCTCCAGCCGTTCGGCACTCTGGCTGTCGGCGGTCAGTAGCAACGTGAAGCGCTTGGCAGCGCTGGCAGCCTCGGCAATGGCCAGGCTCAGGGCGGCACCGGGGAGGTTGCCCCAGTGCTGTTTACCTGCCGCGGCAGGGAGAAGCGGTAGACGCAGAACAGGCACGGAAGGTTGAGCTCCAGGCGTTGCGACAAAGTCGGTAATTGTAGCGGCGTCCGGTGCCGCCTGTCAGTTGCAGACTGCGTCTATCTGCGCTGTTTCAGCGAAATGTAGTGGTAACCATAAAAACGAGCACTTTTTTGACGATTATGTAGTGCCGAAAGTGGGCGGTGTTACGGAGGGTTACAGACATCGTCTAACAGTCGTCGAAAAACTGACTGCGCTGAAAGCCCCGGTTTTACTGGGCTGGCGGAGAGCGTTATTTTTTTGGACGGAATTTTGTTACCGTTTGCGCGACAAGCGCGCATTGCTACGAGAGCTTCTCGGCGGCATAATGTAGCCCCTTTTTTCTGCCCCTACATGTGGAAGGTTCCCGTGACTCAGAAGCCCGACCAGTGTCTTGGTGAATGGATCGACCGTGAAGCACTCGCAGAAGCGATGATTCCGCTTATCGGTCAGCTCTACCGCAATAACAACGTGGTGAGCTCGATCTATGGCCGCAGCCTGATCAACCAGTCTGTCATCGCGATTCTCAAAGCTCACCGCTTTGCTCGCCATCGTTCTTCCGACGATAGCGAACTCTCCGTCCACGAAACATTCCCTCTGCTGAAGGCCATGAGCGAGCTCAAGCTCGGCGCGGCTTCGGTAGACCTGGGCAAGTTGGCGTTCAAATTCCGCAACGAAGGCAACGGCCGTACCGCCGAGCAATTCGTTCGTGAAGAAATGGCTGACGTGGTTGGCCAGCAGAACGCTTCGGCCCGCAAAGGCACTGACGTTGTGCTTTACGGCTTCGGTCGTATCGGCCGTCTGCTGGCGCGCATCCTGATCGAAAAAACCGGTGGCGGCGACGGCCTGCGTCTGCGTGCCATCGTGGTGCGCAAAGGCGCCGAAAACGACCTGACCAAACGCGCCAGCCTGCTGCGTCGCGATTCGGTACACGGTTCGTTCAACGGCACCATCACCATCGACGAAGAAAACAACACCATCACCGCCAACGGCAACCTGATCCAGGTTATCTACGCGAAAAACCCTACCGAAGTGGACTACACCCAGTACGGCATCAAAGATGCGCTGCTGGTGGACAACACTGGTGTATGGCGTGATGCCGATGGCCTGGGTCAGCACTTGCAGTGCCCGGGTATCGACCGCGTTGTTCTGACCGCGCCTGGCAAAGGCAAGCTGAAGAACATCGTTCACGGTATCAACCACAGCGAAATCACTGCTGACGACAAGATCGTGTCCGCTGCTTCCTGCACCACCAACGCCATCGTGCCGGTGCTGAAGGCTGTGAATGACAAGTTCGGCATCGTCAACGGCCACGTCGAAACCGTTCACTCGTACACCAACGACCAGAACCTGATCGACAACTTCCACAAGGGCGATCGCCGTGGTCGTAGCGCCGCGCTGAACATGGTAATCACCGAGACCGGTGCTGCCACCGCTGCTGCCAAGGCCCTGCCTGAGCTGGCCGGCAAGCTGACCGGTAACGCGATCCGTGTTCCGACACCAAACGTGTCGATGGCCATTCTCAACCTGAACCTTGAGAAAGCCGCTACCCGTGAAGAGATGAACGAGTACCTGCGCTACATGGCGCTGCACTCCGATCTGCACAAGCAAATCGACTTCGTCAATTCCCAGGAAGTGGTTTCGACCGACTTCGTTGGCTCGCGCCACGCCGGTGTTGTCGACGCTGAAGCGACCATCACCCAGGATAACCGCGTTGTTCTGTACGTCTGGTACGACAACGAGTTCGGTTACAGCTGCCAGGTGATCCGCGTGATGGAAGACATGGCCGGTGTAAACCCGCCAGCCTTCCCGCGCTAAGCCTTAGCCGCAAACAAAAAACGCCCCGACTTTGGTCGGGGCGTTTTTGTTTGTGCGCGATTCAGGTCAGTTGGGGATGGCGGCTTGTGCCGTGCGCAGTTCGTGCTTGTTGCCATGGAACAGCACCAATGTCGCGATCAATCCCAGCACTGCTGCACCGCTGAGCCAGATCCCCGGCGCTGCTTTGTTGTCCAGCACATGAATCAGGTAAGTGCAGGCGGCTGGCGTGAATCCACCGAAGGTCGCGGTCGCCAGGCTGTAGGCCAGCGAGAAGCCGGTCGTACGAACTTCTACCGGCATGATTTCGGTCAGCGCCACCACCATCGCGCCGTTGTACGAGCCGTACAGGAACGACAGCCACAGCTCGACGATCAGCAGATGGCTGAAGCTCGGGTTCGCCACCAGCCACGACAGCGCCGGGTAAGCGGTCAGAATTGCCAGAATCGTCGCCGCCAGCAGCAAGGGTTTGCGACCAATCTTGTCAGACAGTGCGCCCATCACCGGCAGCCAGAAGAAGTTCGACAGTCCGATGCACACCGTCACCAGCAGCGCATCGAAGTCCGACAGGTGCAGTTCCGCCTTGCCGAAGGTCGGGGTGTAGGCGGTGATCAGGTAGAACGACACGGTGGTCATCACCACCAGCGCCATGCCTGCGATGACAATGCCGAAGTTCTGACCGATCGAACGGACGATTTCCTGCAGGGTAGGGCGGTGTTTACGTGCCTGGAATTCCGGCGTTTCCTCCAGGGAGCGACGAATGACGAAGATCACCGGAACAATCATGCAGCCGATCAGGAACGGCACACGCCAGCCCCAGTCGCCCATCTGTTCCGGGCTCAGCCAGTGGTTGAGGCCGACGCCGAGCAGACCGGCGAATACCACCGCCGCTTGCTGGCTGGCGGACTGCCAACTGACGAAGAAACCCTTGCGGCCTGGCGTGGCGATCTCTGACAGGTACACCGACACACCGCCCAGTTCCACGCCGGCCGAGAAGCCCTGGAGCAATCGGCCGAACAGCACGATCAGCGGCGCTGCAACGCCAAGGGTGGCGTAGCCCGGCACGCAGGCGATCAGCACCGTACCGGCCGCCATCAGCGCGAGGGTGATGATCAGGCCTTTGCGACGGCCGTGACGGTCAATGTAGGCACCGAGGAAAATCGCCCCCAATGGACGCATCAGGAAACCTGCGCCGAACGTCGCCAGTGCGAGCATCAGGGAGGCGAAGGCGCTGTCGGTGGGGAAGAAGGTCTTGGAGATGGCTACGGCGTAGAAGCCATAGACCATGAAGTCGAACATTTCGAGAAAATTGCCGCTGACAACGCGAAAAATCGCTTTGCCTTTGCCCGTGGTGGAGGACATGTTCAGGTACTCACTTTTTTGATTTTGTATGAAAGCGTTGCATCCGTTTGGGAGCTAGCGGGCTCTGTGGTCATAATGGCGGGCTCGGTTTTGCTCGGAGATGAAGAATTGTTAACTGGACGATGGGTAGTTTTCGTGATTCTTCTCGGTGTTTTGTCTGGCTGCGGCTCCGGCGACTCGATGGAGAGCTTCGGCGGCCCGACCATGGGCAGCACTTATTCGATCAAGTACGTGCGCCGCGCCAATCTGCCTGCCCCTCAGGATGTCCGCGTCGAAGTCGAGAAGATCCTCGCCGACGTCGACCAGCAGATGTCCACCTACCGTGCGGACTCCGATATTTCGCGCTTCAACGCGTTACCCGCCGATCGCTGTCAGACCATGCCGGCGCCGATCCTCGAATTGGTCAGGGTTGGTGAGCAGCTGTCGCAACAAAGCGAAGGTTCCTACGACCTGACGGTGGAGCCACTGCTCAATCTCTGGGGATTCGGTCCGCAGGGGCGTGAGGAAAAAGTCCCGAGCGAGGCGGTGCTGGCTGAAGTGCAGAAACGGGTGGGCTACCGGCATCTGCGTGTCGATGGCGACCAGTTGTGCAAAGACGCGGCGGTCGAAGTCGATTTCAACAGCATCGCTGCCGGGTATGCGGTCGACACCATTGCCGCGCGGCTCGATGCCATGGGCATTCATGATTACCTCGCCGAAGCCACGGGCGAGCTCAAGGCGTCCGGCAAGAAACTCGATGGCTCGCCATGGCGCATCGCATTGGAAGAACCCCGTGACGATCAGCAGGTGGCGGAGCGCGTCATCAACGTCGATGGCTATGGCCTCTCCACGTCCGGCGACTACCGCAACTATTTTCAGCAGGATGGCCGGCGCTATTCCCACACCTTCGATGCCCGCACCGGGGCGCCGGTCCTACACGATCTGGCGTCGGTCACGGTAATTCATCCTTCAGCGTTGATGGCCGATGGACTATCGACACTGTTGCTGATTCTCGGGCCGGAAAGGGCCTGGGACTATGCCGAAAAACACGACATTGGTGCATTCTTTGTGATTCGTGCCGATACAGGTTTCGTCACCCGCACCAGTCAGGCTTTCGAGCGGCTCAGTGGCGCAAAAGTTGACTGAAGACAGTACGAAAACTGGCGTTGTAGTGCAGGCAAAAGTAGCCTACGACGCGACCAAGGGTTAATGTGCGCGGCGTTGACGCTTCTATAGACTGTGTCCGGGTTTTCTACTGGCCCCCAATTGTTCCTTCGCGCCGCCGTTCGGCGTGATTTAGCCGCCGGTGCTGCTGGCACCGCGGCCTGTTCTGAGGAGTACGCATGGCTGTCTACAACTACGACGTGGTGGTATTGGGTTCCGGCCCGGCGGGAGAAGGCGCGGCAATGAACGCCGCCAAAGCAGGGCGCAAGGTGGCGATGGTCGACAGCCGTCGTCAGGTCGGCGGTAACTGCACCCACCTGGGCACCATCCCGTCCAAGGCCTTGCGTCACTCGGTGCGGCAGATCATGCAGTTCAACACCAACCCGATGTTCCGCGCGATCGGTGAGCCGCGCTGGTTCTCCTTCCCGGACGTGTTGAAAAGCGCCGAGAAAGTCATCTCCAAACAAGTCGCTTCGCGTACCGGCTACTATGCCCGTAACCGCGTCGACGTGTTCTTCGGCACCGGCAGCTTCGCCGACGAGCAGACCATCGAAGTGGTCTGCGCCAACGGTGTGGTCGAGAAACTGGTGGCCAAGCACATCATCATCGCCACCGGTTCGCGCCCTTATCGCCCGGCGGACATCGATTTCCACCACCCGCGTATCTACGATAGCGACACCATCCTCAGCCTCGGCCACACCCCACGCAAACTGATCGTTTACGGTGCCGGCGTGATCGGTTGCGAATACGCTTCGATCTTCAGCGGTCTGGGTGTACTGGTCGAGCTGGTGGACAACCGCGGTCAGTTGCTGAGCTTCCTCGACTCGGAAATTTCCCAGGCGTTGAGCTACCACTTCAGCAACAACAACATCACCGTGCGCCACAACGAAGACTACGACCGCGTCGAAGGCGTGGACAACGGCGTGATCCTGCACCTGAAGTCCGGCAAGAAGATCAAAGCCGACGCCTTGCTCTGGTGCAACGGCCGGACCGGCAACACCGATCAGTTGGGTCTGGAAAACATCGGCGTCAAGGTCAACAGCCGTGGCCAGATCGAAGTCGATGAGGCCTACCGCACCTGCGTGCCGAACATCTACGGTGCCGGTGACGTGATCGGCTGGCCGAGCCTGGCCAGTGCCGCCCACGACCAGGGTCGCTCGGCGGCCGGCAGCATCGTCGACAATGGCAGCTGGCGCTTCGTGAATGACGTGCCGACCGGCATCTACACCATTCCGGAGATCAGCTCGATCGGCAAGAACGAGCAGGAACTGACCCAGGCCAAAGTGCCGTACGAAGTGGGCAAGGCGTTCTTCAAGAGCATGGCGCGTGCGCAGATCGCCGGCGAGCCGCAAGGCATGCTGAAGATCCTGTTCCACCGTGAAACCCTGGAAGTGCTGGGCGTTCACTGCTTCGGTTATCAGGCATCGGAGATCGTGCACATCGGTCAGGCGATCATGAACCAGCCGGGTGAGCTGAATACCCTGAAGTACTTCGTCAACACCACGTTCAACTACCCGACCATGGCCGAAGCCTATCGGGTAGCGGCGTACGACGGCCTCAACCGGCTTTTTTGACGGGCTCCGGCCGGTGGCCTGAGCCGGCCGGGGAGACCGATTTCAGCTATTCCCAAGGGTGGCAGTGGCCAAACCGGGAAAGTCTGTAATCAGGCTGTCAACGCCGAAGTCGGCGAGTCTGCGCATCAGCGCAGGCTCGTTGACGGTCCACACCGACACGTGCAGCCCCTGACGCTGCGCCTTCTGCAGGCGTTCCGGCGTACACAGCGTCCAGTTCAGCGCGAGAATCTCGCAGCCATAACTCTGAGCGACCTTCAACGGGTCGAGCCAGGCGTATTCGGCCACCAGGCCGCGCGATACGTCGGGCACCAGATCCAGTGCAGCTTTCAATACTTCCCTTGAACTCGAGGTGATCGTCACCTTGTCGAGCAGCCCGTGCCTGACCGCCATTTCACGGATGGCCAGCACGGTGGTCGCGGCGCGGGTGCGTGAAGCGCTTTTGACTTCGAGCTGCCAGTGATCGAAATCACATTGCTCGAACAGTGCTTCCAGCGTCGGAATCGGACACGGCTTGATCCAGCCCGGGCCGCCCTTGCGGGCGTCGTAGGTCACCAGATCGGCAGCAGAGTGCTCGACCACCTTGCCACGGCGCTCGGTGGTGCGCTTGAGGGTCGGGTCGTGGATGACCATCAACTCACCGTCCTTGGACAGGTGCAGGTCCAGTTCGCAACGGCGTACGCCGTGCTTGAGACATTCCTGAAAACTGGTCAGGGTGTTTTCCGGTGCTTCGCCCTTGGCGCCGCGGTGGCCGTAGATAAGGGTCACGGTTCTTCCTTAATTAAATGCCTGATTCGTTCTGTTCGCGGGCCAGACGTCGTTCCTGTGCCTGCTTTTGCAAGATATAGCGGGCGAGCAACTGGCGCTGGGCATCGGTCAAGTGTTCGAACTCGGTGCCGATGTCGTAGCCGTCGCCCTTGCGGTCGCAATGGGTCACCCGGGCGCGCAGCAACAGGCCAAGCGCCTGGGGCATCAGCACCAGTTTGACCGACAGGTGGGCGCCGGTGGCGATCGGGGTCGGGTACTGAAAGTCGATGCCGCCCTCGGAGATGATCACTGGCTGCGGCTCGCCGATGTGGCCGAGCACGGTCAGGGCGACCACCTGGCTGAGCAGGTCAATGCGTTTGTTCTGGGATTTCAGGAACGCGGCGATGGCGCGGTCACGTTCACTGATCTGGCGCAGCAGGTGCTGCGACTCGAATTCGCTCAGGTGCAGTTCGCTGAGCAGATTGAACAGTGGGGAAGCATCCTGCAACACTTCCTGGCCTGCGGCTTCGGGAGCGGACAGGGGCCTAATTTCCAGTGCGATCGTGTCCTCGATACGGTAGTATTCGCGGCGATCTTCTTCATCTAATGTCGACATGGCGAACCCATGGTAGCGGCGGTGGTCTGAGTGTAAAGCTGGTTATCGACCCCCGCCACAAGGACGTTCCTTTTCCCTCCGAACAAGCCCCGACATGTTCAGACCTCTCTTCGTATTTATCGGCACGCGTTATACCCGTGCAAAGCGTCGCAATCATTTTGTGTCATTCATTTCCCTGACTTCGATGATCGGGCTCGCCCTTGGCGTGGTCGTGATGATCGTGGTGTTGTCGGTGATGAACGGCTTCGATCATGAGATGCGCACCCGCGTGCTGGGCATGGTGCCCCACGCGACCATCGAGTCCGGTGAAGCCATCAGCGACTGGCCGAGCCTGGCCGCCAAGGTCAAGCAGAACCCGCAGGTGGCGGCCGTCGCGCCGTTCACCCAGATGCAGGGGCTGCTGACCAACAACGGCCAGGTGTCCAAGGTGTTGCTCAATGCCATCGATCCGGCGCTGGAGCGCAACGTCTCGATCATCGACAACTTCATGAAGCAGGGCAAACTCGACGACCTGACGCCGGGCAGCTTCGGCATCGTGATCGGCGACAAGGCCGCGACCAAGCTCGGCGTGGGCATCGGTGACAAGATCACCTTCGTCGCACCGGAGGTCAGCGTGACGCCGGCCGGGATGTTCCCGCGCATGAAGCGCTTCACCGTGGTCGGCATCTTCCATGTCGGCGCCGGCGAGCTGGACGGTTACCTGGGCGTGACCAACCTGCAGGATCTGGCGAAGATGCACCGCTGGAAGCCTGATCAGGTGCAGGGCCTGCGTCTGAAGTTCGACGACCTGTTCCAGGCACCGCGTGAAGCGTGGAACATCGCTCAACGGCTTGGTGAAGACCATTACTACGCCCGCGACTGGACCCGCACCCACGGCAATCTGTATCAGGCGATCCGCATGGAAAAAGCCATGATCGGCCTGCTGTTGCTGCTGATCGTCGCGGTTGCCGCGTTCAACATCATTTCCACGCTGGTGATGGTGGTGAACGACAAGAAGGGCGACATCGCCATTCTGCGCACACTGGGCGCCACGCCGGGCACGATCATGCGCACGTTCATGGTGCAAGGCACGGTGATCGGTGTGGTCGGTACGGCCATCGGCGCCGTGGTCGGGATCTTTGCCGCGCTCAACGTCAGCGCCGCGATTTCGGCCCTTGAAGGCGTGATCGGACATAAATTCCTCAACGCCGACGTGTATTTCATCGATTACCTGCCGTCGCAGGTGCAGAGCCAGGATGTGATCATGGTCTGCGCCGCTGCGTTGGTCCTGAGTTTCCTCGCCACCCTGTATCCAGCCTGGCGTGCCGCGCGCACCCAGCCGGCGGAGGCGCTACGTTATGAGTGAGTCGGGCATGAGTGAAAAAGCAATCTTGAGCTGCCGCAACCTGGGCAAATCCTACGAGGAAGGCCCGGAATCGGTAGAAGTACTGGCCGGTCTGCAACTGGAGTTGCATCCGGGCGAGCGTGTAGCGATTGTCGGTACCTCGGGTTCGGGCAAAAGTACCTTGCTCAACCTGCTGGGTGGCCTCGACACGCCGACCAAGGGCAGCGTCTGGCTCGACGGCGAAGAACTCTCGGCCCTCAGCGAGAAGAAGCGCGGCCTGCTGCGTAACCGCTCGCTGGGCTTCGTTTATCAGTTTCACCACTTGCTGCCGGAATTCACCGCACTGGAAAACGTCTGCATGCCGCTGCTGATCGGCAAGACGCCGATCCCGGAAGCGCGTCAGCGCGCCACCGCGTTGCTGGAGCGAGTCGGTCTGGGCCATCGTCTGGAGCACAAACCAGCCGAACTGTCCGGCGGTGAGCGTCAGCGTGTGGCGATTGCCCGTGCGCTGGTCAACAAGCCTGGCCTGGTGATGCTCGACGAGCCAACCGGCAACCTCGACTCCCACACCGCACAGGGCATACAGGACTTGATGCTGGAACTCAGCACGTCGATGCGCACGGCGTTCCTGGTGGTGACTCACGACATGAACCTGGCTCGCCAGATGGACCGCGTCCTGCATTTGCAGGAAGGTTGCCTGACCCCTATCTGACGGCTTGAAACCCGATGCCTGAAAAGGCCTCGGGTCTTTTATTTTTATACGGTGCCCCAGCGAATGTTCAGACCGTTATCGATCTTTATCGGCACGCGCTATACCCGCGCCAAGCGCCGCAATCGCTTTGTTTCGTTCATTTCGATGACCTCGATGATCGGTCTCGCCCTCGGCGTGCTGGCGATGATCGTGGTGTTGTCGGTGATGAACGGCTTCCAGCGCGAAATGAGCTCGCGCATCCTCGGCATGGTGCCCCACGCGACCATCGTTGGCGTCAAGCCGATCGATGACTGGCAACCGGTGGCTGCCGCAGCCCTGAAAAATCCCGAAGTGACCGCCGCCGTGCCGTTCACCGAGATGGAAGGCATGCTGTCCTACAAGGGCATGATGCAGCCGATCCAGATCAGCGGCGTCGACCCGGCCCAGGAAGGCAAGGTGTCGATCGTTGCGCAGCACATCGTGCAGGGCCGTCTCGACGCCTTGAAACCGGGCGAATTCGGCGTAGTGCTGGGTGAGATCACCGCCCGCCGCTTCCGCCTGAACGTCGGCGACAAGATCACCCTGATCGTGCCGGAAGTCAGTACCGCGCCGGGCGGCATTACCCCGCGCATGCAGCGTTTGAACGTGGTCGGTGTGTTCAAGGTTGGCGCCGAGCTGGACGGTTCCATGGGCCTGATCCACGTCGCCGATGCCGCGCAGATGCAGCACTGGGAACCGAATCAGGTGCAGAGCGTGCGCCTGGCGGTGAAAGACCTGTACGCCGCGCCGAAGGTCTCGTCGGACATCGCCACCGGTCTCGGCACTGACTTCAAGGCTGACGACTGGACCCACACCCAGGGCAGCCTGTTCAGTGCGATGAAGATGGAAAAAACCATGATCGGCCTGTTGCTGCTGATGATCGTCGCGGTGGCGGCGTTCAATATCATCGCGACCCTGATCATGGTGGTGAACGACAAGGGCGCGGACATCGCGATCCTCCGCACCATCGGCGCCACGCCACGGCAGATCATGGCGATCTTCATGGTGCAGGGCACGGTGATCGGGATTGTCGGCACCATCATTGGTGGTGTGCTCGGCGTGATTGCGGCGCTGAACGTCTCTGAATTGGTGGGCTGGATCGAGCGAGTCTCCGGTCAGCACATCTTCAGTTCCGACGTTTACTTCGTCAGCAACCTGCCATCGGAATTGCAGGGTGGCGACGTGCTGCTGATCTGCTCGGCGGGCTTCATCCTCAGCTTCCTGGCCACCGTTTACCCGGCCTGGCGAGCGGCGAAGATCGAGCCGGCGCACGCGTTGCGCTATTCGTAAGTTCCCCCGTTGAGGCCGGCATTGCCGGCCTCAATCGTTTTTCGGCAACTCAATCACAAACCGCGTCCACCCCAAAGCTGATTCGCAATGAATCTGCCCGCCATGGGCCCGGATGATCGACTGAGTAATCGCCAGCCCCAGCCCCGCATGCTCCGAGCTGCCTTCCTGGCGCGCCGGGTCCGCCCGGTAGAAGCGGTCAAACAAGCGCGGCAACAAATCCGAAGAAATGCCTTCGCCACTGTTTTCCACAGTCACCCTCAAGGACTTCGCCTGCTCGGCCACCCGCACGCGTACTTCGCCGGCTGCCGGTGTGAAGCGCAACGCGTTATCCAGCAGATTCGATAGCGCTCGGCGCAACATCGCGCGATCACCCTCGAACCGCCCCTGACCATCACGACTCAGGTTGACCTGAGCGTCCTCGGCCAACGGTGCGAAAAACTCCAGTAACGCATCGGCTTCTTCCGCCAGTTCCAGCGGTTCGCGCTTGGGAACCAGCAATCCGTGGTCAGCCTTGGCCAGATAAAGCATGTCGTTGACCAGTTGCGCCATCCATTGCAGCTCTTCGAGGTTGCTGTGCAGGGCCTCGCGATAATCCTCGAGTGGGCGAGGGCGGGTGAGGGTGACCTGCGTGTGGGTCAGCAGGTTCGACAATGGGGTGCGCAGTTCATGGGCGATGTCGGCGGAGAACGCCGAGAGACGCTGAAAGGAGTCGTCGAGGCGTCCGAGCATGGCGTTGAAGCTGTGGGCCAATTCCGTGAGTTCCGCAGGCATCTGCGCTTCCGGCAGTCGGGCATTGAGCGATTGCGCCGAAATCCCGCGCGCGACCGCACTCATGCGGCGCAGTGGACGCAATCCGCTGCGCGCTGCCCAGGCGCCGAGCAGTGCGGTCGCCAGTGCCGAAAGACCGACGGTCAGCCAGATCAGATGCTGCATGCGTTGCAGGAAGTGCTGGTGGTGGGTGATGTCCAGCAGCAGGGTCAACTGTGGCGAGTCGGGTTGTTCCGGGTAGAGCGGAGCGTTGAGCAGGCGATAATCCGTGCCGTTGTCGTTGATGGTGGCCAGGCCGGGCTGCTGCGGCAGGTTCGCCGGCATTTGCAGGGAGCGGCCGAACCAGCGTTGCCCCTCAGGGCTGCTGATGCGCAGGGTAACATCGCCCTGTTGGCTCAATTCAGCGGTGATATGCGCGGCGTCACCATCACCCAGCAGTGTCTGACGCACATTGATCAGCTTGCCTTCGAGCAGTTGCTGATCGAGCTCGATGAAATGCGCCTCACTGGCCCGATTGAAAACCACGCCCGCCACCAGCGACACCGTCGCGGTACAGGCGGCGAAGAGCAACGCCAGCCGACTGCCGAGTGACAGGCGGCGCATCAGTCGGCACGCTCTTCAAGGACATAACCCATGCCACGCACGGTGTGAATCAGCTTGTTGGGGAAGTCGTCATCGATCTTCAGGCGCAGCCGACGAATCGCCACTTCGATCACGTTGGTGTCACTGTCGAAATTCATGTCCCAGACCTGGGAGGCGATCAGGGATTTGGGCAGCACTTCACCCTGGCGGCGCAGGAGCATTTCCAGCAGCGCGAACTCTTTTGCGGTGAGATCGATGCGCTGACCGCTGCGCTCGACGCGGCGGCGAATCAGGTCAAGACGCAGGTCGGCCAGTTGCAGGCAGGTTTCCTGCGGAATGGCGCTGCCGCGTCGCAACAGGCTGCGCACCCGGGCCAGCAGTTCGGAGAAGGCGAACGGCTTGACCAGATAATCGTCGGCGCCGAGTTCCAGGCCATGAACCCGGTCTTCCACGGTGTCTTTGGCGGTCAGAAACAGGATCGGGGTTTCGAGCCCGGCACTGCGCACCGCTTGCAGAATCTGCCAGCCGTTGCGACCGGGCAGCATCACGTCGAGGATCAACAAGGCATAGTCACCGCTCAAGGCCAGTTGCTGTCCGGTGGTGCCGTCGGCCACCAACTCGGTGTTGAAGCCGGCCTCGGTCAGGCCCTGGCGCAGGTAGTGGCCGGTTTTCGGTTGGTCTTCGACGATCAGCAGTTTCATGGGGTGTGGAGCTCAAATAGACAGAACAAGGGCGTTATACCGTGGGCGGCGGTTATGCAGACCAACCTGACAAAGTTGTAATCTGGCTGTCAGGTAGCTGCCAGCGCGGGCGGGCTAAAGTTTCCCACAGGCTGAACCTTATCTAGTTGGAGTATGACTATGTTTTTGCGCAACCCTCTGGCCGTCGCCGCCTGTCTGCTGGCGTTGAGCTCATCCGTCTGGGCCGACCCTGCGCACACCTATGACTTCGGCCAACCCGCCCCGGCCGCCAAGGCCAGTCGCAGCATTGAAGTGGTGATGGGTGACATGACGTTCGATCCGAAGGCCATCGAGATCAAGGCCGGTGAGACCATTCGCTTTGTCTTGGTGAATAAAGGCAAGTTACTGCATGAATTCAACCTCGGCGACGCGGCGATGCATGCCAAGCACCAGCAGGAAATGTTGCAGATGCAGCAAAGCGGCATGCTGACGCCGACCGGCATGAAGGAAATGTCCCACGACATGGCGGGCATGGATCATGCCTCGATGGGGCACGTCATGAAGCATGACGACCCTAACAGCGTACTGGTCGAACCGGGTAAGACCGCCGAGCTGACCTGGACCTTCAGCAAAGCCGTAAACCTGGAGTTTGCCTGCAACATTCCCGGGCATTACCAGGCCGGAATGGTCGGCAAACTGACTGTCAGTCAGTAAGCACTCAAAGGCGGGAGCAAAGGCTGATAGAATCCGCTGATTCTTCAGTCAGGTTTCCGCCATGCATCCCGCAGCCGAACATTCGCCGCTGGGCAAATCCAGCGAATACATCGCCACTTACACACCGTCCCTGCTGTTTCCGATCCCGCGCACCGCGAAGTGGGCCGAGCTGGGCCTGACCGCCGAGACCCTGCCGTATAAAGGCGTGGATTTCTGGAACTGCTTCGAACTGTCGTGGTTGCTGCCGTCGGGCAAACCGGTGGTGGCGATCGGCGAATTCAGCATTCCGGCGGACTCGCCGAACATCATCGAATCCAAGTCGTTCAAGCTGTACCTGAACTCGTTGAACCAGACGCCGTTCGCCGACGTCGCGAGCCTGGAAGCGACGCTGGTCAAGGACTTGTCCGCCGCTGCCGGCAAGCCCGTGGGCGTGCGGGTTCGCAGCCTGAAAGACGTTGAAGCCGAAGGCGTCGTCGCGCTGCCGGGCGTGTGCATCGACGATCTGGATATCAGTGTCAGCAACTACGAACATCCGCGTCCTGAACTGCTGCGTTGCGATGATTCGCGGGTGGTGGAGGAGAGCGTGCACAGCCATCTGCTCAAGTCCAATTGCCCGGTGACCAGCCAGCCGGACTGGGGCAGCGTAGTCGTGGAGTACCGTGGCGCGGCACTGGATCACGCCAGTCTGCTGGAATACATCGTCAGCTTCCGCCAGCACTCGGACTTCCACGAGCAATGCGTGGAGCGGATTTTCCTCGACCTGCAGCGTTTGCTGAAACCGGAAAAGCTCACGGTGTTTGCACGCTATGTGCGCCGGGGCGGGCTGGATATCAATCCGTACCGCAGCACTGAAAGCGTGCAGTTGCCGAACCATCGTCTGGTTCGCCAGTAACCCGTAACGCGGACATGAAAAAGCCCTGCCATTGCTGGCAGGGCTTTTTGCATTTCAGGGGAGGGCGATCAGATGCCCATGCTGCCCAGCGCATTGACGATATTGCGCAGGGTGCCCGCAATAGCAGGGTGTTCGAGCTCGAAGCGATCAACTGCCAGATTCACGCCATCGGCGATGCTGGCGTCCTGCGTCGCGCTCTCCAGTTTGATTTGGGATTCGATCTGCGCCATAAGCTCACGAAGATGTTCGCGCTCTTCTTCTGTAAGCGGCGGATTCTGATCCAGTTGCTCGCGCAGGGTGTTGAGCTGTTCTTGCAGTTCGCGGGCGGGCATGGTGTTTTCCTTTTATCGAGAGGCACTGGCATAGACCGCAGCCGTGCGCCAAAGGTCTATGGCTCTCCTTAAGACTAATCCACTCTCGATGAACCTGCATGATCCCGGTCAGGGCTTTTCGCCTTTGAGGCGGCGCAGGCTGATGTCTGCCAGGCAGGTATCGAGATCGCCCAGGTGATCGATCACCGAGTGCACGCCCAGACCGAACAGTTGCACAGTGGCCTTGCCGCGCAGTTGTTCGCGTTCTTTTTGACTGAGGGCTTGCCATTCGCTCGGGGCCAGGCCGCAGAGTGAGCCACAGGAGGCCAGGCCAATGGTCCACAGCCCGGCATTCAAGCCCGATTGCAGCAAGCGCGGTTCACCGCTGACCAGCACGCAGCCGTTCAGGCGATCGACATTCAACGCCATCAAGGCTTGCCAGCAGGCATTCGGCGCCGGCCATGGATTGTTTGTTGCGGGATGTTGCGAGGGTTTGATCCAGCCCGGCAATCCGGACGCCAGCACCTGGGTGAGGGCAGGGGGCAAGTCATCGAGCCAGGCGCAGGGGATCAGTTGACGCTGCAGGCTACGCAGGCTGTCTAGCGCGCCCGGCGTGGCGTCGGCGTGCTCTGTGCCGGGGCTGGCGTGGTGACGGGCGCGGGCGCCGAAGTCCACCAGGCAACCGCTGAGCCCGAACAGCACGGCCGTCAGGTTGGGGGCGGACAGGGGCAAGGCTTCGGCTTGAGGCATGGAAAACGTCCCTGAAATAGAAGTCAGGCTAAGCATCGCCGGTGACAGTTGGATGACAAGCGCATGACGCACCGTCCTACAGAGGTGTTCATGCTGGAATGCCTAAAACCTTGTTTCCGTCTTATACTGCACCTCTTATAACCGTGGCCCGCTTGCCGCGTATGTACAATCCAAGGAGTTTTCTATGCGCTGGAGCAACCCTCTCGCTCAGCTTTGTGTATGTGCCAGCGTGATGCTGGTGCCGTTCGCCGCTAACGCTGCAACGGAAGAAGACCCTTGGGAAAGCGTCAACCGTCCGATCTTCCAGTTCAACGATTTCGTCGACACCTACGCGCTGAAACCTCTGGCGCAGGGCTATGAATATGTAACGCCGCAATTCCTGGAAGACGGCATCCACAACATGTTCCGCAACGTGGGTGACATCACCAACCTGGCGAACAACATTCTGCAGGCCAAGCCAGCCGCTGCCGGTGTCGACACCGCGCGCCTGATCTTCAACACCACCTTCGGCCTGCTCGGCTTCTTCGACGTCGGCACCAAGATGGGCCTGCATCGCAGCGACGAAGATTTCGGCCAGACTCTCGGCTACTGGGGCGTCAGCAGCGGTCCGTACGTGATGCTGCCGTTGCTGGGCCCGAGCACTCTGCGTGACGCGCCGTCCAAGTATGTCGACACCTACACCGCACCGTACCGCTACATGAACGACATCCCGGCACGTAACACCATCTACGGCCTGAACATCGTCGACACCCGCGCCAGCCTGCTGTCCAGCGAGAAGCTGATCAGCGGCGACAAGTACACCTTCATCCGCAATGCCTACCTGCAGAACCGCGAGTTCAAGGTCAAGGACGGTCACGTCGAAGACGATTTTTGATCTCGATTGATCGACATGAAGGGGCGACCGCAAGGTCGCCTTTTTTGTGGGCGCGTCCAATGATTGGGTTACGGTTGAAGCCGTTCTTATAACTGCGAGTGATTTGACAAACAAAGTCTCCAAGCGACCATCGGCGCATGCTTGAAACGCCTCTCGGATGGGAGTACCGTCTGCGCCTTAGAAGGGCACCTCTGGTGCAACCGTGTACAGGGCAAGCGCTCTGAAACGGTGCAGCAGAGAGGCTAGAAAGCGAATCCAGTAGTCTGCGCCGGGCCGTTGCCCCGCCTGCTACGCCAACCTAATTCTGGCGCCGTTTGCCCACATGCCAAAAACCAGTGCCACGCTGCTGATAATCGATGATGACGAAGTAGTGCGCGCGAGCCTCGCGGCCTATTTGGAAGACAGTGGTTTCAGCGTCTTGCAGGCCAGTAACGGTCAGCAGGGTCTTCAGGTATTCGAGCAAGACAAGCCCGACTTGGTCATCTGCGATCTGCGCATGCCGCAGATGGGCGGTCTCGAACTCATCCGTCAGGTCACCGAGCGGTCACCACAGACTCCTGTGATCGTGGTTTCGGGTGCCGGCGTGATGAACGATGCGGTCGAGGCCCTGCGCCTGGGCGCGGCGGATTACCTGATCAAACCTCTCGAAGATCTGGCCGTGCTCGAGCACTCCGTGCGCCGGGCCCTGGATCGTGCGCGCCTGCTGCTGGAAAACCAGCGCTACCGCGAGAAGCTGGAAAAGGCCAACCGTGAGCTCGAAGCCAGCCTGAACCTGCTCCAGGAAGACCAGAACGCCGGTCGCCAGGTGCAGATGAACATGCTGCCGGTCAGCCCGTGGACCATCGACGAATTCAAGTTCGCCCACCAGATCATTCCGTCGCTGTACCTGTCGGGTGATTTTGTCGACTATTTCCGGGTGGACGAGCGTCGGGTCGCGTTCTACCTGGCGGACGTCTCGGGCCATGGCGCCTCTTCGGCCTTCGTCACCGTCCTGCTGAAGTTCATGACCACGCGCCTGCTGTTCGAGTCCAAGCGCAACGGCACCTTGCCGGAATTCAAGCCTTCGGAAGTCCTTGGTCATATCAACCGGGGGCTGATCAGTTGTAAGCTGGGTAAACACGTCACAATGGTCGGTGGAGTCATCGACGAGGAGACCGGTTTGTTGACCTATAGCATCGGCGGCCATCTGCCGTTGCCTGTGTTGTACACGCCTGACAGTGTTCGCTACCTCGAGGGGCGCGGTCTGCCCGTGGGGCTTTTCAATGAAGCCACCTACGAAGATCACGTGCTCGAGCTGCCACCGACGTTCAGCCTGACGCTGATGTCTGATGGCATTCTGGATCTTTTGCCAGAACCCACACTCAAAGAGAAAGAAGCTGCCTTGCCCCAACGGGTCAAGTCGGCGGGCGGCAGCCTGGATGGCCTGCGGCAGGTTTTTGGATTGGCCACGCTAGGGGAGATGCCGGATGATATCGCCTTGTTGGTGTTGAGCAGGAATCTTTAATGAGTACCGGTAGAATCCAGTTCGCCGAACAGGACGGCACCTTCGTCCTGAAGTTCGTCGGTGAAGTTCGCCTGACCCTGTGTTCGGCGTTGGATGCGACTATTGAGAAGATCTTCACCGCGCTGAATTTCAACGCGATCGTGATCGATCTGACCGAAACCCGCAGCATCGACAGCACCACGCTGGGCCTGCTGGCCAAGCTGTCGATCCTGTCGCGGCAGAAGGTCGGCCTGCTTCCGACCGTGGT
Organism: Pseudomonas sp. FW215-R2; assembly: GCF_058789255.1. NCBI lineage: Bacteria > Pseudomonadati > Pseudomonadota > Gammaproteobacteria > Pseudomonadales > Pseudomonadaceae > Pseudomonas > Pseudomonas sp. FW215-R2. Next base: position 79,431 of record NZ_JBYTBO010000023.1, read on the forward strand.
CACCACCCACGACGACATCACCCGTCTGCTGCAATCGATGGGTTTCGAGCAGGTGTTCAATATCGTCAACCATCCCGTGCCTTGCCCGGAATGTCTCGATGACCTGCCGGATCAGGATCAGTCGGAGGAAGTCGTGCGGATCAAGGTGCTGGAAGCGCACAAGATCCTCATGGGCCTGAACGACTCCAATCGCGAAGCCTTCCATGATCTGGTGAATGCCCTCGAAAGGCATTGATTCACCCGCCATCAGGCACAAAAAAGGGCGAACCTGTGAGGGTTCGCCCTTTTTGCGTTTGCCGTCAGCCCATTACAGCTTGGCTTGCAGCAGCGCCTCGAGTTTTTCCTGGTCGCGGGCAAACTGACGAATGCCTTCGGCCAGTTTCTCGGTGGCCATCGCGTCTTCGTTGGACAACCAGCGGAATTGCGATTCATTGAGGCTCAGGCGTGCTTCGCCTGCGTGACCTGGAGCCAGTTTGCGCTCCAGTTTGCCGGTGTCTGCCGCCAGTTTGTCGATCAGGTCCGGGCTGATGGTCAGGCGGTCGCAGCCCGCCAGTTGCTCGATCTGATTGAGGTTGCGGAAGCTTGCGCCCATGACCACGGTCTTGTAGTCATTGGCCTTGTAGTAGTTGTAGATGCGCGTGACGGACTGCACGCCCGGATCATCGGCGCCGGTGTAGTCGTTGCCGTTAGCCTTCTTGTACCAGTCGTAGATGCGGCCCACGAACGGCGAAATCAGGAACACGCCGGCATCGGCGCATGCAGCGGCCTGAGCGAAGGAGAACAGCAGGGTCAGGTTGGTCTGGATGCCTTCCTTCTCCAGCACTTCGGCGGCGCGGATGCCTTCCCAGGTCGAGGCGATCTTGATCAGCACGCGGTCACGGCCGATGCCGGCCTTGTCGTACAGCTCGATCAGACGGTGCGCACGCTTGAGCATCGCGTCCTTGTCGAACGACAGACGTGCATCCACTTCAGTGGAAATGCGGCCCGGAATCACTTTGAGGATTTCCTGACCCACCGCGACGCCAAAGCGGTCGCTGGCCAGGCCGACATCGCCCTTGCAGTCGCGAACAGCGGCGTTCAGCAGCTCGGCATAGGCCGGAATGGCCGCCGCCTTGAGGAGCAGGGAAGGGTTGGTGGTGGCGTCGACCGGTTTGACCCGGGCAATCGCTTCGAAGTCGCCGGTGTCGGCAACCACGGTGGTGAATTGTTTGAGTTGTTCCAGCTTGGAAGTCATGAGCGTGCTCTGTCCTATGGGTCTGACGACATTACCCGAGCGCTGACGGCCACTCAAGGGCATGTGGATGTATCGATTGCCCCGTGGGCAACAACCTGAAAACGGCTGTTTGAATGATCGGGGCGCGATGTCGATAAATACGATGCCAAAACCGGCCACAGGTTCAAGGCATCTGACCGTCAGTACTCTGTGGGCCAGCTGATTACATAGGATTGAGCTCGGCTTTAACCGTGACTTCCGCAGGTTTCGGCTGGCCGTCGGCGTTCAGCATGCCGAAGTTCCTTTCCCGGTCATTGCTGCCCGACGTGGTGTCTTTCCATTCGTAAATCGATGTCAGCGGGATGTTGAGCCTTTTCATATCGGTGACGAACGCGCCGATTTTGCTGGCCTGTCCCGCATTCCCGCCATTGGAGGCGAGTGACGACACGCCCCATTCACTGATGACGCCCGGCAGATGGAATTTCTGCTGGATGAACGTCTGTGCGTTGCTGATCTGCGTCGTGGTCATGCCGTACGGGTGATAGGAAATCGCACTCAAGCATTTGGGGTAGGCACTGACGATGCTGTTCAGTGCCGCCGTTGATGCAGAGCTGTCACTCGGTGGCCGGGCGAAGCCGAAGCCGATCAGGGGTGTCGACGGTGGATTTCCCTGCAGCGTTTTACACACAGCGGTCATGAAGGGCGCGAACGTGGTGCTGAAATTGCCGGTTGGCCAGTAGGTGTCCAGATCCGGTTCATTCCATATCTCGATGGCGACCAGTTGCGGGCCGTACGCTTTCTCCAGGGTCGTCACCGCGCGGGCGAACGTCTCACCGGCCGAGGTGAAATCGCGGTTGTTGCCGGGTGCGGAGGTCAGCGCCTGGGTCGAACGTACGGTCAGCAGCACCGGCAGGCCGGCTGCCCGGGCGGTCGCAAAGGCATCGTTGACCTGTTTTTGATAGCTGGGGTCACCCACGCTGTCCGTCCAGACACCAAAACGCACGAAACCCAGGCCGGCCGCTTTGATCTTTGCAGCGTCGGTGGGGGAAAAGGTCTGGATCTTCACCTGCACGCCAATGGTCTTGTTGGCGGGCAGTTCAGGGAACAATTCAGTGGCGTGAACCTGACTGGTGACACCGAGCACCGACAGGGTCAGGGCGGCAAGCCGTTTGAGGTGTGTTGATTTCATTTCTGTGTTCCTTGTTAGAAATGACACTGGCCATTGGTTATCACATCGCACGTTTTTAGAGCGTCGCAACGGTACAAAGTGCATCGATGTTATTTTTTGTCGGAAAACTTCGGTCGGGAAAATACCCTGAAAATCACAGTTATTTTTAGTCCGGTAATTCTGGTTGGGTGACTTTTAGACCCCGTGGTACTTAATGCACCGGTACTAACAGGCGAATCTATTTCCGAATGCAGGAAAGTCCGGTGGGTTCATTTCAATCCACACGGCATGTTGGCCGATTGACATTACACGGGAATGTAAACCTTGTTCAGAAAGATCCTTGTCGTCTGCGTGGGCAATATTTGCCGAAGTCCGACAGCTGAACTGTTGCTGCGTAACGCGCTGGCGCCCTCGACGATCACGGTCACCTCCGCAGGCCTGTCTGCACGGGTTGGCGAGTCCATGGAGAGAACGGCCCGTCAGGTGCTGGAAGACCGTGGACAGAGCGCCGAAGGGTTCAAGGCGCGGCAACTGACAGCAGACATCGTCAATGAATCAGACCTGATTCTGGTCATGGAAAAAGAACATGTAAAACAAGTACTGAAGATTGCCTCTCACGCCAGAGGCAAAGTGTTTCTTCTCGGCAAGTGGCAGAACGAGCGAGAAATACAGGATCCGTATCGTCAAGGGCAGGCCGCTTTTATTCATGCCCATGCATTGATTGAAGATGCTGTTGGCTCATGGGCACAACGCCTCGGGCATTGATGAATATTCTTCAGAACAGTGAATGGTAAGAAAGACTTATGCAGTTACCGTCAGTAGTCGGCACCCGTGACAACGATCAAGACAGTATTGATCTTCTCGGCATATTTGGCAGTTTGATCGATCAGAAATGGTTGATCGGCGCCTTCACCGGCGCGTTCATGATGACCGGCGTTGCCTACGCGATTCTGGCCACGCCGGTATATCTGGCCAACGCGCTGGTACAGGTCGAACCGAAGAAGAACGACATGCTCGGTTTTTCCGATCTCAACAGCATGCTGGGCGGGCAATCGCCGTCCGTGACCGAGATCGGGATCATCAAATCCCGTGCAGTGATCGGCAAGACGGTCGACGATCTGCGCCTGGACATCGATGTCACCCCGAATACTTTTCCGGTGATTGGCGGGTTTCTCGCCCGTCGCTATCGCGGTGAGACCGAACTCAGCGTCGCACCGCCGCGTTTCGGCCTGAACAGCTACGCCTGGGGCGGTGAGCGCCTGGAGTTTTCCCGGCTCGATCTGCCCAAGGAGCTGCTGGGCAAGAAACTCAGCCTGATCGCCGGCGAGCAGCATCGCTTCCAGCTATTCGATGACAACGACAACCTGCTGGCAGAAGGCGTTGCCGGCGAAGCCTTCGCGCAGGACGGCGTAGAAGGGCAGATCACACAACTGTTGGCCAACCCCGGCACCCGTTTCGAAGTGGTGCGCTACCCACGAATCGTGACCATCCAGGGGTATCAGGACGCGCTGGATATTTCCGAGCAGGGCAAGGAATCGGGGATCATCCGTCTGGCCCTGGCCAGCAGCGACGCCGCTGAAGCGGTGAAGATCCTCAACAAGATCGCGTCGCTGTACGTCGATCAGAACGTACGACGCACCTCGGCCGAAGCGGCGCAGAGCCTGGCCTTCCTGCAAAGCCAGTTGCCGCAGGTCAAACGCGATCTGGCCAGGGCCAGCGATGCGCTCAACGCCTACCAGACTCGCGGCAAGACCGTGAATATCTCCCTGGAAACCCAATCGGTGCTCGGCCAGTCCGTCGCCCTCGAAACGCGGATTTCCGAGCTGAAACTGCAACAGGCGGAGATGGATCGCAAGTTCACCAAACAGCACCCGGCCTATCGCGCATTGATGACCCAGATCGGTGAATTGACCCAGCAACAGCGGTCGCTGGAAGGCAAGGTTCAAGACCTGCCAGCCACGCAACAGGAACTGCTCAACCTGACCCGCGATGTCGAAGTCGCTTCGCAGATCTACACCCAGTTGCTGAACAAATCCCAGGAGCTGGACATTATCCGAGCCGGCGCCGTGGGTAACGTGCGTCTGGTGGATACGGCAGACGTCGACCTGACCAGCCCGGTCAAACCGAAGAAAGCCCTGATCGTGCTGATCGCGACTTTCCTCGGCGCCTTTGTCGGCGTGGCCCTGGTGCTGTTGCGCAAGTCGTTGAGCAAGGGCCTGGAAGGGCCGGAAGCCATCGAGCAGCTCGGCTTGCCGGTCTACGCGTCGATCCCTTACAGCGCCCTGCAACAGGAAGAGGACACCAAGAAAGTCCGCGCCAAAGTCACGGTGGACACCCCCGCGTATCTGCTGGCCCTGCGCAATCCGACGGACCTGTCCATCGAGTCGATCCGCAGCCTGCGCACCTGCCTGCATTTCGCGGCGCTGGATTCGACCAACAACCGCATCATGATTTCCGGCCCGAGCCCGCAGGTCGGCAAGACCTTTGTGTCTTCCAACCTTGCGGCAGTCATGGCGCAGAGCGGGCAGCGGGTGGTGCTGATCGATGCCGACATGCGCAAGGGGCATCTGCACAAATCGCTGAACACACCGATCACCAACGGCTTGTCGGACCTGCTGGTCAAACGCTGCACCCTCGAACAGGCGATCAACAAGGTCGAAGTCGACAACCTGCATTTCATCAGTCGTGGCCAGGTGCCGCCCAATCCGTCCGAGCTGTTGATGCACGCCAATTTCCGCGAACTGTTGGCGCAACTCAGCGAGCGTTATGACGTGGTGATCATCGACACACCGCCGCTGCTGGCGGTGACGGATGCGGCGATTGTCGGTCGCGAAGCGGGCATCAGCCTGATCGTCGCGCGCTTCGGGGTGAACCCGGCCAAAGAGATCGAACTGACGATTCGCCGCTTCGCCCAGAACGGCATCGAGTTGAAAGGCGCGGTGTTCAACGGCGTCGAGAAGCGTGCGGCCAGTTACTACGGCAACGGCAGCTACGGCTATTACAACTACGAATACGCGTCCGACAAGTCCTGAAAATCAGTGATTGTCCTTACCGGCAAGAAAGTGGGTGGGTTGTGAAAAAAATACTGCACGTGGCTGAAACGATCAAAGGTGGCGTCGCGACGGTGATCCGCACGATTTCCGCGTCCCCGGAAGATGACCGCGCCAACTACGAGCTGGTGTATCTGGTGCCGCAGGATCAGGAAAAGGAACTGCACGGCATCGCGCCGCAACAGATCCGTACTTTCGATCGAACCGGGCGCAATGTGCCTTCGCTGCTGCGTTTTGCCTGGCGCCTGACGCAAGTGATGCTCAAGGAAAAACCCGATGTCGTGCATCTGCACAGTACGTTTTCCGGGGTGATCGGCCGTTGCGTGTGCGTGCTTTTGCGGCCGTGGCGCAAACCGAAAATCGTCTATTGCCCGCATGCCTTTTCGTTCCTGATGGAAAGCTCGCCGATCAAGCAGAAAGTCTATGCGTGGATCGAGCGGGTGTTGCAGAAGGTCACCGACACGATCATCTGCGTCAGCCAGTACGAGATGGACAAAGCCGCAGCGTTCGGCATCGAGCGCAAGCGCATGCGGCTGATCTACAACGGCATTCATCCCAAGGATGACGCGCGCAAAGCCGAGGATCCGCAGCCGATTCATCTGCTCTTCGTCGGTCGGCTCGACTATCAGAAAGGTTTCGACGTGCTGCTCAAGGCCTATGCCAAGGCCGGGCGTAACGATCTGAAACTGACGGTGGTCGGCAGTGCGGTCAACGAGGCAACAGTCGAGTGCCCGCCAATGGACGGCGTTCAATACCTGCCGTGGGTCACGCCCGCCGAAGTCAACGCGCTGTACCAACAGGCTGATGCGCTGATTGTCCCGAGTCGTTGGGAAGGCTTCGCCATGGTGCCGCTGGAAGGCATGGCGCTGGGCCTGCCGGTGATCGCCAGCGACTGCACCTCGCTGCCGGAACTGGTCACTCACGGGGTATCCGGCTACGTGTTCCCCACCGGCGATCACCACGCGTTGGCCGATCGCCTGAAGCAGATCCAGAAACCCGCGTTGTCGGTCCTTGGCCTCGAAGGTCGGCGCATCGTCCGCGAGCGCTTCAGCGCCGCGTTGATGATCCGCCAGACCTACGACGTGTATTCCGCTCCCTCTTATTAAGTAGAACTTCGCTCATGAACGTAACGATTTTGCATGGCTACAGTGCTTCCAATTCCGGCGATGGTCTGCTGGTCGATCTGGCCATCGCGCTGGTGCAGCGCAACTTTGGCGAGGACACCGCGATCAGTGTCGTGGCCTCCGATCCGGACTCTTTCAAATACCTGCCGCACCCGCGCTTCGATGCGCCGGTCATGGCAGCCAAGGGCCTGGGCCGGGTCAAGCAGGCGGTATTCCTCAATCAGTCCTACGCGGGGCTGGCAGATCTGTTGAAGAAAACCGATCTGATCGTCGGCGTCGGTGGCGGCTACATGCGCTCCAAAAGTGCCTTCGAACACATCAAGCTGAAACTGGGCCACGCCAAGCAACTGGAAACGGCGATCCTCAGCAAAGTGCCGTCGGTGTACCTGCCGCAAAGCATCGGGCCGTTCCACGGTGAGAGCGACAAGATCGTCGGCCACTACGCCAGCGCCGATGCGGTGTTCGTGCGCGATAACCGCTCCTCGGCGTTGTTCGATGCCTGCGAAAATGTCTACCGCGCACCGGACCTGGCGGTGCAGGCCCTGGCCGGCAAAATCCTTCAGCAACCCAAGTTCACCCGCTGCGCCTCGACGCCGGCCACGGTGTGCGTGGTGCTGCGCAAACCGCCAGCGTGGAGCAAGGAAAAGAAGCTCGCCTACGTGGCCAATCTGAAAGTGTTGCTGCAGCGTTTGAAGAACAAAAGCAAAGTGGTCTGCGCTGTGCAGAGCGCTGTGCGGGGCAACGACGACGGTGCGTTCTATCACGAACTGGGTATTACCGAAGACCTGCTGCCATTGAAGGCGACGCTGGCCAAATACCAACCGGACCTGGTGATTTCCGTGCGTCTGCACGGGGCGATCGAATCGCTGCTGTCCGGGGTGCCGGCGTACCACATCAGCTACGAGCGCAAAGGCTTCGGCGCCTATCAGGACATGGGCGTCGAGGACTGGGTGATCAACGGCGGCGACATCAATGTCGACACCATCATCGACACGGTTTTTGCGCCGAACGCGCTGTCGAACTTCGGCAAACGCCTGACCGACACCTGCCGTGAAATCGAGGCGAAAACCGTGGCCATGGACGACATCATCAAGGGCGTCATTCGATGATATTCCGCTTGTTGCTGCGCGGCGGAGCACTGGGCGCGAAGTTCTTGCTGGTGCTCGCCATCACCCATTACCTCGGTTACGAGGCGCTGGGTTTCTACGGGGTGGTGGTCGCGGCGTCGTTGATCGCGTCGAAGTTCTACAGCGTCGGTTTCAGCTCCGAGATCAATCGGTTGATCAGTGTCGGCGGCAGCTCGAAGCGGGTCGTCGACAAGGTTCTGCTGCTGTACCTGGCCGTGGGGTTGCTGTTGTCGGTGGTGACAGTGCTGATTTATTCACTGTTCCAGCAGGTCGAGGCGACGACGGCATTGATCGCCTGTGTGACGCTGGTACTGCTGACCGAACACCTGTCTTTCGAGATCAACTCGTTCGTGTTTTCCGCGCAGAAAGCCACGGCGGGTGCGCTGCTGTTTTTCATCAAGACTGGTCTTTGGGCGCTGCTGGCCGTGGGCGGAATGATGCTCGGCTGGGTGTCCGGGATCGTCAGCGTGTTGTGGCTGTGGGTCATCGCCAACGTGTTGGTGATCGTCGCCGGTTACCTGATTGTGGTGAACGTTCATCGTGGGCGCGAAGAAGGGACGCTGGCGACGGCGACCGTGTGGAAAGCCGGGCTGCCGTTCTATCTGGGCACCGGTCTGATCGCCTTGAGTCAGTACGCCGAGCGCTTTCTGATCATCGACCTCGAACCCTACGCCAGCCTCGGTAAATATGTGTACGCGTGGTCGGCGGCCAACACCTTGCAGGCGTTGTCCTACGCGGTGGTGGCGGTGGTTGGCATTCCGGTGCTCGCCAAGCGTTATCAGGCGGATCAACAACCGTTCACGGTCACCCAGTTGTTCGTGAACAAGTGGGTGATGCGTTCGCTGGTGGTCTCGGCCGGAGTGTCGGTGTTGATTTACCTGTTCTTCAACATCGTGCTCGATTACGTCGCAACGGCGGTGCCGCGTCCGGACAACGGGATCCTCGGTGTGCTGATCTTTTCCTTTGCTCTGCGCGCCATTGGCGACATCGTCTGGGGTGGCTTGATCGCGTCGAAAAACAGCCGGGTATCCCTCGCCAGTTCGGCCATTTGCCTGCTGATTTCGGTACCGGTCAGCTACCTGCTGATCAAGCACTATTCGATCTACGGCGCGGCCTGGGGCAACGTCTTCGGGATCATCGTGCAACTCGGCGTGATTGCGCTGCTGACCCGTGCCACGCGCGCGAAAAAGGCTGTCGTGTCATGGGCCTGAAACTGCCGTGCATCGAGTTTCGCGGCAAGAAACTCGACTCGTCGCTGTCGTTCCTGATCCTGTTCACCGGCCTGTTTCTGTCGGTGGCCATGCCGCTGCTGATCCCCCGCGATCCGGGCCCGGATGCGATGACTTTGTGGTCGTCTTATGCCCGGGCCGACAACTGCAATTTCTGGAACCCGTTCTCGCCGGATCGCTCGTCCTACGAGTGTTCGGCGTTCCTGTTGCGGCCCACCGGGATCAACCTGACCAATGCCTGGGCCTACGGGATGTTCTGCAATTTCTTCCTCACGGCGATTCCCGTGGTGGTTTTCCGGCGCATGCCGCTGGCGATCTTCGGCACGCTGTGTCTGTGGGGCATCGTCCGCTCGTTTTTCCTGGAAAACCTGACCAAGGAAATCATCGTGTCGGTGGCGGTGCTGAGCATTCTGTTCAGCTCGCTGACGCGCAAATACCGCGGCGGATTTTTCCTGTCGGCGGTGATCTACGGCGTGCTGATCCGGCCCTACTGGATTCTGTTTTCGCTGTCCTGGGTCGGCGTCTGCATGATGAAGAAGTACGTGTCGCGCATGACCTTCTTCCTGATGCTGTTCCTGTTCTATCTGGCGGTGGCCATGGCGATTCAGTTGGCGCTGGGCTTTCCGGTGTCGTCGATTCGTGCCAGCAACAACGAACTGCGCACGGCGGGCGAGGAGGGTTCCAAGTCGCTGATCGTCTCGTGGCTCAGCGGTAGCGACTTCGTTTCGCAGGCCCTGGATTCGATGATCATCTTCTTCCGGTTGTCGTTCCCCGTGGAGCTGATCCTGCTGTCCGGGCCGGGTCAGGTGATCTTCGTGGCGTTGATGATCATGACCGCGTTGCTGCTGTTCAAAGTCATCACCTCGACCGATTACAAAGGCGCGCCGATCCAGACCAAACCCAAGGAGCTGATCGCGATTCCCTTGGCGTTTCTGTTGGTTCAAGGTCTGTTCGAACCGGACTTCGGCTCGTTCGCCCGGCACTTTTCGATGGTGGTGCCAGTGCTGTTCGTGGGCCTGGGGTTGATGTTGCGGGCGAACAAACCGGTGCAGGTCGAGTCAAGAATTCTGAATTGAGGCGGGTGTTTTATGTCGAGCAAGAAAAAGTCGCTGGAGATCGAAACCCTGCGCGGCCTCGCGTGCCTGTTGCTGGTGCTCTACCACGTGATCGGCCCGTTGGGCGGCGGTTTGAAGATCGACATCGGCTCGCCGTTCCGGGTGATTGCCGATTCGATGGTGTACGTGCGCATGCCGCTGTTCACCTTTATCTCGGGCTACATCTATTCCATCTACAAGATTCGCGGCAATGACTTTTCGGCGTTCTTCAGCGGCAAGGTGCGGCGGCTGATCGTGCCGCTGTTTTGCGTCGGTGTGCCGTTTTCCGTGCTGCAGGCGGTGGGGCCGGGCGTGAACAAGGACGTCGGCGTGATCGATGCGTTGTTGTCGTTCTTTGTGCCGATCAACCACTTCTGGTTCTTGCAGGCGGTGTTCATCATCTTCATGTTTGTCGGCCTCCTGGAATGGCGTGGCTTGCTGCGTTCGGCGACGCGTTTGTACCTGCTGTTCGCGTTCTCCGCCGCGGTGTTTCTGCTGCCGCCGTTCACGTTCGATGCGTTCGGCATCAATGGTGCGACTTATCTGTTGCCGTTCTTTGTGGCGGGGATGATTGGCCAAGAGAATGTCAGCGCGTTGAAGCAGCGATTCAAAGTGCTCGGCCCGTTGGTGTTCGTGCTGATTTCCCTGACGCTGTTGTACATCGCGGCTCTGGATCGCGAGCTGATCATCGATCGTCGCAGCCTGATCGGCCTGACGGTGGGTTGCGTGTCTTGCTTTGCGTTGCTGTCGAGTGACATGCGCTCGAAGGCGCTGACCTGGCTCGGTGGTTACTCTTACGCGATTTTCCTGTTTCATGTGCTGTTCGCCGCGACATCGCGTTCGGTGCTCGGACGCCTGGGCATCAAGGACGAAAGCGTTCTAGTGTTCTGCGGCGTGGCTTGCGGCTTGCTCGGGCCGGTGTTGCTGTCGACGATCTTCAGTCGGTTCAACTTCACTTCGGTGCTGTTTCTGGGCGAGCGTGCGGCGGCGAAAAAACCGGCGGGGAACGTCTCCCCGGCGCAAGTCTCGGCTAAAGGAAGTGTTTGATGGTTGCAGTGGATGATGCCGCGCCGGTCGCGGCATCGGTGGTCGAAGTCGGCGACGCTCGCCAGCGGTTTGCCCAGTGGCGCGAAGGCAAGGCCGGGAAGGTTCTGTCGGTCTCGGTGATCGGTGACAGCTACAGCGCCGGGCAGGATTTCTATCTGAACAAACTGGTGCAGCGGTTGGTCGGTGAGGTTGGTTTTGCCGGCCCCGGTTATGTCGGTTTCAACCATGGCGCGGCGCTGGGCGGCAGCCATTTCAAGTACACCCGCAGCAGCGAGAAATACTTCGGTGGCGACTGGCAGGTGTCGAGCCTCGGCCAGGCCAGCCCCGACAGCCGCACCGTAACCGGAAGGCCCGGTGCATGGCTGCAAGTCGATGCTCATCCGAGCGAAACGATAAACACCGCCGTCACCCAGGCAAAACTGCTCTATCTCGGCAACGGCGAACCCAATGAAATCCGCTATCGTTGGGCGCCCTCGCAATCCTGGCAGCCGTTGAAACTGAGCGGTGCCGGTGTCCAGGAGGTCCCGTTGTCAGGTACATCCGCCGCGACGGACTGGGCGTTCAGGCTGGAAGTGGTGAAGGGCGCGCCAACGCTGTTCGGTCTGTGGATGAGCAACGATCAGGCCGGTTTGCGGGTGTCGAAACTGGCGGCGTCGGGTGCGGCCTCTGCCGACTTTTATCATGGCGACGGTCAATGGCAGGCGCAGTGGAAAGCGGTGGTCTCGAAGATCCCCGCAGACATCTACTTGATCATGCTCGGTGGCAACGATCAGGGTTTCGGGGTGAAACCGGAGCAGTACCTGAAGAACGTTCAGGGCCTGGTCGGGATGGTCCGCGAGATTCAGCCAACAGCGAGCGTCAACCTGATCATGCGCCAGGACACCACGCGCTCCAGTGCCTATCCGATGTCGGCGTATGCGCAGGTGTTGGAGCCCTGGGCTCGTGAGCAGCATCTGGGCTACGCCAATCTGCAATGCGCGTTCGGTACGGACGTCAAACGTTACGCTGCGGCGATGATCGGCCCGGACAAGATACATCCGGTGCCGGCCACGGGCGGGAAGGTGATTGCCGATTACTTCTATCGGATGATCGTCGGCGGCAACCACGGGGCTTCCTGCGGCGCCGCCTCGGAATAAGGGTTCAGCCCTTGTCGAAGTTGTCCACGTGACCCAGAAGCTCTGCGGTCTTTTGCGGCATCAACTGCGTCACGCAGCGGGTTTCCACAGTGATGATGATCGCCGGGTCGTTGCAGCAGATGCGCACCCGGAATCGCCAGTCGCTGAAAATCACTTTCAGGCCGTCGTGGTCATCGACCTCCAGCGCCTGTTCACCGTAGATCCGTTTCAGATGGGCGAGCAGGGGATAGGGATCGCGCAGCGGCCGGCGAATGTCCCCGGATGAAGGAAACATGCCGATCCGCTCCACCAGCAGGATGGTCCCGAGCCAGGATTCGTTGGCGCTGGGCAACGGCTGATGACGAGACAACCAGCTCATCACCCCGAGGTTGTCCACCTCCCGTTCAATGTCTGTCGAATGTTGTGCGATGTTCATGATTGCCTCGTCGGATGTGCGCGGGGGCGGTTTAACGGCCCTTGAGGTAGACGTTCTCGTAGCAGAAATTGGTCGCTTGCAGGTAACCCTCGGCGTCGCCGCAGTCAAAGCGCAGACCCTTGAATTTGTAGGCCAGCACACAACCGTTCTGCGCCTGTTTCATCAGGGCGTCGGTGATCTGGATTTCCCCGCCCTTGCCCGGCTCGGTGTCGGCGATCAGGTCGAAGATGTCGGGCGTCAGGATGTAGCGGCCGATGATCGCCAGGTTCGAGGGGGCGTCCTGTGGCGCGGGTTTTTCCACCATGTGATTGACCCGGTAGATACCGTCGGAAATCGCCTCGCCGGCGATCACGCCGTACTTGTGAGTCTGGTCGCGCGGGACTTCCTGGATGGCCACGATCGAGCAGCGGAATTTCTTGTAGAGCTGGATCATCTGCGTGAGCACGCCGTCACCTTCGAGGTTCAGGCACAGGTCGTCGGCCAGGACCACGGCGAAGGGTTCGTCACCGATCAGCGGGCGGCCGCTGAGAATCGCGTGACCCAGGCCTTTCATTTCCACCTGGCGGGTGTAGGAGAAGGTGCAGGTGTCGATCAACTCGCGAGTGCCGGCCAGAAACTTCTCTTTCTCGGTGCCGCGAATCTGGTGTTCGAGTTCGTAGCTGATGTCGAAGTGGTCTTCCAGCGCGCGCTTGCCCCGTCCGGTGACGATTGCCATGTGCTGCAGGCCGGCGTCCCGTGCTTCTTCAACGGCGTATTCGATCAACGGCTTGTTGACGATCGGCAGCATCTCTTTGGGCATGGCTTTGGTGGCCGGCAAGAAACGCGTGCCATAGCCGGCAGCGGGGAACAAACATTTACGAATCATAGAAGTTTCCTGGACATTCATGGCATACAGCCATCGGTTACATTGCAATAAAGAAAAGTTGCAAGTTGATGAAGCTGTACTTTAATACCTGAGTCAGGTTGTAAGTGGCAATGTTAGCTTAGTGTAAAGCGGGGTAATGTTATTAGATGTCGGCTTGATAAATAACAGTTATTTTTAGTCGGTATCTGTAGATAGTGGTGAAAGTGCGAGAGTGCTAATAAGTACCGGGCAATACAGTTTGGCCTTTAAGAATATTTTTGGCCAGCGATGGAACTGTTTTTGTTTTGGATTGTTGTCGCCTTGTTTGTGTGAAGCAAGACACACATTAAACAAATGGGGCTTGACACGCTAGTTGGCACTTTCCCCACTATGGACCGCGCTATGAAGATTCTGGTAACGGGTGGCGCCGGGTATATCGGCTCGCACACCACACTTGCATTGCTTGAAGCAGGTTATGAAGTTGTTGTTCTGGATAATCTTTGCAACAGCAGCGATGCGGCACTGCATGCAGTGGAAGGCATTTGCGGCAAAAGTGCAGTGATGGTCCGCGGCGATGTGTGCGACCGGGCGTTGCTGGACCGGATATTCCAGCAGCATTCGATCGACGCCGTCCTGCATTTCGCCGGCCTCAAGGCGGTCGGCGAGAGCGTGCGCAAGCCGCTCGAGTATTACGAAACCAACGTCAGCGGCAGCATTACGCTGTGCCAGGCGATGGCAGCGGCGGGGGTTTTCCGGCTAGTGTTCAGCTCCTCGGCGACGGTGTACGGCGAGCCTGAGCAGATGCCGATCCGCGAGGATTTCCCTACGGGCATCCCGACCAATCCCTACGGCCAATCCAAGCTGATTGTCGAAAATGTGCTGCGCGACCTGAGCCAGGCCGAGCCGCGCTGGAGTATCGCGCTGCTGCGTTACTTCAACCCGATCGGCGCCCACGACAGCGGCCACATGGGTGAAGACCCGAGCGGCATCCCCAATAACCTGCTGCCTTACATCAGTCAGGTCGCGGTCGGCAGCCTGCAGGAGTTGTCGATCTTCGGCAACGACTACCCCACGGCAGACGGCACCGGCGTGCGCGATTACATCCACGTCGTCGATCTGGCGGACGGCCACCTGAAGGCCTTGCAGGCCATCGACGGGCGCACCGGCATTCATACCTGGAACCTCGGCACCGGCGATGGTTACAGCGTGATGCAAGTGCTGCGAGCTTTCGAACAGGCGTGCGGGAAGCCGGTGCCATTTCGGGTGATGCCACGGCGTTCTGGCGATATTGCCGAGAGTTGGGCCGACGCTTCCAAAGCGGAAAAGGAACTGGGCTGGAAAGCCACACGAAACTTGCAGGACATGGTTACCGATACCTGGCGCTGGCAGTCGAATCATCCCAGGGGTTACCTGGAATGATGGCCATTTAGTCCAATGTTATTTTCGGTCAGGTTGTTAGATATCGTCGGGAAATTACACTGGCAATGCCTTTTGCAAGTCCGTAGATATAACCTGCCGTTCGACTTTATCAGTTGAGTCTGACTGTGAAAGAACAGCGGATCTTGTTCGCGCTTTTTGCGACTTGAACTCTACCACCTCTAACGAAACACCCGATGTAACGGTGCAATGTTAGAAAGGAGTTGATATGAAAAAAGTGATGGCGATTGCCTTGTTGACGATGTTGAGCAACTGGGCATCCGCAGCTGAAGCGCCGCTTACTGCGGTGACCAATGTATCGGGCAGTGTCGCGGCTTCTACAGCGCCTGCAGCCAGTACTGCAATGGTCGCCAGTGCCGTAGCGGCGTCCAACAGTGGTGGAAGTGCCAACGGCGGTACAACGGGTACCACCGGTACCACGGGTACAACCGGCACGCACAACTAACTGAAGTAACTGTTGGTGCAGTACAAGGTCGCCCGACGAAAGTCGGGTGACTTTGTTTTGGATTCGCCCTTGAATAGCGTAGTGCCATTATGACTCGTAGTTTTTCTCTTTTAATGCTGGCAAGTCTCGCTCTGCAAGGTTGCATGTTTTCCCCCGGTCAACACTTGAGCACCTTTGGCATCACCCGCCAGGGCGCCAGTGAAAGCAGCCGGGTCGAGTTGATTCCGATCACGCCCAAGCTGATCTCCATGAACCGGGCCACGCAGAAGCGTGAGTCGGTGCCTACGGAATTGTTGGCGACGCCTGCCGAATACCGCATCGGCAACAACGACGTGCTGTACATCACGGTCTGGGATCATCCCGAGCTGACCGCGCCGTCGGGCGCGCAGCAGCAGATCGACGCCAACGGTCGCCTGGTGCGCTCCGACGGTACGTTGTATTACCCGTACATCAAGGAAGTCCAGGCCGCCGGCCGGACCATCCAGCAACTGCGCGACGACATCGAACAACGGCTGTCGGCATTCATCGCCGAGCCGCAAGTGGATGTTGCCGTGCTGCGCTTCGCCAGTCAGAAGGTCGTGGTCACCGGCGCCGTCGCCAAGGCCGGCCCGCAAGCGATTTCCACCAACCCGCTGAGTGTGGTCGAAGCCCTCGGTTCGGCGGGCATCGACACCAACAATGCCGACTTGTCCGGGCTGTTGCTGACGCGCAATGGACGCGTCTATCCGCTGAATCTGGATAACCTCAACCAGCAGGATTCCGAGTTGCAGAACGTCTACCTCCAGGGTGGCGACAAACTGTATCTGCCGTACAACGACAACAAGCGCATCTACGTGATGGGTGAAGTCAACCAGCCACGCGCCCTGAGCTTCAAGACCGCGACCATGAACCTGTCCGACGTGCTCGGCTCGGTCGGCGGCCTGAGCCAGACCACCGCCAACGGCAACGCCGTGTACGTCATTCGCGGCGTGGAAAACCTTGATGTCGAACCCGCGAAAATCTATCAACTGGAAGCCGAATCTCCCACCGCCATGGTCCTCGCCACGCACTTCGAAGTGCGCCCGCAGGACGTCGTTTATGTAGGGCCTGCCAACGTGACTCGCTGGAACCGTCTGATCAGCCAGTTGGTGCCGTCGGCATCGATTGTCGGAACGGGTGCTTCCGCTGCGAAGAACTGGAGCGAATTCACCAACAACAGCAAATAAGGCCCGACTGTGAAAACGTTGAATGTTGGCGTCTGCCTGATGGCGGCCTTGTTGCTGTGTGGCTGCAACCCGTTGATGGTCGCGTCGGTGACCAACCTCAAGTCGGCGGTAGTCGGCCCGGATGATATCGACGTGACGCCGGCCCAGGTGGCCGAGGTCAACTACCCGCAACTCAAACTGACCACGCCGTCCGGCTCCGGGGTATTGGCACTGGTGCGCGAGCGTGAGGATCTGCAGTTCTGGGTCGCCTCCGGCAAGCAGGTTCTGCTGCTGCGCGACGGTCTCGCCGTGCGCACCATCGGCCTCGGCGCGGAAGGCGATCTGGACGGCACGCGGCTGTCCGATGCGTCGCCGTTCAAGCGTGGTCTGCACAACGTTGCCGATGGCGACACCAGTCAGCGCTGGATCGATCTCTACAAGGGCCAGGAAGTCGGGCTGATCGTCAACAGCCGCTTCACCCGAAAATCCATGGAAACCCTGAAGATTCTCAACAAGGAATACGCCGTGCTGCGTGTCGATGAGCGTATCGACGTCCCGGCCATCGGCCTGCGGGCGACCAACCGTTACTGGGTCGATCCGGTTGACGGTTTCATTGTGCAGAGTGAGCAGCAACTGACCTCGCAACTGCGAGTGAAGATCGTGCAGCTGACCCCTGATCGCAGGCACGTGCCATGAAGCGCTTGAGGGTTCTGTCGGCGAGTTTGATGTTGCTCGCCGGCGCAGGCCAGGCAGCGGTGACCGTCACCGGCGACGTTGCCAACCCGGGGCCGGTCGAGTTGCCGGCAGGTGGGCGATTGACCGATGTGATCAGCGTCGCCGTACCGAATGCCGAAGGTTATTGGCTGGCGGGCGAGTTGCTGCGCCAGTCCCTGCTGGAGCAGCAAACCCGGCTCAAGGTCGGCGTGCTGTTCGACCTGGACGTGTTGCAACGCATGGCCGATTTGTTCGATCGACCGAGCCGCAAAGCCCTGGCGGTGCGCATGGCCGAGGACGTGCGGCAGATGCCGGTCACCGGGCGCCAGATCGCGGATCTGGACCCGGTGGCGCTGGAAGTCGGGTTCGCCCGCAACATCCGTCTGGACGATGGTGATCGCCTGATCTACCCGCAGCGGGTCGATGAAGTGCAAGTGCTCGGCGCCGTTGCCGGGACCTGCCGACTGCCTTATCAACCGTTGCTCGAGGCGCGCGAATACCTCAGCAGCTGCGTACTGCTGGAGGACGACGCCGACGCCGATTACCTGTGGCTGATCCAGCCCAACGGCGTTTCGCGGCGCGTCGGCATTGCCCATTGGAATCGTGAGAGCGGGCAGTTTCCCGTAGCCGGCAGCAAGATTCTGGTGCCCTTGAAAAATGATGATCTTGACCCGCCTATCCCTGAACTGAATCAGCAGTTGGCCGAATTTATTGCCACGCAGTTGGCTGAGGTGGTTCGTTGAATTTGCGTTTTGCAGCTGTGTTGTTATTGCCGTGCGGCCTGGCCCATGCCGAGCCGCGCATTACCCAGGGCGATTTTGGTGGCACCGGTCTGTTGCAGACGCCCACCGCGCGCATGGCCCCGGCCGGCGAGTTGAGCGTCAACGCCAACCGCACCGAGCCTTACAGCCGCTACAGCGTTTCGTTGCAGCCGCTGGACTGGCTCGAAGGCTCGTTTCGCTACACCGCCATCACCAACCGCCCTTACGGCCCGGAGTCGATGAGCGGCAACCAGAGCTATAAGGACAAGGCGGTCGACGTCAAAGTCCGGCTCTGGGAAGAAACCCATTGGGCGCCCGATATCGCATTGGGCTTCCGAGACGTCGGCGGTACGGGTTTGTTCGCCAGTGAATTCCTGGTGGCCAACAAGCGCTTCGACAACCTGGATTTCAGCGCCGGCATTGCCTGGGGTTACATCGGCAATCGCGGAGATGTCGACAACCCGTTGGGCTATCTCGACGATCGCTTCAAGACCCGGCCGGCGATGGAAGGCACCGGTGACGTCAATGCCGGCTCGTATTTTCGCGGCCAGCCATCGTTCTTCGGCGGTGTGAGTTACCAGACGCCATGGGATCGCCTGAGCCTGAAACTCGAATACGAAGGCAACGACTACAAGCACGAACCGAAGGACAACGTGATCAAGCAGGACTCGCCGATCAACCTCGGCGCGGTGTTCAAGGTGACCGACTCCCTCGACGTGAGCGCGGCGTGGGAACGCGGTAATACGGCCATGTTCGGCGTCACGTTCCACACCAATTTCGTCAGCCGCAAAGCCCCGGCGAAGACCTTCGATCCGCCGCCGGAACCGTTGCCGGCCAAGGCACCGACCACGGCGCCGGATCAGGTCGACTGGGCCAACGTTTCGCAACGCTTGCAGCAGAACGCGGGCTATCAGGTCGAGCGCATCGCCCAGCGTAATTCCGAGTTGATCGTGTACGGCGAGCAGCAGCGTTATTTTCATTCGGCCAAGGCTGTCGGCCGTGCGAGCCGGATTCTGGACAACAGCGTCAACGACGACATCAACTGGTTCACCGTGGTCAACAAGCGCTACGACCTGCCGCTGGAAGAAACCAGTGTGCCGCGCCAGACCTTCCGCGAAGTGATCAACAACGAGGAGCCGCTGCAAACGTTGCACCGCACCACCGAGGTCAACCCGGCGATGCCGCACAACGAGAAGACGCTCTACACCCAGGCGCCGCAGCACTTCAGTTATGGCGCCGGTCTGGGCTTCAAGCAGAACGTCGGCGGCCCGGATGGTTTGCTCTATCAATTCAGTGCCGACCTCGACGCCGAGTTCCGCTTCAACCGCAACACCTGGTGGAGCGGCATGCTCAGCCAGAACCTGGCGAACAACTTCGACAAGTTCAAATACGACGCACCTAGCGGTCTGCCGCGTGTGCGCACCGACTTGCGCCAGTACCTGACCAC
The DNA here is from genome assembly GCF_058789255.1 of Pseudomonas sp. FW215-R2. NCBI lineage: Bacteria > Pseudomonadati > Pseudomonadota > Gammaproteobacteria > Pseudomonadales > Pseudomonadaceae > Pseudomonas > Pseudomonas sp. FW215-R2. The sequence goes on from NZ_JBYTBO010000023.1 coordinate 98,866, forward strand.
TTCAGAAACCACCATGCCATTATTTCAGGTCAGCCACGCCGAGCAGTTGGACAAAGACTTGTACGGCATGGTCTACGGCGGTTATCTGGAATCGATGTTCGCGGGTGTCGGCGGCGAGGTGCTGTTCCGTCCGACCGGGGAGCGCTGGGCGATCGGTGCGGACCTGAACTACGTGCGTCAGCGCGAATTCGACCAGGGTTTCGACCTGCGTGATTATTCGGTGCTGACCGGCCACATCACCGGCTACACCGACTTGCCTTACGAAACGCTCGCGGCGGTCAGCGTCGGGCGTTATCTGGCGGGCGACTTTGGCGGCACGCTGGATATCTCGCGAGAGTTTTCCAACGGTGTGCGCTTCGGTGCGTGGGCGACCATCACCACCGCCGGCAGTACGGAATACGGCGAAGGTAGTTTCGACAAGGGCATTTACCTGTCCATTCCGTTCGACGAGATGATGAGCATGTCGACCATGCGCCGGGCCAACCTGGTCTGGGCGCCGCTGACCCGTGACGGTGGCGCGAGGCTCAATCGCAGCTTCCAGCTGCACTCGATGACCGATAGCCGCGAAGACGACATGTTCTATCGCAACTTCGGGAAAATTACCGAGTAAGTCCGGGAGACCGGGAAGCCAAAATGGGAGCCCTTCGGCTCCCGTTTTTGTTTGTGGTGGATGCCTTTGTTGATCCTTCCACCGTTGCCACAGGTTATTGGGTAATGCCTGATCTTCAGCATTGCCCGGAACCTTGTGGGAGCGAACCTGCTCGCGATTGGCGTCAGTCCGGTCGGCATCAATTCAACTGACCCAGCGTGCTCGCAAGCTGCCCGCCAACTCCCAAATCCCGCCCACAAAAAAGGGGACTTTCGTCCCCTTGCAGTGTTGCTTTCTGCAGCTCTGCGTCTCAGTAAATATCCTTCGACAACAGGGTAAACGGCGTCTTCACCAGGATCTTCACGTCCAGCCACAGCGACCAGTTGTTGATGTACTTGAGGTCGATCTCGACACGCTTCTCCATCTTGTCGAGAGTATCGGTCTCACCCCGGCAACCGCTGATCTGTGCCAAGCCAGTGATGCCCGGTTTGATTCGGTGGCGCGCCATGTAGGCGAGGATTTTCCCCGAGTAGTAGTTGTTGTGCGCCACGGCGTGCGGGCGAGGGCCCACCAGTGCCATGTGGCCTTGCAGCACGTTGAACAGTTGCGGCAGTTCGTCCAGCGAAGTGCGGCGGATGAAGCGTCCGACGGCGGTGATGCGCGAATCGTTGCGGCTGGCCTGTTTGACGTCGCGGTCATCGTGCACGCGCATCGAGCGGAACTTCCAGACCTGGATCACCTTGCCGTTCCAGCCATGGCGATCCTGCTTGAAGAACACCGGGCCGGGGGAGCTGAGCTTAACCGCCAGGGAGATGAGCAACAGTACCGGGCTCAACAGCACGATGGCCAGCAGCGCGACGCTTTTCTCCATCAGGCTCTTGCTCAGGGCGGCGGTGGGGCGGCTGGTCAGCGGGCTTTCGTTGAGGTAGATCGCCGGCAGGCCGTCCACGACTTTTACCGAGTGATTGAGCAGCGTCAGGCTGTTCAGATCCGGCACCCAGACCACGTCCACGTTGGCATCCAGCAGATCGACATACATCGCTTCGATCTTCGCCGCTTCGGACAGCGACAGCGTGATGTACAGGCGACGGATGTCGTGGCGTTTGATCAGTTCCAGCAGGTTTTCCTGATCGCCGACGACGCGTGGTGCATTTGCGTCCAGAGCGGGCAGGGTGCCGTTGCTGACCAGACCCACCAACGGCAGGTTTTCGTGTTCGCTGAGCTTCTTCGCCAGGCCCAGGGCCAGTTCGCCAGTGCCGACGATCAGGGTCTTGTGCTCGCTTTTGCGTGAACGCTGGTAGTACTTGGAGAACGCATGCAGCGGTGCATACAGCAACGCTTGTCCGAGGAAGCCGTACACCGCCCAGTCAAGGATCACCTGGCGCGAAAACAGCTCATCGGCCTTGCAGATGAACGCGATGAACGTCAGCCCGGCCATGGTCATCGACCAGCCCATGAACAGCCGTCCCAGACCGGTCAGGTAGTTGTCTCGCTTTCGGTAAGCGCCGCTGAAGGTATAAGCCGGAACCGAGGCCAACACCGCCAGCATGGTGCACATCCGGTAATAGAACTCGACCGTTCCCGTGTGCTGCTCAGCCAATATAAATAACAGTGAAACAATAAAGCACTGTGCCAGTGCCCATTGGCCCCAGAAGGTAAGTCCCTTGAGGCCCGTGTTTCGGTTGATACGTAGAGTGAGATCCATATGCGATATCCCCAAAAGACTTCCATTCAGGTTTCGACAGTTGAAATCCGAGTTGTTAAGCAGATTTGTTTTTGTTTTAGGTGCCCATGTTCTGAGGTAACAACATCGGTATGCCGAACTGTCGTCAATCAATAGACTAAGTTATTGGGGAAGAAGCTGTCTGACGAGTTCTAACAAGATGGCAATGTGCCAATCATTTGAATTGAAGAATATCAAACGTTAGAAAAGGTCGAAGGGCGGAGGGTTAATAATCCCTGTTGTGTTTGCTATCGTAGGAAGGGTGAGGAGGGAGGCATTACTGACAAAGGAGGGTTAAACCAAGCAAAGTGCTTTTTTATTTTTGTAATTGCACTTGCTTCTGTTCATTGATGGGAAGGCTGTGCTTAGGCAACAACTTCCTGGATCAGGCAATAACCGCGATTACGGACAGCGCGAAACAGTCGCTCACCGTTACTGGCACTTTTGAATTTGTCTTGAAGACGGCTCAGGCACATCTCCAGACCGCGATATTGTTCCGGTTCCCGACCGATGCTGAGAATCAGATCGTCGCGACTGACAACGCGTTCTTCATGGTGCAGCATTTTCCTGACGAGTGCGGTTTCGAGGCCGGTGAGACTGATCTCGATATCCTCCCGGACAAGTACGCCTTGATCATTGTCGAGGTGCCAGGCTTCTGTGACCGGCCGGGAAGTGTCGTTGACGTCCGACGTTATGGCCTGGGTGTTCTGGAATGAATGAGTAGATTGTGCAGCCAGCCATTCGGACTCGAGGGTGGCCAATATTCGCTGGGTATCATGTTCAATACTGCGAGCGACGCTTTTCCTTGTGCCGCGTGGGTAAGTGAACTCCATCAGCGTGGGAGTGGAAGAGGGCGAAGCAACACCTTCAACAAACATCTGTGCCTGAGACGTACCAAACGAATTGAAACGCTCACTGGAGAGAATGCTCTCGAGCTCGCGCTGCGACGCGGAATTGTTCGTCACGACAACAAAATATTTTCTTGGGAGGGTTGTACTGGTTTCCATGTCTCTCTCCTGAAATAACGCACCAAATATGGCTAAAAGGTATTCGGCAGACGAGTAATAACGCGCTCGGAAATAATCGACAGGCAGGGTCTGGGCCCAATTATGGCCGCGATAAGTTCCACTTGGTCTGCTTTTAGAGTAATGATTTATTGTTATGTTTAAGTGTTGCAGCGCTCATTCAATTGACAGCTTTTTATTGGATAGATATTGCGGATAAAACGGTGAGACGTTGGATTTTCATAGCGTTGCATCAGACGTTCCCTCGTATGCTGCAAATGATGATTTCCTGACTCAGGCGGTCGAGATCAACCCCCTCATCAGGCGGTAGCCATACCCGCGAATGCTCTGTATGGCGTTCGTACCGTACACGTCCTTGATTTTCCCACGCAAGCGGCTGATGGATTTTTCCAGTGCCCGGGGATCGTAGAAATTGCTGTTGAGCCCCATGATGCTGGCGATTTCATCATGGCTGAGTATGTGATTACTGGTCTGCGCAAACGCTTCCAGAATCTTCATTTCGGCAAAGGAAATGTCCAGTTTCTTGCTGGTGTCCGACAGGCAAATACGGGTCGGGTCCAGCACCAGGTCTATATCCCTGAGCCATTCTTCACTGCTGAAGAACTCACCGAACAACTCGGCGCCTTCGTCGGCAAGCGTATTGAGCTTGATACAGAAGTCGGCCCCCGCAAGATGGTATTTGATCTTGCTGTAGGCGCCGCGCCCTGTAATGACCGCGCAAATGATCGGCTTCAAGTTGTCGGCACGCAGGTTTTCCACCCGCGCCAGATTGTCTTCGAGTGCCTGGGGAGTGTCGATGATGATGAAGATGGCTCGATATGAGCCGTGATATTCATTTTGCTGATATGAACTAGTGAAGGAGTTGGCCTCTAGAGCCAGATCGGTCTGCACATGCTGCGCGATCAACGCTCTAAAATGTTCAGCCACAGCACGGGTACGGGCCAGAGTGAGAACGCCTGGCTCGTTGTTTGTCCGGTGTGGGCTGCTAGTCGCCAAGTTCCCTGTAAGCATGATGCGTTGACTCGAAAAAGTGCTGACATCGGGATGTTAAAGCACCGGTTCTCATCTGTGACTGACAATTGGTAACATTTACGCGGTTTTTAGACGTGGCTCCCGAGTTTTCTAACAATAATTAAGCATTTCAAGCTTTTAGTTGATTTTCTCGGGGCTGTGAACTAACGAAACGAAGGCCGTTAGATGGTGGCGATGTGCAATGGTGCCACTATTTTGTAATTATGGCGACCTGTTTTATGTCCTATGGCCACTATTGGTCGTGGCTTGAAACTGGAGAATGTGAGGTGGGTCACATTTTAGGGTGTGAGGGCTTTTTTTGCTACTAAGAGAACAAGTTCACAGACGGACGATTATTAACATGGCTTGAGTGTGTCTTTTGATAAGACATATTCTCCGTCACCGAGTCGGGCAATGGGTCTGGATCTACCAATTGTTTAACTTCAGATACCCAATGCCTGAATACAGTTGATCGGGCGCTCTTTACGAGCGTTCTGACGGAGGATTAATGGATTTACTGACCTTGTTCAAGGTGTTGATTTTAGGTGCGGTAGAAGGTCTCACCGAGTTCTTGCCCATCTCCAGTACGGGCCACCAGATTATCGTTGCCGACTTGCTCGATTTTGGTGGCGAACGCGCCATGGCGTTCAACATCATTATTCAACTGGGTGCCATTCTTGCCGTGGTCTGGGAGTTTCGCCCGAAGATCTTCGAAATCGTCAAAGGCCTGCCGACCCAGCGCAATGCGCAACGATTCACGCTTAATTTGATGATCGCATTCTTCCCGGCGGTCGTACTGGGCGTGTTATTCGCCGATGCCATTCATCATTACTTGTTTAATCCGATCACCGTCGCTGTCGCACTGGTGGTGGGCGGTATCGTGATGTTGTGGGCCGAACGTCGGGATCATGTGGTGAGCGTCGAGCACGTCGACGACATGGCCTGGTCCGACGCGTTGAAGATCGGTTTCGTACAGTGCCTGGCGATGATTCCGGGTACTTCGCGCTCCGGCTCCACCATCATCGGCGGCTTGCTGTTCGGCCTGTCGCGCAAGGCCGCCACGGAGTTCTCGTTCTTCCTGGCGATGCCGACCATGGTCGGTGCTGCGGTGTACTCAGGCTACAAGTACCGGGAACTGTTCCAGGCGGGCGACTTGCCTGTGTTCGCCCTGGGCTTCGTCACCGCGTTCGTGTTCGCGATGATCGCCGTACGCGGCTTGCTCAAGTTCATTGCGAACCACAGCTACGCCGCGTTTGCCTGGTACCGGATCGCCTTCGGCTTGCTGATCCTGGCGACGTGGGTGTTTGGCTGGGTGAACTGGACGGAAGCGGCGGCCTGATCACTGACTGCTGATCAGCGCCGCGACGGCGAGGTCGCTCAACTCCGTATCAGGCGATTCCTGACGAAAACGCTGCAAGGCTGACGTGAAATACGCAGCCTTCAGCATGCCGTCGCTGGCGAGGTAGAGTCGCGCGTCTTCCAGCTCCTCGGCGGAGTAAACGCGTTTATGGCTTTCGGTGGTTTCTTGCGAGGCCGTAAAGGGCGTGAGCAGCAAAGAGACAAGCGTGAAACCAGACAGCTTGGTCACCTCCCATGGCGTATCGGTGTTACCCAGACACAGCCCGTCGCAGTGGGCCTGAACATTGGACGTGACGCAAAACAAGGCAAGGAGGGTGCAGCGCTTGAAGCCAGGGAAATTCAACGTGGGCATAAACAAAAGACATCCTGTCAGTACATCAAAAGAATTACAGCCGCGGGCAACGGTCATTCGTTGCCCGCACATTCAACGCCTCGATCAACGACCCGCCAGCAACTCCGCCGCCTGATCCAGCAACGCCAACGGATCCTTGGCCTTGTGAATATCCACCGACAACAACTGCCGAAACTTGCGCGCCCCCGGGAAACCGGTGCCCAGGCCCAGCACATGGCGCGTGATGTGATGCATCGCCCCACCAGTCGCCAAATGCTCGGCAATATAAGGCCGCAACTGCGCCAACGCCTCGGCGCGAGTGATCACCGGCGCTGAACTGCCGAACAACTGCTGATCCACCTCGGCCAGCAGATACGGATTGTGATAAGCCTCACGGCCCAGCATCACACCGTCAAAGGTCTGCAAATGCTCATGGCAGGCCTCCATCGTCTTGATCCCGCCGTTCAAAATGAACTCCAGCTCCGGAAAATCCGCCTTCAACCGCGCCGCCACGTCATAACGCAGCGGTGGAATGTCCCGGTTCTCCTTCGGCGACAGCCCCTCCAGAATCGCAATCCGCGCATGCACCGTAAAACTGGTGCACCCGGCATCCCGCACCGTGCCGACGAAATCACACAGCTCCTCATAACTGTCCCGCCCGTTGATCCCGATCCGATGCTTCACCGTCACCGGAATCGACACCGCATCACGCATCGCCTTCACACAATCCGCCACCAACTGCGGATGCCCCATCAGGCACGCACCAATCATATTGTTCTGCACCCGATCACTCGGGCAGCCAACGTTCAGATTCACCTCGTCGTAACCGTGCTCCTGCGCCATACGGGCGCACGCGGCCAGGTCCAGCGGGACACTGCCGCCCAGTTGCAGAGCCAACGGATGCTCGGCTTCGTTGTGACGCAGGAAGCGCTCGTGATCACCGTTCAGCAGCGCGCCGGTGGTGACCATTTCGGTGTAGAGCAGGGCGTTTTTCGACAGCAGGCGTAGGAAGTACCGGCAGTGACGGTCAGTCCAATCCATCATCGGCGCGACGGAGAAACGGCGGGAGAGTGGGGCGGGTGTAGCGGTGATTGGGGG
>NZ_JBYTBO010000024.1:0-104700 GCF_058789255.1 Pseudomonas sp. FW215-R2
CGGTGTGGCTGGGAGGTGGGGGAGTTTATCAGGAATGACCGCTTGGGCTCAGTGATATCCGGCGGAAATACAACCTCATCAAGTGTGGGATTAGGCGAGACAGCCACGAAATGGGCTGATAGCATCGGGCTATCAATAAGAGTGAGGAAGGGATCCCATGCTGAAGAAAATCGCGTCATCCATTCTCGTCGCCGGCGCCCTGCTTGCCTCCGCCCAAGGGGCTTTCGCCGAAGAAAAGCTGTTCAAGAACTACGTCTACCAAACCCCACTCGCAAATTTCACCGAAGCTGCCGGTTACTACGACTGCTCCGAAGATGTCGGCGGAACCGCAAGGTGTATCGACGGTGTGGATTTCCTGGAAGAGAAATTCACCGTCGCGCTGATCTTTTCCGGTGACAAGCTGATGATGGTTTCACTCATCAGCCCGTTTGATCAGAACCTGTACGTCAAAGCCATCGCGGGGCTTTCCAAATCATTCACGCTGGTTTCCATGAGCGATGAAAAGTCCATCCTGGATATGTTCGATACCGCGAGAAAGTCGAGAAGCACTGAAGAGCTGACGACGAAGATTTCCAATTTTGAACAGGTTGGTCTGGCGTCTGGGAATCTGACTTACACGTTTCTCGAAGGGCTGAATGCTAAAGGGCAAACCAATGCTGTGAGTGCGTTGGCTGCTGCGCCGGAGAACATTCGGTCCGCTGAGTTGGTGATGGCGGGGCAGGGTGCTGATTCGGGGATGATTATTCGGTTTACGTTTCCGCGGTTAGAGGCGAATAAGATTTTGGCTGAGGCTAAGAAACCTGTTGAGTCGTTCTAATAAGTTGGTTGATTGTTTCGTAGCATGCTGAGTGATAAGAAAGAGCGGATTGATCTATTTGTGAGGGTAAAAGGTAAATAAATCCGCCTAATTTTTCGAAGTTTAAACGTCATGGAGGATCGTGTTGTGAAAGGTATTAAGCCATTTTTGGTGTTGAGATACTCGCTTATCGAAAATAAGCAGGGTGCTCTTGTACCATCGCCCTTACCTAAACCCAAGGGATCTGTTGTGGTGGCAGCCCTACAGGACGATGGTCGTGAGTTCGTAAAAAACAAAGTTCGTTATAGTTTTGTGGGATTTGCATATGCTGAGCCCATTGCTAGCGAGTTTCCTAAAAACAGATTTCTAGTAGGAAAAACGGCAAAACATAAGTTAACTAAGGTTGGTGATAAGGTTCCTGGTGATATAGTTGCGCACGACGCTGATGATTGGGTTCCAGTTATTACCGTGGTTGATACTGTGGATCAGTATATTTTTGTTCAGCATGATTGGCGATTTGGTACGGATGAGCAAATTGCAAACGCCATTCAAGCGGGGCTTAAAGACCCAGTTTTGAATGAATTTAATTACTCAATATTTATTGAGCCTAAAACCGTTCGGGGTGAATTTTGGAACGTGATTGGGTCTCATAGGAAGATTTTCGAGATTGAGCTTGAGCTAATTTCTCCAAATATATTAGAGACTAATATAAAAGCCCGTGATGCACTCAAAGCGATGAAGGAACTTTTTGGTCAGGATGAGGTAAAGATTTCGCTGAGCAACGAGTTTGGAGATCTCAAGGTTCCGGCTTCCCCTGTAGAGGACTACATAGACTATATTGAGGAGGGGGAAGGTAAATGGAGTGTCACAACTGAGGGTGATCATAATGGCAGGAAAATCCATAGGAGCACATCTGCCATTGTGAAAATTGATCTGAATGTTCCTTCTGATGATGTGGTAATGCAAGAGGGTCAACTAGAACTTGAGACTGGACAGCCTGCGCCGGGTCGCTCTGTTCACGATGCTCGAATGGTGGCTGACGTGTATTCTGCTATAGGTGATTTGTTGAGGCGTTAACATGGTTCGCCTACTGTTCGTTTTTATTACATCGTTCAGTCTCTGTTACCTGTCGTTGTGGGGGACGAAGGGGGAGGCGAGCCCATTATTTAGCAATGTAAATCCAGTGCTATTCGTTTTGGGTGCGCTATTTGGAGCTCTTTCGTTGGCATTTTTTAACTATGTCGAAGGCGTTTTAAAGGATATACCTAAAAAGCTGAAACAGCAAAAACCAAAGGCTTTTATAATGGTTGTTGAAGCGTTAACAGATTTAAAACACGAAGTTATCATCAATGTTGTTTTGGTTGTTGTTTTTTTGATGGTTGCTTTTGTAGTTGGTGCAGTAAGTGAAATGCCTTTTATGCAGAGCGTAGAGCCTTTGAACTATTTGATGTGGGCAGCATTGTCGGTTCGTGGCGCCTGTCTTATTAGCGTTCTTGTGGTGATGTGCGTACAGTTGGCGGGTTTTGTGACGGCAAATAAGTTGCGGGCGGAAGTTTCTATGAGTGGTGAGTAGTTTTATGCGATTTTTCGGTCTCATGAAAAGCTAGACTTGTATTCTGCTTTGCTCGTGTTGATGTTGTATCGCTCTTTTAATTCATTTGGTCGGTGAAACCATTAAATTATATTTCAAGCGCTTTTTGAATGTCGGACCAGGGAGGAAGGAGGGGCGATCTTTATGATTTCTAGGCGGTGAATCGATCTGGGTCTTTATTTCGATCTATGAATTTTTATCTAGAAAGGGTACGGGTTTATTTTTATTGTGATTTATTCACCATTTTGGGCGATAAATAAATTTGTCCCCATTATTACGCAAGACAACGGTGGGTGGTGACATGCAGGAACGCATTAAAGGTTTACGCCAAAGTGTGGCGAGAGTCAGTCAGCGTATGCTGGCATCCAAGACCTGGAGGGTCAACGTGCTGCAGGTGGTATGCGATCTGCTAGATCTGGTGGAGCAGATGATTGGCCAACTGGCCAGACATATTCATAGTCCAACTCTGTCCACTACTAACGCTGAAGCATTCACCGCAACGGAATCTTCAGCCTCTATACTAGCGGCGAGGCTGAAGTCGATAACATTACTCTGATTTTATTGACAAGGATTTGGATGTGTCTGCTTCCCGCTTGATGCCAACTTTTATTAGGTTTAGTTGGTCGTAGGTAATTGCTTTGGACGTTTCGTCGTATCTTGCTTGGTAAAAGTTGAATTCTGATCTGTCGAGCTCTTTACATAGTTCATGAACTCTCAGAATTATTTTTGTCTTGTCGTTCAGTGTTGTTTTTATTCCGAATATTATGCCTTCAAGACAATTGAATTCGTATTTGAATTTTCGGCGTTCCATGTTTGAAAGATCTGTTGCGTTCGGCGCCATTACTATTCGCCATTCTTGCTCCCTATCCCAAGCTTTTAGTTTAACCGTTACAGAGTGATAGAAGTTTTCCCAGTAATCTTTACGCCACTTCTCTTCATCTTCTAAAACGTTTTCCGCGCAAATACTGGTCTCCCCTGTCGTAGAGTAATACCAGTCGTTAAGCTGGGGAGCGGTAAGTCTTCCAAGCGACCTAAAAAAGTCAACACGCACGAAATTTTTGTCGTAAGAAACCTTATGGAGTTTGTGCTTTATAAAGCTCATTTCCACTCCGTTTGCGCCGTAACCTACTGGTGTATTCAGCTTTATAGAAGGATTTTCATCGTTATTGTCAACTTTGAATTTCAAGCAAACGTCTTGATGGTTTCCACCATAAGTGCCCCATATCGATGAGTCAGCACACCCCTCCATGAAACAAGCTGTATACCAGTTAGGGTAAACCAGTTTCTCAAGCTCTTTACAGAAAGCTTCGGGATACTCATATCTTATAAATGTCCATGCGGGATTTTCCGAAGATTTGCTTGCATTACATTTTCTTAATATTTGGATTTCATTTGAGATTTCCCGGATGGCTTTAAATAGAGCGCTTAAGATCTCGTCTTGTGCGCCCAAGGTTGGAATCTTCTCTAACATGCTTTCTATGTAACCAAGATGATCTTGGCGTTCTTTAATAAGAGGAGCAGGATTGCCATCGAAGAGCTTCAACTCATGGAAGATCTCAAATACTGTTGCGAGAGCAGATGAATGGATGAGATTCAAGTGGCTCACAAGTTCATGCTGGTGAATGTCTCTGTCCGAACTAAAGAAGTCTATATATTTGGAGATGGCCGGCTCCGATACTAGGCGCTCATAGACTTTTCTATTTATTTCGTTAGCTTTGGAGGAAAGGTCTCGCTGGCTGGTAAAAATCTCTATGGAGTTATCTAGTTGCTCTTCAATAGGGCTAGCAGAATGCCGCAGGCAATTATCAACTAAGCAACTAACGTAGTGTCTAATAAGGGAGCCCCATACGACTCTATCTCCGGAGAAAATAAGATCCTTGTAACCTTCTAGCGGATCATTGAGCTGAACGGGGTCAGCAAAATAAATATATTGGCTATCCAGTTCCCCCGATTGCCCATCTTCGTTAAGAAGTCTTGACACGGGACGAAAGCGATATATTGTATCCAATCCATTTTCCTCGACGACTGTTTAACTAATAACGCACTGTGTGAATAAGGAAAAAAGAGGAAGAAAGGGGACAAATTTATTTGTTTTCGACCTCCTGTATTCAATTCGTCCCTGCTCTCATTCTCTCAGCTTCAGTTTGGCATTGTTTGTTTTTTGCCATTGATGAAAATGTAAGTGTCTGGTACCCATTCAAATTTCATTTTTTTTGTATCGGAAGCAGCCAGCTTCTTATCGGCAGCCTGAAATTGGTTGTAATCCATTGTCCCGCTATAGATGTACGTTTGACCTGGGTCGATTTGGATGTCGTTGGTGAGGCCAATTCTTTTTATAGGGTCGCCGAACATGTCGCTCAGTACGACTGTTCCCTTTACGCCAGATAGGGCCTCAGTTGTATTGTTGTGTAGAGCAATTTCAATTGAAAAATATTCACTGTATTGCTTGTTTTTATAGTCGGCGGGATTCAGTTTAAGTTTAAGAAGAGACGCTGTAAGCGTTCCGTTCATTTCTTTCAGTGCCACAAGCTGTTGCTGTTTTACTTGCTCGGCCAAGGCTTTTTGTTTTTCCACTTCGGCAGCTTTGGCTTCGATCCAGGCCTGTTGTGTTTTCAGAGCATCACCCAGTGTTGAGTCTGCAACAACTTTGCTACCGCCAAATGTGCTGGCCACCACTTGCCGGGCAGCATAGCCACCAAACAGTTTTCTATCGTTTTCATCGAGTTTGCCGACAGCTTCCATTAGCCCTTTGTCCTCTGACCATTTACTGATATCTGCAGGCAGTTTGGTTTGCTTTGGGTCAGAACAACCGGCGAGTAGCAAGCATGCAAGAAAAGTTGCGATGATTTTTCCCTTCATGTATCAGTCCTTAAGATAATTATGTTTTTACTTGGTTGTGTGTTCGCTTACGAGTATAGCTCAAGAAAAAAAGGGTGATGCAATCGGTGCAGTCGCGACGCTTTGTTATTAGCTTATGTTTTGATACTGTTTTTCTATTTCTGTCCAGATGTATTTGTATCTGCTCTTCAGCCATTCCACCAATAAGGCGTTGGCTTTTCTTTTGAACCAGCTGTTCTCTTTTGCTCCCAGCATTTTTTCAATGTCATCTTCCAATTCCTGCCTGTTGAAACAAAGCCATATGGTTGGAAGTGTGCTTTCAAGGTTTGAGTGGCAAACAGGTGCCACCTCCTCAAAGAGTATGCGCTTCACTTCATCTCGATCGAGTTCTCTTGTCCTTCGTGCAATCGCAGCATAGTCGACCTCGTTATCAACAAAAGCATCGGACAATGCCCAGCGCACATCCGCTCTTTGCTGCTTTGTCACAGAACTTCCCATTTGGAAAATTCCTCCAGTTCTTCATCAAAGGTGTCGGCTACTGCGCTGCCAGCAATTCCTCCCACAATACTTCCCGCCAGAACGATTGCCACAGCGCAAGCTAGGGCGCCAGGGCCGCAAAATGCAGAGACGCCCAAGCCAGCCAATCCCCCGCCAGCGGCGCCGCCACCGATAATAATGCCTTGTCGGGCCGTTTCCTTCACTTTGTTGTCTGCGTTCATGATTTCATATACGGCGAAAGTCGCAGTTACCAACAGGCCGACCTTTCCCATTATTCTTAATTTTTGAGTTCCCTTGCTTACCGGGGCGTTATCACGGCCTGCTGAATCCAGAATCTCGTAATAGACTTTGCTCTTTTGTTCAGGGGTCAGTTTGCTGTATTCGACGTTTGCCGTTTTTAATGCGTATTTGTCCAGTGTGTCTTGTAATGTCGGAGGCAGTCGTTTCTTGCGCTCAGCGAAAGCCACACCTTGTGCGGAGGTGAATTTTCGATGCTCAACCAAGATCCTGTTTCGCATTTCTTGGCAAAACGCTGCTCCTTCTTGGGCGCTGAGCCTTCCTGCGGCGACTTCGGCTTTTGTTTCCAATGACATGCGCTTGATGTTGCTCATGTAGTTGCTGCGTACTTTTGCATCCGATATGGCATCTAAAGAAAATCTTGTGGCGGCCCCTTCCATACCTGCAATCGCCATATCCAAAGGCGAGTTTTCGAGTTCGTGTGCTTTCTGAACAACGTAGCTTCCTGTTACGAGCAATGGTTCAGTCATGAAACAATCCTTATTTCAATGATGCATTGAATAACGTATCGAAGATTGAGCCGGCCGTTGATTCTTCTTGAGGGCCGAACTCTAGTTTTTGGCAGACCTTTCCACGGATGTTGGAAAATTTCACAGTGTTGGTGATATCAAAACTTCCGGATTGGGTAGAACCATCTTCGAAATGTGCAATGCAGTTCATGCCCAGATAAGACTCAGAACCGGGAATGGTGAAGCTGATCCATCCTGGATGAATGGTCATCGGGGTAGGCGGCGTAAACGGCGCAGGTGTATGTGAGTCGCCGATAATCACCGTTCCCGATCCACCGATCACAACATCTCCATGTGAACCCACGGTGCCGACCAACGCGGCATTTTTGCCGTTGATGAATACGGTGCCGGATACGGCGGAGGCCAGTGCGCTGCCGCAGGTGCAGGTGTCGCCCATTCGGGCGGCGGCAAGTCCGTCGAAGAACACGTCGGGGGATCCGGAGGCAATGGCTTTGGGGCCGTGTCCGGGCATGGGGCAACTGGTGGGATCGGTGAGGCGTGCGGCGGGCTTTGCCATGTGTGACTCCCTGTCATCGGATTAGCTGGGACCGACTGTATCAGACTTGCTTTTGTGGGTGTCTGACGGCGACGTGCTCAGGGTCGGTCATCAATCTAAACAGCAAAATCTGCGTGTGTTTAAACGAAGCTCTCTGACACGACTTTGGCCCTACACAACCTTGCGCCACCCCCTACACCTAAGACAGAATCCGCCGGCTTGTGCGTCTAGGCCGTGGCTTTTATCGTTCTCGGGTCACTGAAAACCAGTGGCCGGGTTTGGTAGCCCGCTTCGTGTCTAGATTCATGGCGTCACCGTGTTCAGCCCTTTTTCGGGGCTCGGATTTCATGGTGGTCATGCGTGGGGCCCATTCGTGGGCGCCGGGTTCTAGTGCGACCGGTCTACCAACCCGCGTATGGCCGCCACCCAACGTTTGGTAGCGAAGGGTGATGGCTCCTTTTGGTAATCGCGCTAGAGGATTTATCCATGATCAAACCAACACCCAACCCACCAGAAACCGATCCGGTTTCACCTTATCAATTCCCAGATTCCAGAACCCTCAACGAAGCCGCCGAACGCGCCCTCGACCATTACCTCACCCCGCAACAACGCATCATGGGCAGTCACCACAAGCACGACCCCATGTTCCTGGCCAACTCGGCTTACGACAGTGAATCGCTATTGGCCAACGCCAGCGAGTCCCTCAGCTCCATCGCCGAAATGCTCAACAACTTTGCCGCCATCCTGGAACCCGGCCACCGCAAAACCGCGCTGGGTATCGCGCAAGTGGTGATGGTCGCGGGGCTGGCTGTGAATCAGGCGTTGGATAACGTCGAAATCAAGACGTAATCGACAGCCCTTCCGTGGCGAAAACGTTGGTTGTTGTCACGGAAGGGCAGTCAGAGCTCCCGGGTAAGGGGCCGGTCTGGTCATCCCACGGACGGCCCGCCTGAACCCAAGCTGTCAAACACGAAAGTTTCATCTTCCCACCCCACGCAAGCGCCTACGATGCAGGCATAAGGTCGTGCTATTTCGCGTTTGATCCCAGGGGAGCCCCACCATGCGTGCCAATGTCGTCAAAGTGCTGTTGATCGCTGCAGCTGTCTCGGTATTGAGTGCCTGTTCGGGCTCCGGTGGGTTGACCACCACCAGTTGTTTTTCTTCGGATTGCCAATCGCCGGAAGGGCGCGCCAGCGCCAATACGCTGAAGTTCGGCGGCACCGGTATTGGTGCCAGTCTCAACCAGTACAGCTCCGGCATGTTGCATGACGATTGAATAGAAAAGGGCGCCCATCGCGGGCGCCCTTTTTCGTATGGCCTAGATCGCGCCGATGCGCTCGACAACCCGCTGCAATGCCGGTCGTTTGGAAAGCCACTCATCTTTGGTAATCCCCAGCAGCACCACGTCAATCCGCTCACCATCCTTGAGGATGTTCTGCCGTCTGACGCCCTCCAGCTCAAATCCGAACTTCTGATGCATTTTCACCACCGCCGGATTGCTCGCCAGCACTTCGCAATTGAGCTTTTCCAGCCCCGCTTCGGCAAATGCGTAATCCAGCATCCAGAACTCGACCACGCTGCCCAGGCCTTTGCCTTGTAGTTGAACGTCGAGGTAAAACGCCCAATCAGCCGTCTTCTGTACGGTGTTGATTGCATTGAGTGAAACAACGCCAACCGCGCGCTCATCCTTGAGCACGACAAACACTTGCTGGCGCGAATTGCCTTTGAGGGACGTCAGCCAGTTTGCATGTTCCTGGTCGCTGATTTCGTGGGAGGTGTACATGTATTTGCGCACGTCTTCCTGGTTTCGAAGGGTGCGCACGTGGGCCTGGATGGCGGGGTTGGCCTCGGTGAGGGGGACGAACTGCATGGTGCTTTCCTTGTCTCGCGGGCGCCTGAGCTGAACCCGCGGGGTCGATCGTTGATGTTTCAGGTTGTGTTCCCGGGCAGGCGCGCGGGAGGGGTGGGATTTGGGGGTATCGTTTTTTCCAGAGCAATCGCGAAATAAACACCAAATGTTTCAAGGCGTTATTGAACGGCGTCAGTGTTTTGCTCATAAAAAAGGGCGCCTATGGAGGCGCCCTTTTTTCGTTTTACGTATTTCGTCCTGAAAGACTCACTGCGGCCCTGCCAGCCATTCGCCAATAACCTTCTGATACTTCCCGGTCACCTTGCTCAGGTGCAGCCACTGATCGACATACAGCTTCCAGCTCATGTCATCACGTGGCAGCAAATAGGCCTTTTCCCCGTACTGCATGAACTGCTCCGGGTTGACCGCGCAGAGACCGGGTTTCTGTTTCTGTTGATACCGCGCTTCGGAGGCGTCGGTGATCATCACGTCAGCCTTGTTGTCGAGCAGTTGTTCGAAGATCGTCACGTTGTCGTGCAAGGCCAGTTGGGCCTTGGGCAGGAAGGCGTGGACGAAGGCTTCGTTGGTGCCGCCAGCGGGTTCGACCAGGCGCACGTTCGGCTGGTTGATCTGGTCGATGGTCTGGTACTTGGACTGGTCGGCGCAACGCACCAGCGGGATCTTGCCGTCGACGTCGAGGGTGTTGCTGAAGTAGGCCTTTTTCTGCCGCTCCAGCGTTACCGAAATGCCGCCCATGCCGATGTCGCACTTGCCGGCCTGCATGTCCGGCATCAGGGTTTTCCACGTGGTCTGCACCCATTCGATCTTCACGCCGAGACTGTCGGCCAAGGATTGCGCCATGGCGATGTCGATGCCTTCGAAACCGCCGTCTGCGCGCTTGAAGGTGTAGGGTTTGTAGTCGCCGGTGGTGCAGACGCGCAACTGGCCTTGTTGCTGGATGGTGTCCAGGTGTGAGACTGGCTCTTGCGCATGGGCGGTGCTGGCCAGCGCCAGCAAACCGCAGAGGATCGTCGTGTTTTTTCGAATTGTCATGGAGATCGGGCTTGTGCAGTGGGAGTGCGGGCCAGTGTAGTGAAAGGGTTTGCCGGGTGTCATCCCGCGTCCGGCCCGAGCGTTCCCAGCCATGCCACCAACCCTACAATCAACAGCGCAATAACCAGCTCAAATAACACGCTGCGGCGTAGAGCATTGGCCGCCACCTGATGCTGCCCCGCGCGCAGCGATTGCTCCAGCAACGGGCCGAGGTGAAAGCGGTTCAGCGCCGCTAAAACCAGCATGCCGGCAAACAGCACAACCTTGATCGCCAGCAGCATCCCGTAGGTGCGGAGCAAGACATCGTCCAGTGTCGGGCCGACGATGAACAGGTAATTCAGTACGCCGCTCACGGAAAGGATGAGCACAATCGCCGCGCCCACGCCTTCGAAACGTTTGACGGCATCGGCCAGCGAACGAATTCGCGCTTCGCTGAACAGAGCGTCGAGCCGTGACATCAAGATCAACGCCAGCATGGCGCCCATCCATGCACCCGCCGCGAGCAGGTGCTGGATGTCGCTGAGCAGATGCCAGGCGTTATCCATCGCGCCGTGCCCGCTCCAGGCCAGAGAGGCGAGGGCGAGGGCGCCGGCTATCGACGCCAGCCACACACCCGGCCAGATCATCACGACGATCAGCGCAATCATCCGCACCGCCCACGCCAGCCCGACATCGGTTTCAAACAGCATCATTTGCAGATGCGGCCACAGCGCCGCGAATTCCGTTTCGCCGCTCATGGCGCGGGTCATCAGCACCAGTCCGGCGACCGACAGCAATGCCCCGATCAACGCCATCCCGCGCAGCATCGGCCGACACCGCAGCATCGCGTCAACGTTGTAAAACCCAAACAACGCCACCCCGAACAACAGCAGCAAATCCACGTACAACGCCATCCGCAGGAGGATGTTGATCAGGTCGGCCATCGGTCACTTCACTTTGAACGTGACGTTGCCGGTGATCGGGTGAGTGTCCGACGACACCGCGCGCCATTCGACCTTGTAGGTGCCGGCCGGCAAAGGCGAGAGCGGGGTGACAAGCATGGTTTTCGGATCGCTGCCGGCGCTGACTTTGGCCTTCATCGGCATCGGCGAGTGGGCCATGCCGGGCATTTCGGTCATCACCAGTTTGGCGCCAGAGAACTGGGTCATCAGGTTCTCCGAGAAGCGCAGTTCGATTTTCTCCGGTGGTGCGCCGTCCGCGCCTTCGGCCGGGGTCGACGACAGCAGTTTCGGGTGGGCCTGAGCCAGGGAGCTCAAGAGCAATCCGGTGGCGAGGATGAAGGTTGTTTTGATCATGCGCATGCGAGGCCTCTTACCGCTCTTCGGCGGTGGTTTTCAGGGGTGGATGAAACGGATTCAGAACCACAGCCGTACGCCGAGGACGAGTCGCGCTTCGCTGCGATCCTCGCCTTCTTCCCGTGCGTAATCGGCGGTGTTGCCGTAGGTGCGGTTCCAGGTCACGCCGATGTATGGCGCGAATTCGCGGCGGATTTCATAGCGCAAGCGCAACCCGGCTTCGGTGTTCGAGAGACCGGAGCCGAGGCCGCGTTGCGGGTCGTTTTTGCCATAGACGTTGAGTTCGGCGGTCGGCTGCAGGATCAGGCGATTGGTCAGCAGGATGTCGTAGTCGCCCTCCAGCCGTACGGCGCTCTGGCCGTTTTCGCCGATGAACGCCGTGGCTTCGGCTTCGAAGTTGTACAGCGCCATGCCTTGCAGACCGAACGCGGCCCAGGTTTGCGGGGCGCCGGGTTTGAAGTCCTGGCGCACGCCGCTGACCACGTCCCACCACGGCGAAATCGCGTGGCCCCACAGCGCCTGGATCTCCGCGTCTTCGGTCTTGCCGTTGCTGCGTTCGCCCTCGGAGCGCAGCCAGAGGCGATCGATGTCGCCGCCGATCCAGCCGGACAAATCCCAGGCCAGGGTGCTGGCGTCGTCGCCGTTCTGCCATTCGAGTTTGTCGGCGAGGAAGTAAGTGTTGATCGCGCTGTCGTGCACCTGGTGGCCACCGTGACTGGTGAACACGGCGGCGCGGTCGGCGTCGGTCAGCGTCGGGATCGGCGTGCGGCTTTCAGTTGGCGCGGCGGGCTGCATCATGCCGTCGTCCATGCTTTGCATATCGCCCATCTGGCTGTGGTCCATGCCCTGCATGTCGCTGGCGGCAAACGCCGAGGCCATCGACAGGAGTGACAACGAAAACACGGCAAATCGAGTCATGGTCGGCGTCCTCATTCTTCCACCCGCACTTCACGAAACATACCCATTTCCATGTGATAAAGCAGATGACAGTGAAAGGCCCAGCGGCCCAGCGCATCGGCGGTCACGCGATAGCTGCGGCGCGTGCCGGGGGGCATGTCGATGGTGTGTTTGCGCACCTGGAAGTCGCCGTTTTCGTCTTCCAGATCGCTCCACATGCCGTGCAGGTGGATGGGGTGGGTCATCATCGTGTCGTTGACCAGCACCAGGCGGATGCGCTCGCCGTACTTCAAACGCAGGGGCTCGGCGTCGGAGAACTTGATGCCGTTGAACGACCAGGCGAATTTCTCCATGTGGCCGGTGAGGTGCAGTTCGATCGTGCGGGCAGGTTCGCGGCCGTCGGGGTCTTCGAAGGTGCTGCGCAGGTCGGCGTAGGTCAGTACGCGGCGCCCGTTGTTGCGCAGGCCGAGGCCGGGGTCGTCGAGTTTCGGGGCGGTGGTCATGGCTTGCATGTCCACCAATGGGTTGTCTTTTTCGCTGTCGGGGTGCGACTGCATCGGGCCCATGTTCATGCTGGCGTGGTCCATGCCGCTCATGTCCATCGAGCCGTGATCCATGCCGCCCATGCCCATGCCCATGTCGTCCATGGTCACCAGCGGGCGCGGGTCCAGCGCCGGCACCGGGGTCGACAACCCGGCGCGGGCGGCGAGGGTGCCACGGGCGTAGCCGGTGCGGTCCATGGCCTGGGCGAACAGGGTGTAGGCGTCGGCAGCGGGCTCGACGATCACGTCATAGGTTTCGGCCACGGCGATGCGCAACTCGTCGACGGTCACCGGTTTGACGTGCAAGCCATCGGCGGCGACCACGGTCATTTTCAAGCCGGGAATGCGCACGTCGAAGTAAGTCATGGCCGAACCGTTGATCAGCCGCAGACGCAGCTTTTCACCGGGGCGGAACAGCCCCGTCCAGTTGGAGTCGGGCGCGTGGCCGTTCATCAGGAAGGTGTACGTGGCGCCGCTGACATCGGCGATGTCGGTGGGATTCATCTTCATCTGCGCCCACATCGTGCGATCAGCGACGGTGGCGCCCCAGCCTTTTTCGCCGACGTCATGGATGAAATCGCCGACGGTGCGCTTGTGGAAGTTGTAGTAGTCGGACTGCTTTTTCAGGGTTTTCATCAGGCCGGCCGGGTCTTCGTCGGTCCAGTCGCTGAGCATCACCACATGCTCGCGATCGTAGTGGAACGGCTCCGGCTCCCGGGCGTCGATCACCAGCGGCCCATAGACGCCGGCCTGCTCCTGCAACCCGGAATGGCTGTGATACCAGTAGGTGCCGTGCTGGCGAACCGTGAATTGATAGACGTACACGCCACCCGGTTCGATGCCGTGAAAACTCAGGCCCGGCACGCCGTCCATGTTGGCCGGCAGCAGAATCCCGTGCCAGTGGATCGACGTGGTGTCCTTGAGCCGGTTGCGCACCCGCAGGGTCACGGTGTCGCCTTCGCGCCAGCGCAGCAGCGGGCCGGGCACGCCACCGTTGATGGTCATCGCGGTGCGCGGCTGGCCGGTGAAGTTGACCGGGGTTTCGCCGATGAACAGTTCGAAGTCTGTACCGCTGAGCTCATTTACCTGGCCGGGGCTGTTCAACGCCCAGACCGGCGTACGCCACAGACCGAGGCCGCCGAGCAGACCGCCGGCGGCCAGGCCTTTGACAAAGGTGCGTCTTGAGGTGGTGGAAGGCATGCGCTGGAAGTCCCCGTTTGACGAATGACGGGGAGGCTAACCAGCGCCGGCTTTCAGTTGGCTGAGGCGCGGATTACAGTTGTGTCAGGTTCGGCGGGCGAGGTTGTCCGCCAGGTCTCGTGCCTGTTGCGATGCGGCGAACCGTGAATCGCGATCCACCTCATCACCGAAGATCGTTTTCTCGACGATCAGCGCATGCACATCGCTGACGCCGATGAACTCCAGCCACGCTTCCATGTACGGTTTCTGAAAGTCGAAACGCTCGGCCGGCGTGATCGACTGCGCGGAAAAATCCATCCCCCGCGCATAGGCCACGACGGCTTTCTTGCCTTGCAGCAAACCTCGCAACCCGCGCTCCGGATCGAAGCTGAAGAGGATGTCTTTCTGCGACACCAGGTCGATGAAGTGCTTGAGCTTGTAGGGAATGCTGAAATTCCACAGCGGCACCGAGAACACCAGCACATCGGCCCCGCGCAGGTGGGCGGCGAGGTCTTCGAGGGTCTGCCAGGCCGATTGTTGCGACGGCGTCAGCGGCGTTCCACTCAGGCCTGCGTATTTGGCGTTCATCGCGTCCTCGTCGAACTCCGGCAGGTGCAGGCTCCATAAATCGAGCGTGCGAACCTGGGTCTGCGGATCATTTTGCAGATAGCGCTCAATGAAACGGTGCGCCACTTCAATGGACGCGGAGCGCTGTTTGCGGGGTGAGCATTCGATGTGCAGGAGGGTGGTCACGGTGAGCCTCGACATTCGGGTAGGGAAGGCGAGGCATTGCAACATAGCTGGCTTCTCACTATAAATCGTAAATAAATCGGCCATTGATCACGTATTCAACTATGTTCGACGCCCTGTTGTTGAAGACCTTTGTCACCGTTGTCGACGAGGACGGCTTCAGCCGTGCCGCCGAAAAACTGCACCTGACCCAATCGGCGGTCAGCGGTCATCTGAGACGGCTGGAAGAGCAGATCGGCAAACCGTTGCTCAAACGCACGACCCGCTCCCAGCAATTGACGGCGGATGGCGAGCGCTTGATCGCCTATGCGCGCACGATTCTGGCGCTGAATCGTGACGCCTGGGCACAGCTCACGCGCACGCCGTTTCAGGGAAGGGTGCGGATTGGCGTGTCGGAGGATTTTGTCGAGCCAAGGTTGTTGCGGGCACTGCAGGACTGCGCGGCGCAGCATCCGGGCATGGAGATCGATGTGCAGGTCAACATTCCCGGTACGTTGTTGAACCAGATGAAGCAGGGCAATCTGGAGTTGGTCATCGGGTCGCTGTGCGAGACCCGAGAGCCGGGGTTGTTGCTGTGGCAGGAACCGCTGGTGTGGGCGTGGTCGGCGCAACCGGTCACCCAATTGCCGACGCCGTTGCCGCTGGCGCTGTTCCCCGAGCCCTGTCCATATCGCGAAGCCGCGTTGACCCGCCTGGCCCAGGCCGGCATTGCCCAGCGCACCGCGATGCTCTGCACCAGCACCGCTGGCTTGCGTGCCGCGGCGTTGGCCGGGTTCGCGGTGGCGCCGATGGCCGCCAGCCAGTTGGGGCAGGGCCTGGCGGCGCTCGGTGTGGAGCTGGGTTTGCCGACGCTGCCGGACGCGGAGTTTCGCCTGTTCACGGCGAGTCATGCCGATCCACAGATGATCGAAGCGGTTTCCCGGGTGATCGTCGACTATTGCTCGGCGCGACGGGAGTGAAGCGTCCTACAACCCGAGACCTTCCTGAACCACCTGCAGCAGGTTGTTTTCCGTCAGGGCAATCGCATCCAGTTGTTGCCCGGTCTCGATCGTCTGCAACCACCAATGACTCTCGCCGTGTTCGTCGACGGTCCGCAGCAGGGAAGTGTCCCTGCCCGGCAGGACGATCTGCACGCGACCGGCACCGTCCTCGGTGAAACGCGCGATGGGATCAAAGGTCAGGCTGTGATGGTTGGCCTCGATGATCAATTGGTCGATGGCGTAGTCGTGCGTCTCGCCTTCCGGCGAACTTTCGCAAACATGGGTAGGATTTCGCCGAATCTTCAGTCCCACCTCGGTGACCGGTTGCAACCAGCCCTCGATGCGGTGATACAGGTCGTAGACCACCGCCGGCCAGCAATCGATTTCCAGTTCGGCGCAGGTGATGTCGTCCGCGTGGGTGTGCCGGGTTTGCTTGAGCTTCGCGGCGAGTTCGTCTGCTTTACTCATTTCGGGATCCCTGTTTTTGGTGTCTGCTTATTAATCGTAGACCTTTCAACGTAGTACAGCTTTGCCTTGCGTCATGCGCTTGCAATACTGGCATGACTCAATCAGCCCCTGACCACTTGACGGTCAGATCACAAAAACCATGGACGCCAGCGTCCCAAGGAACGGGAAGATGAAAAAGCTTTTTACAATTATGGCGCTGATTGCGCTGACGGTCGGTAGCATTGGCCTGAGTTCGGCGCGTCAGTCGCATGCCAACAAGGCACCCACGGAATCAGTGGCGGGGGTGTTCGATTACTACCTGCTGACGCTGTCCTGGTCGCCGACGTTCTGTCTGACTCACAAGGACGATCCTCAGTGCACCGGCAAGGGCTACGGTTTTGTCCTGCATGGCCTGTGGCCGCAATACGCCAAGGGCGGCTGGCCGGAATCCTGCCCGCCGCTGACCAACCTGTCGGCCGCCGAAACCGCCAAGGGCCTGACGCTGTTCCCGACGAAGAAACTCCTCGATCACGAATGGAGCAAGCACGGTACCTGCAGCGGTCTCGGGGCAATGGGCTATTTCGACGAAGCGGATAAAGCCGTGGCGGCGGTGACAATCCCGCAAGAGCTGCAACCGTTCAGCAACTCTTATTACTTCGAAGCGCAAGAAATCGCCGACCTGTTCCGCAAGAGCAATCCGGGCATCCCGGCAGACGGCATTGCCGTGATCTGCAGCGGCCCGGAACTCTCGGAAGTGCGGGTGTGCATGGGCAAGGACCTGCAATTCGGTGCCTGCGGCAAGGGCGTGAAAACCCAGTGCCGGGCAGGGGATATCCGGGTTCCGCCGTCGCGCTGACCTGAGCGGTAACCGACCACAAAAACAGGCGCCTTTTCAGGCGCCTGTTTTTTTATGTTTACACGACAGGGCTTATGTCATCCGAGGATACGCCGATACCGTACAGCGGCACGGAAGCACCACTGACTCCATAGAAGGCAAGAAACTGAACAATGTTTGAATATATCTGGCGCAGCATCAATTCCCCAGGCTACTTCCCCAACGTACTGGATTGGATGATCCATATTCTCCTCAACCCGCTCATGGTGATGATGTGCCTGATGGCCGGAGCGCTGACCGGCAAATGGTGGAGAGCCATCCCCTACGGCAGCCTCACGTGTTATGTGGTGTTTCTGAGCCGGTCGTCATTTTATCGGTGGGGAAGCATTTTTCCCTCAGCCGGTCTGCCTGCGCTGTTCATTGATGGCGCACTGTTGGCCCTTCTCGGCTTTTATTTGAACGGTGTACTCAGAACTCGCTCGGAAGCTAAACCCGAAGGCCATTGGTTGCGCTGGCTTTATAAAAACCTGAAGGTCGTCATGCAGATACTCGTGGTGATGTTCTGGGCACTCGTGGTGCTGTTTGTCGTGGCCTTTACCGTCTCGGTTGCTACCCAACCGTCACTGGTGAACTGACTCACCTCCTGCTAGCCAGCGGCTGTACGAAAAATCGCCGAGTGTCGATCAGGCAGTTTTCGTACATAGCCCAGGCCGGTCGCCGGCGAGCCTCTGCATTAACACAGACAGGCCTTCCCTGTTTCAACGACGTTTACATTCTTCAAGCTCTTGCTGGCTGGCTAACTGAGTAGAGATACCAAGTCGATACCAGCAGTAGTCCATGACTTGAGTTCTCTCTTCATCATTGAGTTCGGACAGTTTTTTATCGTCTGACTCGTACGCGAAGATGTTCACGAATCTCAACTTGAGCGTCGGGTGCTTTTTGATGAAAAAAACTTTCTCTGGATACGCATCTTCCAATTTTTTGTAGTAACCCACAAAAAAGAGTGCTGAGGTCAATGCTGCTAGTGCGAGGACGATCAGTAATCTCATGAGGCCGGTGGCCGTAGCAGTGCAATGCCACTGGAACAGGTATCACCTTGGCGTGCAGCCGCCAAGCCATCGAAAAATACGTCCGGAGAGCCAGTCGCTATCGCATTGGTCCCGTGTCCGGGGAGTGGGCATGTGCTGGGATCGGTAAGACGGGCGGCAGGCTTTGCCATCATTTGACTCCTGTCATCACGTTTGTGGGGGAGAACTGTATCAAAGAAAAATAAATTACATCGCAGGTCATCCATTTCCGCTGCGCGCCGATATCAACGGGGTCGGGATTGTCTCGGTGGCACTTGGTTGCCCCGCACTATCCGGTGGGCTACGCTCACAAAAAACAAGGGTTTCGGGCCTTTGCCCCTGTCGTACCTGCCCAGGACACGCTTTTGCCTATCCCCATTCACGATCCGCATCAGGCCCCCGGCGGCACACTCAAGCGTTTGCCGCTGCGCAAGGCGGCGGTGCTGTTCATCGTTGCGGTGTGTCTGTGTCTGTCCGGTCTGCTGTATTTGCAGATCGAGCAGTCGCGCCGGCAGGATCTGGCGAATGCGCAGATGTCCTCGGCCAACCTGACCCGGGCGATGGCGCAGCAGGCCGAAGACACCTTTCTGGCCGCTGATCTGGTGATGACCAGCCTGGTCGACTGGATTCAGGAAGACGGCTATGGCGCGGCGCAGAAGCCGCGTTTGCAGAGAACCTTCGCGCGCCGGGTGCAGCAACTGGAGCAGTTGCACGGCATGTTCCTGTTCGATCGCGAAGGGCAGTGGGTGATCACCTCATTCCCTGATCTGCCGCGAGGCAACGGCGTGGCGGATCGCGAGTACTTCAAGTTTCACCAGCAGAACGTGTCGGCCGTGGCGCACATCGGCCCGGCGATCCGCAGCCGTGAAAACGGTGATTGGATTATCCCGATCTCCAAACGGGTCAACGACCGCGCCGGAAATTTCCAGGGCGTGTTGCTGGCCGGCATCAAGATGTCGTACTTCGACCGGTTCTTCAAAAGCTTCAGCCTGGATGACAACGGCACCATGTTCCTCGGACTGACCGACGGCACTTTGCTTGCGCGCCGGCCGTTCGACGATGCGTTGATCGGTACCTCGCTGGCCAAGGGCGAGATCTATCAGACGCTGCTCCCCAATGCCTCCGCCGGTACGGCGATGATCGATTCTGTGGTCGATGGGGTCACACGACTTTACGGTTATCGGCAGCTCGAAAGTTATCCGCTGGTGGTGTCTGCCTCTTCCTCGCGGGACACGATTCTCAAGGGCTGGCATGACCGCGCTTTCCAGTCCAGCGTCATCGTGGCGCTGGTGATGCTTGGGGTTGGGCTGTTTGGCTGGGTGTTCATCCATCAGGTGCGTGACGGCGAGCGGATCGAGAAAAACCTGCTCAAGGCCCAGCGGGCGCTGGAGCTGATTGCCACTCACGACAGTCTGACCGGGCTGGCCAACCGGCGCCTGTTCGAGCAATCGCTGGAGATTGAATTCGCTCGGGGCGCCCGGCAGTCGAGTCCGGTCAGCCTGATCATGCTCGATATCGATTTCTTCAAGCGCTACAACGATGCCTACGGCCATGTGGCCGGCGATCATTGCCTGACCCAGGTCGCTCTGGTGGTGAAGAACTGCTGCCAGCGCAAATCCGATCTGGCGGTGCGCTACGGCGGCGAAGAGTTTGCGGTGCTGTTGCCGGACACCGACATCAACGGCGCGCTGGCGATTGCCGGGCAGATCCGCCGCAGCGTCATGGACAAACACATCACCCACAGCGGCTCGCCCACCGGTTATCTCACCGTGAGTCTGGGCTGCTATTCGTTCATTCCGCTCGGCAACGACAGCCCGGAATTGTTCATCCAGCGTGCCGATGCGGCGCTGTATCAAGCCAAGAACGCTGGTCGCAATCGCGCTGCGGTGTTGTCGATGGACGGCGGCATTGGTGAGTTGATGCGTTCGGACCGCTGATCGCCAACATAAAAAAGAGCAGGCCACGGCCTGCTCTTTTTCGTTGGGGCGGCGGATGAAGTGCCGCGACTCAGAAGTCCACAGTCGCCGAGACTTTCAGCGTGCGCGGCGTGCCCTGGGTCAGGTAGCCGCCGTTGGCCGAGGCCCAGTAGGCTTCGTTGGCGACGTTTTCCAGATTGGCTCGCAGGGTGATCTGTTTTTCGTCCAGTTTGAAGGCGTAGCGCGAGCCGAGGTCGAAGCGGGTCCACGCCGGAATGCTCTGGGTGTTGGCCGCGTTCAGGTACTGTCCGCCGGTGCGCAACATTCGGGCGCTGAGGGCGGCGCCTTCGAGGCCCGGAATGTCCCAGTCGGCACCGAGGTTGAATTGAAAGCGCGGCACCCCGACGGCGCGGTTGCCGTCATTCACGCCGTTGGCGCTGCCTTCGAGCTCCGTCTTCATCAATGTCGCGCCGCTGAGCAGGCGCAGGCCGTCGAGCGGTTCGCCATAGACGTTGAGTTCCACGCCTTTGTTGGTCTGCTGGCCGTCGACCCGGAAGATCCCGTCCTGGGTGTAACTCGACGGCTGTTCGATGCGGTAGACGCCGAGGCTGGCGCCGTAGCTGCCCATGTCCAGGCGCACGCCGGCCTCGACCTGTTTGCTGCGCACCGGGGCGAAGGTTTCGTCGCGGTTGATCGCGGTGGTCGGCGGCGTCGGGCCCTTGGCCAGGCCTTCGATGCGGTTGGCGTAGAACGACACGTGTTCCCAGGGTTTGATCACCAGGCCGTAGACCGGGGTGGTGATCGATTCGTCATAACTTGACGTGCGTGCCCCGGTGACGGTGCTCCAGCCGTCGACTTTCAGTGTCTGACGGCGCACGCCGAGGGTCAGCAGGATGCGGTCATCGACGAAGCCGAGAGTGTCGGAAATCGCCTCGCTGCGCAGGGTGTTCTTGCCGGTGATGCGCGGGTCGTTGATGTCGCTGGCAAACGAGGTGGCGGGCGGGCGCGGCTTGTCGGTGACGTTGTACAGGTTGGTGCTGTAGCGTGCGGCGCTGCCGATGGTTTCGTAGGCCGAGCGCTGCTCGCCCCAGATGCCGGCCCAACCGAGGTTCAACTGATGGGTAACGGGACCGGTGTCGAAGCGACCGTTGAGCCCGGCCATGGCGCTTTGGTTGTCTTCGTCGTGGGGCGAATAGAGCATGCCGCCACGGGCGTTGCCGTTGAGGTCGGTGACGGTCAGCGACGAGTACACCCCGTTTTCCCGGGTGTGTTTGGCACCACCGGACACATAGGCGGTCCAGTTGTCGTTGAGGTCATATTCGGCGCGGGCCATGCCGAAGGTGTCTTCGAGTTGCGAATAGCTCCAGCGCTGGGCGTAGCTGGCGTTGGCGTCCGGCACCTTGGGAGCTTTTGTCAGGCTCGAATCGACATAGATCACCGAGCGCCCCTGATTGATCACCTGCTTCTGATAACCGAAGTCGGTCGAGACCCGCAGGCATTCACCGCGATAGTCCAGGCCGACGCTGAACAGCGACGAGCGCTGGTCTTCGTCATCGACGGCGGTGTCACCTTCGCGCTGCATCAGGTTGACCCGCGCACCGAAGCGGTTGTCTTCGCCAAAACGCTGGCCCAGATCCAGATGCCCGCCGACCCGACCGTCAGCGCTGTAGTCGAGGGTGACGCTGCGCGTTGGCGTGTCCATGGCGCGTTTGGGTTGCAGGTTGATCCCGCCCCCAATGCCGCTGCCGCTCGGAGTCACGCCGTTGACGAACGCGTTCGGGCCCTTGAACAGTTCCACCCGATCCAGCGCTTCGACGGCGATGATCTGCCTTGGCAGCACGCCATAGAGGCCGTTATAGGAAATGTCATCGGAGGCCAGCGGCAGACCGCGGATCATGAACATCTGCGAGAAGTTGCCGAAGCCGTTGGACTGGCGCACCGAGGCATCGTTGAGCAGCACATCGCCGACGGTTTGCGCCTGTTGATCGGCCATGGTCTTGGCGGTGTAACTGGTGACGCTGAACGGCAGGTCGTTGACTTCCTGGTTGCCGAGCATGCCGACCTGCGCGCGGCGGGCGACCTGTTCGCCGCCGTAGGTGTTGCCGCTGTCGTCGCGCAAGGCACTGACATTGGTGGCGCCCAATTCCAGTGCGCCGTCCGCCGCGACTTTCGGGGCTACCGTGTAACCGTTGTGGCCGGTGCTGATCAGCTCGAAACCGCTGCCTTCCAGCAAGCGGGCAAAACCGCTCTGGGCGGTGTAACTGCCTTGCAGGCCGGGGCTCTGGCGATTGCCCAGTTGCGCCGGATCGAACGACAACGGCACGCCGACGCTGACCGCAAATTGCGCCAGCACATGGCTGAGCAGGCCGGGGCCGATGTTGACACTTTGGCTGGCGCTTTCGCGGGTGCTGTCGGCGGCGTGGCCGAGGGTCGGCAGCAGCGCGCCGAAGGCCAGGGCAAGGCTCAGGTTCAGGGCCTTGAGCGGGAAAGTGGCGGGGCGGGACGTGGGCAATGCGGTCATTCGGCGATCCTGTCGAGCGCGTGGAATTAAAAGGTCTATCCACTCACCGAACGAGACGCGAAAAGGTATCAGTGAACATCGAAAATAATTTCACCGGGTTCAGACACGGGGTTCGACCGACAGCCAATAGCGGGTCAGGCTGTTGATGTTCAGCGGCAGGGTGTCGCTGAGCAGACGCAGACTGGCGTCGGTGTCGCGCAGGGAAAATGCCCCGGACACGCGCATCGCCGCGACGTCCGGATGACAGCGCAAGACGCCCCGACGATAGCGGCTCAGTTCGCCGAGCAATTCGTCCAGGCGCATGTTGCTGGCCAGCAGCATGCCTTTGTCCCAGGCCAGGCTCGCGGTGTCGAAGGTTTCGGCGCTGTCGAAGCCGTTCAGTTTGAAGCGCTGGCGCTCGCCGGCCTTGAGCATTGCGTTTTGCTTGAGCAGTTCCGGGGTGATTTGTACTTGCCCCTCCAGCACCGACACCAGGCTGCGCGACCCCTCGGTGCGCACGCAGAACCGAGTGCCGAACGCACGGGCCACGCCTTGTGGGGTTTCGACCATGAACGGGCGGGCCGCGGCATCGCTGGCGGTGTTGATCAGTACTTCGCCGTTGAGCAGCAGGACCCGGCGCTCGACCGGGCTGAAAGCGATGTTCACGGCGCTGTCGGTGTTGAGCAGCAACTGAGTGCCGTCCGGCAGTTGCAGCGTTTTTTGCTCGCCGACGGCGGTGCGCTGATCGGCGGTCCATTGCTGCCAGGGCACATGTTGCGAGGCGATGCCCAGTGGTCCCGCCATCAACAGCAGGCCGAGGCGGGTGAGCGTCTGACGACGGCTGAGGCCTTCTTTGCGCGAAGCCCGTTGCAAGGTCTGGATCGCCACATTCGCCGGCACACTGCGTAAATCCCCCAGCAGCGCTTCGGCCCGCAGCCAGGCCTGGGCGTGTTCGGCGCTGCGGCTGCGCCATTGGGCGATGGCCTGATGATCCGACGGCGAGGCGCTGCCCGAATGCAACTGCACCAGCCAGTCGGCGGCTTCACCGAGAATCTGCGGATTGATCATCGACGAACTCATCAGGCGACACTCAGGCAGGCAATGAACGCGGCGCGCATGTGGCGTTTGACGGTGATCAGCGAAACACTCAGGCGCGTGGCGATCTGCGCGTAGGTCAGGCCTTCGATCTGCGACAGCAGGAAAGTGTCGCGGGTCTGCGCCGGCAACTCGCGCAGCAACGCTTCGATGCGCCACAGGGTTTCGAGAATCAGATAGAGGGTCTCCGGCGACGGCACCTCGTCGGCGGGGAGGCTGGCGATGGTTTCAAGGTAGGCGCGCTCGATGTCCTGACGGCGCCAGCGGTCGATCACCAGACCTTTGGCAATGTGCGTCAACAGCGCCCGGGGTTCGCTGCCCAGCGGTTTGATCACCTGGCGGGTGAGCAGGCGCAGGAACGTATCGTGCGCCAGGTCGGCCGCATCGCAGCGATTGTCCAGCTTGCGCTGCAACCAGCCCTGCAGCCACCCGTGGTGTTCGCTGTAGAGCGTCTGGACTTGCTGATTCAAGGGCTGATCGAGGGACGACATGAAGGGCAGATACTCGTTTCGGGCGTCCGTTGCCTGGTTGCAATGTAGAGGTGCAATCGAGAGTGCGAAAAGTGTGCAATTAAGAATTGATCGCATTCTAGTGGCACGGAACGAGCGCTGGCAATTGCCCCCCGACACTTTCTTTTCTGACGCCAACCAAGTGGCCTACTCGTCTTCCGGGAGATTGGCTATTTGCCTGACCCGCCCCCGGGACTAACGTAGCCACACATTCACTCGCCCCGGAGAACCACCATGAAACCTCGTGCCGATTTCTACACCGCTTCCCCAGACGCCCTGAAAGCGATGATCGCCCTGGAAACCGCCGTCTCGAAACTGCCGCTGGAAAAGACCCTGATCGAACTGGTCAAGCTGCGCGCCTCGCAAATCAATGGCTGTGCGTTCTGCATCGACATGCACACCACTGACGCGATCAAGGGCGGCGAAACCCCACGTCGATTGTTCG
This sequence comes from Pseudomonas sp. FW215-R2, assembly GCF_058789255.1. Lineage (NCBI taxonomy): Bacteria > Pseudomonadati > Pseudomonadota > Gammaproteobacteria > Pseudomonadales > Pseudomonadaceae > Pseudomonas > Pseudomonas sp. FW215-R2. The sequence goes on from NZ_JBYTBO010000024.1 coordinate 24,385, forward strand.
CCGTGACGGCCTGGCGCGAAGCCCCGTTCTTCACCGACCGTGAGCGCGCCGCGCTGCTGTGGACCGAATCCCTGACCCAACTGAGCCTGACCCACGCCCCGGACGAAGATTACGAAGCGGTCGCTGCCCAGTTTTCGCCGAAAGAAATGGTCGACCTGACCGTGGCGATCAGCACCATCAACAGCTGGAACCGTCTGGCCGTGGGCTTTCGCAAAACCCCACAAGCCTGATCGGTCAATGTGCATCAGCACTCGGCGCGGCCGGTGGTTGCACCTTGCGCATCAAGGGCACCATCGCCGTGGCGATCACGAAGCACACCATGATCATCAGGAACGTGTCGCCATAGGTTTGGGTCTGCGCCTCGCGGTAGGTCAGCAGCCATAACTGATGCAGGCCGGCGGTGATGCCGACGTCACCGCTCTGACCCAGTGCGGCGAAGTTGCCGCCGACCTGGGCCAGCCACTGATTCAACGCTTCGTTACTGCTGTTCAGATGCTCCGCCAACCGCGTGAAGTGCAGGTTGGTGCGGTCGTTGAGAATGGTCGCGCACGCCGCAATCCCGATCGCACCGCCCAGGTTGCGCATCAGGTTGAACAGGCCCGAGGCGTGTTTCAACCGCGCCGGGGCCAGCCCGCCAAGCGTCAGCGTTACGGCCGGCGGCACCGCCAGTTGCTGGGCAATCCCGCGCAGGGCTTGCGGCAGCATCAATTGCCCGGCACCCCAATCGTGGGTGATCGGACTGAATTCCCACATCGACAACGCAAACAACGCCAGGCCCGCCATCATGATCCAGCGCAGATCGATGCGATTGGCCAGAAAGGCGTACAGCGGAATCGCCATGATCTGGAACACCCCGGTGGAAAAAACCGCCAGACCAATGTCCAGCGCACCGTAGCCACGCACCCGGCCAAGAAACAGCGGCGTCAGGTAAATCGTCGCGAACAGGCCGATCCCGGTGACAAAGGAAAAGAAGCAGCCGAGGGCGAAATTGCGATCCTTGAGCGCGCGCAGGTCGACGATCGGATTGGCCACGTGCAGCGTGCGGCCAACGAACGCCACACCGGCCAGGGCGCTGATCCACGCGGTGGTCAGGATGGTCTGGTCGCTGAACCAGTTCCAGCGCGGGCCTTCTTCGAGGGTGTATTCCAGGCAGCCGAGAAACAGCGCCAGAAACACCATGCTCAGATAGTCCGCGCCCTTGAGCAGCGACAGTTCCGGCTGATCGATCTTGACCAGCATCGGCACCGCCACGGCGACGAAAATCCCCGGCACCAGGTTGATGTAGAACAGCCAGTGCCAGGACGAAATGTCGGTGATCCAGCCACCAATCACCGGGCCCAATGTCGGCGCCAGCGAGGCCACTGCACCGATGGTCGCAGCGGCGATCACCCGTTGTTTGCCGGTGAAGAAAAAGAACGCCGTGGTGAACACCAACGGAATCATCGAGCCGCCGAGAAACCCTTGCAGCGCCCGAAAGGCGATCATGCTCTGGATGTTCCAGGCCGCGCCGCACAACAGGCTGGCGAGGGTAAAACCGACTGCCGAGGCGCAGAACAACCAGCGGGTCGAGAACACCCGCGACAGCCAACCCGACAGCGGGATCACGATGATCTCGGCGATCAGGTAACTGGTTTGTACCCAAGCCGTTTCATCGGTGCCGGCGGACAACCCGCCGCCGATATCCCGCAGCGAGGCCGAGACGATCTGAATGTCCAGCAACGCGATGAACATGCCGATGCACATGGTGGCGAAGGCGAACACTTTGGTTGCCGTCGCCATCTCGGCGGCATTGAACGGCTGCGCAGGGACGGCGAGGGCGCGGCTCATGGCGCGCTGGCCACAGCGGTGGTTTCAGGTTGGGCACGGGTGTCGACTTCAGCCGTCACCGACAGGCCCGGACGCAGGTGGCCGAGCACGCCGTCGGCGGGGTCGAGCAGGATCCGCACCGGCACACGCTGGACGATCTTGGTGAAGTTGCCCGTGGCGTTTTCCGGCGGCAGCACGCTGAACTGCGAACCGGTGGCGGGGGCGAGGCTGTCGAGGCGACCGTGGAATTCCTGACCGGACAACACGTCTGCACGGATGCTCACGCGCTGGCCGGGTTTCATCCGCGCCAACTGGTCTTCCTTGAAATTGGCATCGACCCACAGACCGCTGGCCGGCACCACCGACAATTGTTGCGAACCGGCCTGAGCGTAAGCGCCGACCCGCGCGCGGCGGTTGCCGATCACGCCGTCGACCGGGGCGCGCAGTTCGGTGTAACCAAGGTTGAGTTGCGCCAGATCACGCTCGGCCCGGGCTTGCTGGAGGGCGGCGCGGGCCTGTTGTTTCTGGGTTTCGATCACGGTGAGTTGGCGTTGCGCAGCCAGCAGTTCGGCCTGGGCCTTGGCGCTCAAGGCTTGCGCGGTCTTGAAGGTGGCGTCGGCCCGTTGCGCACTTTCCACCGAGACTGCATTGGTGGTCACCAGGCGTTTGTAGCGTGCGTTGTCGTCCCGGGAACGGGCGGTTTCGGCACCGGCAGCATCGATGCCGGCGCGGGCCTGACCGATCACCGCTTGTTGCAGTTGTTCGGTGGCGTCGAGGTTGGCCAGCAGCGCTTCTTCAGCGGCGACGGCGCCTTCGGCCTTGGCCAGATTGGCGCGATAGTCGCGGGCGTCGAGGCGGATCAGCACGTCGCCGGCCTTCACCGGCTGGTTGTCGCTGACCAACACTTCCTCGATGTAACCGGCGACTTTCGGCCCGATCACCGTGACGTCACCGCCAATGTAGGCATCGTCGGTCTCTTCGAGAAATCGACCGGCACCCCACCAATGCGCGGCGTACAACCCGGCGAACACCAGCGCGGCCAGACCCGCAGTGGGCAACAGCAGGCGTTTGAGCAGGGGAGGTTTGGAAGCGCTGACCGGAACGGCGAGATCGGGTTCAACGGTGGGCATGCTGGTCATGGCGTAATACCTGCGGCTGATACCGGCAAAAACGGGTTGTTATTACGGCTGTAATATGACGCAGGTAATATTTTGTGGCAAATGATTTTTGCTGCCGGTCGTCGTTTGCTTATCGCAGCCAGGTGCCGGGCGTCGTGCCGGTCATGGTCTTGAAGAACGCAATGAATGCGCTGTCGCTGGCGAAACCCAGTTCAAACGCGCAATAGCCGAGGTTGCGCCCGGTAGCGAGCAATTCCATGGCGCGCATCAATCGCCATTGCTGGCGCCATTGTTGATAGCTCATGCCGGTTTCGCGCTGGAAGATCCGGCCGATGGTGCGGCTGCTGGCGCCGATCTGTTGCTCCAGCACTTGCAGCTCCGGTGGCAGTTGTTCGGGGCGTGCAAGCAGAGGCGCCAGGCGTTTGTCTTGCGGCAATGGCAAAAGCATCGGCTGCTGCGCCGCGTCACGGATTTCACTCAGGCACAGCCCCAGCAGATGGACGAATTTGCCCTGCTGCCAATCGGTGGCGAACTCGGCCATCGCCATCGGTTCCAGCACGGCGCGCAGCAGCGGGCTGACCTCGATCACGCAGACTTGTTGCGGCAGCTCGCGACACAACTCGGGCGTCAGGTAGATGGAGCGGTAGTCGACGCTTTGCTGCATCACCGCGCGATGCGTGACGCCACCGGGAATCCACGCCGCCCGCGACGGCGGCAGCAGACACAGCTGCTGTGCCAGCGTGATGCGCGTGCAGCCCTGTCGGGTGTAGAGCAGTTGCCCGCGCTGATGCCGATGCAGGCCGGAGTCGTGATCGCCGAGGGTAGAGGCGATGCCGATTACCGGCGCCGGGAAGCGATCCGGGTCAAAACGGTCGTGGGCTTCGAGCCAGGCCATGGGTTGTCCGATTTCAACGATAAATTGTCAGGGTTTGGATAATACGTCAGTCGCGACTTTTTAAACTCCTCGGCGTTTTTGTTGAGGAGTCATGGTGATGAACCCTGGAAAGTTTTTGATGTTGGCGATTGCGCTGCTGATGTTTCCGCAGATCGCCCAGACCCTGTTCAGCCCGGCGCTGGGGGATATCGGCCGTGCATTTGATGTTGGCCCGCAAGCGGCGGCGCAAACCCTGTCGGTGTACTTCCTGGCTTTCGCGTTTGGTGTGGTGACGTGGGGACGAGTGTGCGACCGGATCGGCCGGCGGCCCTCGATGCTCGCCGGTCTGGCGATTTATGCGGTTGCCTGCGTACTGGGCTTGAGCGTGCGCAGTTTCAACGGCTTGTTGATGGCCCAGGCGCTGGCGGCATTTGGCGCCGCCGTCGGCTCGGTGGTGACCCAGACGCTGTTGCGTGACCGCTATCGCGGGAGCGAACTGGCCCAGGTGTTTTCTCTGGTGGGCATGGCGCTGGCGGCCAGCCCGGCCATCGGTCTGTTCAGCGGCGCGAGCCTGGTTCAGGGCTTCGGTTATCGCGGGGTGCTCGCTGCGCTGTTGCTGCTGGCTTCGATCTTGTGGATCTGGAGTTGGCGCAACCTGCCGGAAACCCGTCCGTCGCAACTCACCTCCGTTGGCCTGTTCGCAACCATGGGCGACATGTTGCGCGATCCCGGTATCTGGCGTTCGACACTGTGGATCGCATCGTTCAACGTCGCGTTGTTCAGCTATTACAGCCTCGGGCCTTTTCAGTTCGAACGTCTCGGCTTGAGCGGCGAGTGGTTCGGCTACAGCGGCGTGATGCTCGCATTGGCCTCAGGGTTTGGAGCATGGCTTAACAAAAAATTGCTGCAGATCGGTTGCCGTCCGCTGCAGTTGATTCGTCTGGCAGCGCTTGCCGGTTTGCTCGGTGGCATCGGTGTGTGGCTGCTAGAAGCGCATGTCTGGTTCGTGCTGCCGATGCTGCTGGTGGTACTGGCGTTCGGCATGGCGATCCCGAACATTCTGGGCGCAGCGCTGAGCAATTACACCGATCGTTTGGGCACCGCCGGCGCATTGCTGGGGCTGTTTTATTACCTGCTGATCGGTGCGGGATTGATGTTGGCAGCGTGGTCTCAGGCCCTCGGGGAAACCCTGATGATCTGCAACTTGCTCGCGTTATCGCTGGCGATTCGCGCTAAAAAGGCATTTGTTTAAGAAATGTAAGCAATGTAGGAAGCGTCTTGCAATTGTGTAGGAAGGCTCTGACTATCACTGCAATTGATGGGATGGCATTAAGCCATTTGATTGCAAGGATGTTGAGTGCCGTATTCGATTCGCGCTGTTACCCGTTGTAGTTTCCTGCCTCGCCCGCTGTTGTCGGCCTTGTTGTTGAGTGTGTGTGCGCCCAGCGTTCTCGCCGCCGAAGCTCCAGCCCCGGGCCAGGAAGTGCTGCGCCAGCAACAACTGCAACAGCGCGATCTGCAACAACTGCAACTCGAACAGCGCAAGCGGCAACTGGAGCGCGGTGCGTTCGGCCCGGCGCCTGCCACCCCGGCCATTGCTGAATCGATCAAACCCGACGAACGCTGCTGGCCCCTGAGCGGCACGCGCATCGGCGGCGTCACGCTGATCGATAAGGACAAGCTCAACGCCCGGATCAAACCGCTGTTGGCACCGTGCATGGGTGTCGGCCAGATCAACCATTTGCTGGCGACCATCACCGCGCTCTACGTGGAGAAGGGCTACATCGCCAGCCGGCCGTACCTGAGCAGTGCGCCGGCAGCGGGCCAGTCGCTGGATATCCTGATCGACGAAGGCTACATCGAATCCATCGAACTGGCCGACCAGAGCCTGCCGGTGTCTCTCGGCGGTGCATTCCCGGGCATGCTTGGCAAGTCGCTGAACCTGCGGGATCTGGAGCAGGGGCTGGATCAGTTGAATCGTCTGCGCTCGCTCGATCTGACCGCCGACATTGCTCCTGGCAGCCAGCCCGGCGCGTCAAAAATCATCTTGCGTTCGCGTACTTCGGGGCAGTCGCGCTGGGCACTCGGGGCCGGTTTCGACAACCTCGGCAGCGTCAGCACCGGCCGCGATCGCGACACGCTCAGCCTGACGCTCGACAGTCCGCTCGAACTCAACGACCTGTTGAGCCTCAGTGCCAGCGACACGCTCAATCAGGGCGACCGCTACAGCCGCAACGCCAGCCTCTATTACGCGATCCCCTACGGTTATTGGACGTTCAGCACCTTTGCCAGCCACGCCGAATATCGCGCGCCGTTCAAACTCAGCGCGGCGACCCTGCACAGCACCGGCATCACCGATCAGCTCAGCCTGCGCGCCGACCGCGTGTTGTGGCGCGACCAGAGCCATCAGCTCAGCGCCAACCTGCAACTGGCGCACAAGGACGTCGACAGCTACCTGGAAAACGTCCGCCTCGGTATCCAGAGCCCGACCCTGACCGTGGCCGAGGCCGGGCTCAATCTGTTCTGGCTCGATCGCGCGGTGTGGAACCTGGATTTCAACTACGCCCAGGGCCTGCGCTGGCTGGGTGCCGATGACGATGCCGATCATCAGGTCAAGAACCTGCCCAAAGCACAGTTTCGCAAGTACCGCGCCGGCCTCAGCCAGTGGCGCAACGGCCAGCTCGGCGCGCAAGCCTGGCAATGGCAGAGCCAACTGAACGTGCAGTACAGCCCGGATCCGTTGCCGGCGATCGAACAACTGCTCGGCACCGACGATTCCGCCGTGCGCGGTTATCGGGTCAGCAGCGCGTCCGGCGCCAGCGGTGCGATCTGGCGCAATACCTTGCGCCTGCCGCTGCGCAGTGATTTTCCCGTGCAGCTCACCCCGCGAATCGGACTCGACCACGGCTGGATCAAGGCCGACCACGGCGCCTCGGTTCAACGCCTGAGCGGCGCCAGCATCGGCCTCAACCTGGGCTGGAAAAACCTGCAAGTGGATGTCGATTACCAACGCAGCCTCAACACCCCGACCGGTCTGCACAGCGAGCCTGAAACCTGGCTGATGCGGGTCGGATTACAGATATGAACGTCAGTGAACAACAGCCATCGGACCTGAGCGCGACAGCCGTGGCCTTCTACTCAACGCGCAACGTGATGCCGCACTACATGGAGAGTTTTTTATGCCAATGAATACCTTTGCGTTTCATCTTTCCCCACGGGGCAAACTGCGCTGGGCCATCGCCAGCCTGTTCCTGGTCGCTCATCTGCCGGGCGCCATGGCCGGCGGTGTGGTGGTCGCACCCGGCCCCGGCGGCACCGCGCAACTGCAAACCCAGGGCGGCGTCCCGATCGTCAACATCGTCGCGCCGAACGGCTCGGGCCTGTCGCACAACCAGTTCCTCGACTACAACGTCGACCGTCAGGGACTGGTGCTGAACAACGCCTTGCAGGCCGGGCAATCGCAGCTCGCCGGGCAACTGGCGGCCAACCCGCAATTGCAGGGCCAGGCCGCGAGCGTGATCCTCAACGAAGTGATCAGCCGCAACCCGTCGGCCATCAACGGCGCCCAGGAAATCTTCGGTCGCGCCGCCGACTACGTGCTCGCCAACCCGAACGGCATTTCGGTGAACGGCGGCAGTTTCATCAACACGCCGAACGCCAATCTGGTGGTCGGCCGTCCCGAGCTGAACGACGGCAAGCTGCAAGCCCTGAGCACCCGCGATGCCAGCGGCCAGCTGCAGATTCAGGGCGGCGGGCTGCGCAATGGCGAAGGCTCGATCAACCTGATCGCACCACGCATCGACAGCCAGGGTGCGATCACTGCACGTGATCAACTGAACCTCACTGTCGGACGCAATCAGATCGACTACGCCAGCGGCCAGGTGAAAGCCGTGGACCCGGCGGGCAACACCACCGATCAGCGGATCGACGCCAGCCTGTTCGGCGCGATGCAGGCCGGGCGCATCAACATCGTCAGCACCGCCGAAGGCGCGGGTGTGAAGGTCGGGGCTGTGCAAGTCGCCGGGCGTGACGGCGTACAGATTCGTTCGGCTGGCGACTTGAGCGTCAGCGGCCAGGCGATCCCGGACAGCCTCGATGTGACCCGCGCCGGCATCCGCAGCAGCCAGGGCGACGTCGGCCTGCACAGCGGCAAGGACCTGACGCTGGCCGCCACCGACGTCAGCGGTCGTGACGTGAAGGTCGATGCCAAGCGCAATCTGACCCTGACCACCGTCGAGAGCCGCAAGCTCCAGGAACAGCGTGAGAACTGGAACAACAGCACCATCGGCATCACCTGGGAAACCTACGAGCGCACCAAGACTGACAGCGATTCGCGCCAGCACGGCAGCCAGATCGTCGCCAGCCGCGACGCGCAGCTGTCGTCCGGCAAAGACACCGAACTGAAAGCCGCCAAGGTCGAAGCGAAGAACAACCTCAGCGTGCAAAGCGGCGGCGACCTGCGTTTGACCGCCGCCACTGAAAGCCACACCCAGACCGATCAGGGCAAGCACCGCAAGCACCTGTGGAAAGCCGATTGGGACAGCAGCAGCGAAGAGCAGCGCAGCGTCACCAGCCAGTTGAAAGGCGGCAACATCGCCCTGCAAACCGCCGCACTGTTGCGCTCCGAAGGCGCCGAACTGAACAGCGCCGGCGATCTGCAACTGGCCGGCAAACAAGTGGAAATCACCACCGCGACCCGCACCAACCGCAGCAGCGACAACCGCTATTCCGGTGATCTGGTCGGCGGCGGTTTCTTCGGCAAGACCGGCGACGCCGACAAGGGCCAGACCCAGCATCAGGGCAGCAAGATCAACGCGGCCGGCAAACTGGTGGTCAAGGCAGACGACGTGCGCATCAGCGGTAGCCAGGTGCGCGGCGGCCAGGACGCCAGCGTGATCAGCGACAACGGTTCGCTGACCATCGACGGCGTGCAGGACACCTCGCACAGCAACAACCACGACAAGGACAGCAAGTTCTTCGGCATCACCAAGGACGAGTCCCGGCAGAACAGCAAGGACAGCACCACGGTGCGCAGCGAGCTGGTGTCGGACAGCAACCTCAAGCTCAAAAGCGCCAAGGACATCGAAGTCGCCGGCTCCACGGTCAAGGCCGGCGGTTCGCTGACGGCGGATGCGGCGGGTGATGTGAATGTGCATTCGACGCAGAACACCCACGACAGCAGCAACAGCACGCAGACTCGTGGTTTTGACGCTTACGCCAAGGAGCAGACGGCGGAGCAATATCGCGCCGGCGTGCATTACGAAGACAAGGCGCAAACCGTCACTGCCAACGACGTCACGCAGCAGGGTTCCAGCCTCAGCGGCGGCACTGTGCAAGTGAAGGCGGGCGGCGATGTGACGCTCAAGGGCGCTGAGGTGAAATCCACCGCCGGCGACACCACCCTGAGTGGCAAGAACGTTTCGTTGCTGGCCGAGCAGGACAGCCACAATACTTCGACCGAGACCCGCAGCACCGGCGGCGGTTTCTACTACACCGGCGGCCTCGACCGCGCGGGCAGCGGCGTGGATTTCTCGCACAGCACTTCGCAAGACACCACCGGCAAAACCACTGCGCAAACTACCGGTGTGCAGAGCAGCGGCAGCCTGAACATCAACGCTGACAAACTCGTCACCGAGGGTGCGCAACTCAAGTCTGGCAACGGTCTGAACGTCGCCGCCAACGAAGTGGACAACCGTGCTGCCAGCAACACCGAGAGCAGCACCCACAAGGAGAGCAACTGGTCGGCAGACATCGGCGCCAACGTCGAGTACAAAGACATCGCCCGGCCGATTGCCGGCGCGGTGAAAGACGTGCTCGACGGCAAAGTGCCGGACAAGGACGCACTGGCCAATCTCGGTCAGCCGAACGTCGGTATCGACGTGGCGGTCGGTCATGCCAGCGCGGATAAAACCGAGCAGAGCAGCAACGCCGTGGTCAGCCAGTTCGACGGCAAGACCGTGGACGTTAAGGTCGGCGGCACGCTGCACGACCAGGGCACCCAGTACAACGCCAGCGCCGGCAAAGTGAACATCAGCGCTGAGAAACTGGTGGCCGATGCCGCGAACAACACCCGCAGCAGCACCGAAAATTCGGTGGATGCCAAGGTCGATGTGCGTGTCTACACCAAGACCGGTGAAGACGTGAACGTGGCCGGCAGCGGCGCGGGCGGCAGCAGCCAGTCGAGCAAGAACAGCGCCACGGCGGTGGTCGGTGGTTACGCTGGCAATCAGGGCGTGAACATCAATGTCGCCCGCGACGCACAGTTCGAAGGCAGCCGTTTCGACGGCGGCCAGGGCGGTGTCAGCGTCAAGACCGGCGGTGATCTGGCCCTGAATCAGGCCAACGACCGTCAGAGCAGCGACAGCTCCAGCCTGCGTGGCAACGGCTCGCTGACCGTCGGCACCTTGCCGGGCACCGACGGCACCAATGTCGATCTCGGCGCCGGGTTCCAGCTCGATCACAAAGGCAACCAGACCACCGACACCCAGGCGCATGTCGCCAGCATCAGCGGCAACGGCCCGGTGCAATTGAGCAGCGGCGGTAATCAGGTTCAACAAGGCACGAAGATCGACAGCGTCGGCAACATCGACCTGAAGGCCGACGGCAAGCTCGACCTGCAAGCGGCCACCGACACGCACGTCGCCACCGGCAGCAATCTCGGTGGTGGCCTGAAGGCGGGCGGCAGCAAAACCAGCAGCGAGAAGAGCCGTGATCAGGGCGGCAACCTCAGCGGCAACTTCAACATCGGTCGGGTCAACGAGAACACGCAGACCCTCACCGGTGGTCAGCTCAACAGCCAGAACGGCATTGCGCTTAGCGGCGACTCGGTGCGCCTGCAAGGCACTCAGGTCAGCGCGCCAAACGTCAACATCGACGCGCAGAAGGGCGGCTTCGTTCAGGAGTCCGCACAGTCCAGCGACAACCGCAACAACTGGAACGTTGCGCTGAACGCCGGCGGCAATCTGAGCAAAAGTACGCCTACCGCCGCCGATGAAAAAGTCAGCAGCGATCACGGCTTCAATGCCGGGGCCAAAGTCGGCGTGGACTACCTGCAAGGCACCACCCAGCAGAACAGTCAGATCAAGGCTGACACTGTGGTGCTGAACAGCGCGGGCGATGCGAGCCTGAGCGGTGCGCGGATCGATGCGCGCAATGTCAGCGGCAAAGTGGCCGGTGATCTGACGGTCGAAAGCCGTCAGGACACCAGCACTCATGCCAAGGTCGATGTGGATCTGGGCCTGACCGCCAAGAAGACGCCCGCAGATGACAAAGGCAAACTGGCCGGCACCGACTACAAGCCAACGCTGAAAGTCGACGGCGAATACGCGCACAAGGACAGCGTGAAACAGGCTTCCGGTATCAGCGGCAGCCAGGGTGTGAACCTCACTGTCGGCGGCGCTACGCAACTGACCGGCGCGCGGATTTCCGCCACCGGGGGCAACGTCGATCTGGGTGGTTCGAAGGTCAGCAGCAGCGACCTGAGCAACCGCGACTACGGCGTGAAAGCCGGGTTGGATCTGCCGCACAAAACCGAAGAAAACGCACCGAAGGTTTCCCTTGAAAACGGTAACCTGAAAGTCGGCCCGGTGACCTTGAGCGGTCACCTGGACAGCCAGTCCCTGCAAGCGGGGATCGACGAAAGAGGTTGATTCGTCGGCAATAAAAAAGGTGGGAGACCGGTAACGGGCTCCCACCTTTTTTTGTAGCGGTTAAACCGCGGTCAGCGTTTGAACGGTCTGCCGCTTGAGCAGTTCCTCCACAAAGCGTTTGCCGAATTGCTCCAGGTACTGACGCTGCAAAAGGCACTCGTGGGGGGCTTCGACGTCATGCCGGATCAGCTCGCCGCTGATGTACGGCGACCACAGCGACGGCTGCTGTTCATCCTGACGCAGGATGTCTGCGGTGGCACGGATGAACAACATATCGCCCCGGTACTGTTCGTACTGCGTCCTGCCCAACAACTCCAGCATCCGCTTCGAATCGTCGACCAGACGGCTCAGGAACTCGTCGCCGATCTGCCGGCTGCCGAGCACTTCTTCCATCGCACTTTTCAGGCCTTTGAGGCCGGCTCGCGGCGTGCCGACGATGGCGCGGGTCATACGGCTGATGATCATCGCATCGTCGAGTTTCAGCGAGGCCGGGCCACCCTGCAGCGGATAGCTGTCGAACATGCACAGGAAGCTCACCTCACGTCCCCGGGCCTGCAACATCGCCGCCATGCGCAACGCCAGGTTGCCGCCCACCGACCAGCCGGCCAGTTGATACGGCCCCTCGGGATACAGCTCGGTGATGCGTTGCAGGTATTCCTCGGCCAGTTCATCCAGCGACTCGATCACCCGTGTCGGATCGCGCAGGATCGGCGATTGCAGCGCGTACAGCGGTTGATCCTCGGGCAGGTACGGCAAAAGTCCTGCGTAGGGCCAGGCAATCCCGCCGCCGGGGTGGATGCAGAACAGCGGCGGCCGCTTGCCTTCGGTGCGCAGCGCCAGCACGGCATCGAACGGATCGCTGGCACCGGTGTTGTGTTGCAGGCGTCGGGCCAGTTGTCGCGGGGTCGGTCCTGCGAGGAAGTCGGCGATGCCCAGCGCGATGCCGAACTGTTCCTTGATCCGGCTGACCAGTTGCAACCCGAGCAACGAATGCCCGCCGAGGTCGAAGAAACTCTGGTTGGCAAACACTTCGCTGCAGCCCAGCGCTTCGGCGAACAGGTTGCACATCGTGGCTTCTTCCGGGGTCTGCGCAGGCGACAGTTCGGCTGCGTCCTGCCGCGTCGGCGCGGGCAGGCGATCGACAGCCAGTTTGCCGTTGGGGGTCAACGGGAATTCGGCCACGCGCATGATCACGCTCGGCACCATGTGCTGCGGCAGGTGCCGGCCAAGCGCCTGTTTCAGTTGCTGGCTGTCGAGGCTTTCATCCTTGCTTGCCACGTAGCCGACGATGGCCGGGCCGTGGGCCAGTTCCCGCAGCATGACCGTGGCGTCATCGACACCGGCGCAACCGAGCAGGACGTTCTTGATCTCGTCCAGCTCGATGCGCAGACCGCGCAGCTTGATCTGGTTGTCCTGTCGGCCTAGGTAGTGAATGCGCCCGGCATGATCGAAAAACACCCGGTCGCCCGCGCGGTACATGGTGTCTTGCGCGTCGAGCAGGTCGGCGACAAAGCCCTTGGCCGTGAGGTCGGGACGATTGCGATAGCCCCGCGCGACGCCCGGCCCACCAATGAACAGATCGCCCCAGGCCCCCGGCGGCAACAAGCGCTGGCGGTTGTCGACCACGTACAGACGGGTGTTGGCGGTGGCCGGTCCGATGGACAGATCACCGGCGCCGTAGCAGGCGTTGATCGAGGTGGCGAAGGAGGTTTCCGTCGGGCCGTAAACGTTGAGCAGGCGGCAATGGGAGAAACGCGCCAGCAGCGCCGGGGTGCACGGCTCGCCGCCAAGCATGAGCACGGTGTCCTGAGGGAAGTCCTCGGTCTGATGACAGGCCAGCAGGCTCGGAGTCATCACCAGCAAATCGATGGATTCACGCTTGACCAGTTGCGCCAGGGCCCGGCCGGGAGCACTGGTGACTTTGTCGGTGATCACCAGTTCGGCACCGGCCAACAGGGTCATCATGATTTCCAGCACCGACATGTCGAAACCGGCGGCGATGAATTGCAGCACCCGCGCGCCGGGCTGCAACTGCGCGGCGTCGATGGCGGTCCGAGCGATCGGCACCAGATTGCGCTGGGTGACTTCCACGCCCTTGGGCTTGCCGGTGGAGCCGGAGGTGTAGATCAGGTAGCCCGGCAGCCCAGCTTCGAACGGCGCCAACGGCTCGTTGGCCGGCGGCAGTTGCGCCAGGAACTCGGTGTTCAGCCACAGCTGTTTGTCGGCGGCGATCTCGACTTTGAGCTGACTGCCGGGGGCGACGATCACCACCGCCGGATCGGCATCGCTGAAGATGTGTTCGATCCGTGCCTCGGGCAGGTCCGGGTCCACCGGTACATAGCAGGCACCGAGTTTGAACAGGGCCACGGCGGCCACCGCCCATTCGAGGCTGCGGGAGAACATCACCACCACGCAGTCACCGGCCTGCACACCGCGTTCGCGCAAATGCGCGGCCAGTCGGGTGGCCTCGTCATCGAGGCGTGCATAGCTCAGGTGTCGCCCACCCTGGCTCAGCGCCGGGCGCTGGGCATGTTCGCGGACGGACTCGGCGAAGGCCTCGGCGAATACCGGCAACGGCGCATCGCTTTGCGGGTGCGAGTAGAGACGCTGCTGTTCGTCGGGCAGAAACAGATCGTAGTCGGCCGCCAGGGTTTCGGGCGCTGTGGCGAAACGTTCGAACAGCGCGGTCAGGCGTTGGTAATGCAGCTCCAGCGCTTCAGGGGAATACAGGTCGGCGTTGGCATTGAAGCCGATCTCCAACCGGCCATCGGCGTGACGGTCGAAGATGTCGATGCCAAAATGATCCGCCGGTCCGTTGGCGACGTTCTGCAGGGTGGTTTCGCACCCGGTAAACCCCGGCCCCTGATCGTAGGCGACGATGTTCAGCAGGGTGTTGAACAGCGGCTTGTTGCCGCGCTCGGCGTGCAGGTCGCGGATCATGCTTTCGCTGCGGTAGCTCTGGTGCAACAAGTGATGGCGCAGTTGCCGCTGAAGGTTGGCCGCCACCGTCAGCACCGTGCTCTCGGCGTTGAACGACAGGTGCAGCGGCAGGATGTTGGCGACCATCGATGGCACGTTGCGCAGGGCCTTGAGCTGACGTGCCGCCACTGGCATGCCGAGCGCCAGTTCGTCTTGCCCGGTCATGCGCTGCAAGTAAGTCGCGCACAGTGCCAGCAGGATGCTCGACAGCCGCAGTTGGTGTTCGCTGGCGGCGGCGCGCAGGCGTTGCAGGGTTCTGCCGCCGAACACTTTGCGCAGGCGATTGAGCCGGATCAGCGGCGCATCGCCCGGCACCAGTTGGGTCGGCTCGGGCATCTTCAGGCAGTACTGGCGCCAGTAGGTGCGATCCTTGTTGTGCATCTCGCTGAGGCGATATTCCTCCTGCGCCTCGAACACGCTCGACAACGGCGCCAGCGTCAACGGTTCGACCCCTTCGCCGCGACTGAGGGCGTTGTAGTGGGCAGTGATGTTGCCGAACAGAATTCCGTGGCCGAACCCGTCCACCACCAGGTGCGAGGCCAGTTCAATCATGCGGTGGTGGTGGGGTGCGAGGCGGATCAGCACGTAACGGATCAACGGGCCGTGTTGCAGGTCCATGTCGGTTTGCAACAGGTGGTCGAGCACCTGGCGCCAGGCGGCTTCGGGGTCAGGCTGGTCGCTGACGTCCAGATGCTCGAAGGCCTTGGCTGGCAGAGTATCGATGGGCTGGATGTACTGGGCGAAGGTGCCGGTCTGCGGGTCGGTCCTGAAGGTGGCGCGCAGGGTGTCGGTTTGGCGGAACTGCGCGCCGATGGCGGCTTCGAGCCAGGTCAGGTTCAGCTCGCCGCGCAGTTCGATGACATCGCACAGATGGTAGTTGAGGTTGCTGTGGTTCTGGCTGATGGCCAGGCAGACTTCCTGCTGTGCCGTGGAAAGCGGGCACGAGTGTACGTCACGCATAAGAGTCATCCTTTCTTCCGTTGCGTCGGGTTTTTGGCAGGCAATACCGTGCCCATTCCGGTTGGCGCGAAAGCGACAGGTCCGGAATCGACGGCAAGCGCCGTTTTCAGTTTTTCAGGGGTGCGCCAGGTGTGTCAGGCGGGGCTGGAACCGTTGCATGACGCCAATCCTTGGCGGTGTTTCTTGTTGTGAGGTTGAAGCATTTGGTAACACTTCGCGGGGTAACGTAGGCGCATAAAACAGCCCTGTCAATTAACTGATTTGTGACTTTTGCCAGGTCTTCAAAAAACGGCAGCCATTGTCGCTTACCGTCAAGCACGGGCTTTTCAGGCGTCTACAGTGGACGAAAACCCCTGCCTGCCGGGAGCGCCCGAGCCATGAACGACAGTATCCCGACCCTGAGAATCCAGCTGGCCTGCGCCCTGCGCTGGGCCACGCGACTGAACCTGCACGAGTCCATCGCCAATCATTTCAGCGTGGCGACGTCACCGGACGGCCGCGAGTTTCTGATCAACCCTTACGGCAAACACTTCTCGCGGATTCGCGCCAGAGATCTGCTGCTGCTCGATGCCGACGATCCGGCCAGTCTCGACCGCCCGGACGCCCCGGACATCACCGCCTGGGCCTTGCACAGCGCCTTGCACCGCAACCAGCCCCAGGCCCGCTGCATCCTCCACACCCACAGCAAATACGCGACGACGCTGGCCTGTCTGAAGGACTCGCGGCTGCCACCGATCGAGCAGAACAGCATGCGGTTTTTCGAGCGGGTGGCGATCGATGACGGCTTTGACGGCATGGGGCTTGGGGAAGAGGCGGAGCGGGTGAGTCGGTTGCTCGGCGACAAGCCGATCCTGCTGATGGGCAATCATGGATTGCTGGTCGCGGCGCCGAGCGTGGCTCAGGCGTTCGATGATCTGTATTACTACGAGCGGGCTTGCGAGGTGTACATCACCGCGTTGGCCACCGGGCGTGAGTTGCGTGTGGCCAGCGATGAAGTGGCGCGCAAGACGTGTCGGCAGTGGCTGGATTATCCGGGGTTTGCCGATAAGCATTTTGCGGCATTGATGAACATCCTCGATGAGGAAGAGCCGGCTTACCGGCAGTGACTCACTTCTGCGGCAGGTGCGCCTTGCTCAACGGCTGGCGCATCACCGGCGCGCTCCACGCCTGGCGCCGATCTTCGCTTGGCGGGCAGCCAAACCGCGCACGGTAAGTGCGGGAGAAATGCTCCAGCGATCCAAACCCCGAGCACGCCGCCACCTGGGCCACGCTCATCTGCGTCTGTTGCAGCAGGTTGTGCGCCCGGGCCAGACGCAGGGTGATGTAGTACTTGAGCGGCGAGAGCCCGGTCTGATGCTTGAACTGGCGCTCCAGTTGCCGTCGCGACAGGCCGACTTCGCTGGCAATTGCTTCGCAGTCCAGCGGTTCTTCCAGAGCCTTTTCCATCAACTGCACAGCGCGGCGGATCTTGCTGCCGTACATCCCGCTGTTGCCCAGACCACCGTCGAGCTGATTGTCCGCCGGCGCGCGCATCTGGCCCATCAACAGGTGCAGGCCGATTTCCCGGGCCAGGTCCGCATCCAAGCGCTGGCCGATCCAGCCCAGCAGCATGTCGAGAATGGTGGTGGCGCCCGCGCAGGTCAGGCGCTGGCGTTCGAGGGTGTAGAGCTGCGGTCGGGCGCGGACCTTGGGGTAACTCTCCTGAAAACCCTGCAGGTTGTCCCAATGCACCGCCGCTTCGTAGCCGTCGAGCACGCCGGCAGCGGCCAGCAGTTCGGTCCCGGTTTCCACGCCGATCAACACCGAACCGAACAGCGCCTGCTTGCGCAACCAGCTCTTGAGCGCCGGGTTGCGACTGTGTTGATGCACCTCGAAGCTGGCCAGCACCACGCAGGCGTCGAAGGCCTGCTCAGTGTTCAAGCCAGCTTCGGCGATGCTTACCAGACCGTTGCTGGCGGTTACCGGGCCGGGCTGCAAGGACAACAGCGTCCACTCGAACAGCGTGCGCTGGCTCAGCCAGTTGGCGATGGCCAGCGGTTCCAGCACCGCCGCCAGCCCGAAGTTGGAAAACGCCGGCAACAACAGCACCGCCACTCGCAGCGGTGCGCCGTTTTGCAGTACAGCTTCAGCGGATCGGGTCATCACCATCTCGGCTTCATCGTTGTCCGGTCTGCCAGTGCGGGTTGATCCACACCGGTACATCGAGGGCTGGCAACGGCGCGAGGTTGCGGATCAGGTCGCTGGCCTTTTCCGCGATCATCACCGTCGGTGCGTTGGTGTTGCCGCTGACGATCACCGGCATGATCGACGCATCTACCACCCGCAAACCGTCGAGGCCGTGCACTCGCAGTTGTGGATCGACCACCGCTTCAGGGTCGCCCGCCGGCCCCATCTTGCAGGTGCCGCTGGCATGGTAGCCGGTTTCCGTGACCTGCCGCGCCCAGGCGTCGAGCTCGGCGTCGGTCTGCACTGAACGTCCCGGTACCATTTCTTCACCTTTGAACGGGGCCATCGCCGGTTGGTCGAGGATTTCGCGCACCAGTCGTGCGCCGGCGCGCATGTCGGCACGGTCCTGTGCGGTCTTCAGGTAGTTGAACAAGATCCTCGGCGGCCGCCGCGGTTCGGCGCTGTGCAACGTCACGCTGCCCAGGCTGGTGGGGCGCATCAGGTCGATGTGGATCTGGAACGCGTGGGTCGGCACCAGCTCGACGCTGCCCGGTTGCACCGCCAGCGGCATGAAGGTCAGTTGCAGATCCGGGTGCTCGACGCCGGCCCGGGAACGCAGGAACGCGCCGGCCTCGAAATGATTGCTTGCCGCCAGGCCATCGTGACGGACGAACCAGCGCGCACCGATCCACCATTTGCCCGGCGCGGTGGTCCAGCGATACAGCGACACCGGTTGCTTGCAGCGAAATTGCACCACGGCATCCGGGTGGTCGTTGAGGCGTTTGCCGACGCCCGGCAGGTCGTGCACGACGCTGATCCCGAGGTCACGCAACTCTGCCGCCGGACCCACGCCCGAGAGCATCAGCAACTGCGGCGAGTTGATCGCCCCGGCGGTCAGCAGCACTTCACGACGGGCGCGAACGGTGCAGGTTTCGCCGCTCTGTTCGTAATCGATGCCGACGGCCCGCCGGCCCTCGAACAGAATGCGCAACACCAGCGCATCGGTGATCACCCGCACATTGCCCCGTGCCAAGGCTTCGCTGAGATAACCGCGCGAAGTGCTCCAGCGCCGACCGTGGCGCGTGGTGCGATCCACCGGGCCGAAGGCTTCCTGCCGATAGCCGTTCAAGTCCTCGCTGACGCCATAACCGGCCTCGGCACCGGCCGCGATAAACGCTGCGCACAACGGTGTTTCGACATCGCCGGGAGTGACGTGCAAATGGCCGCTGGCGCCGCGATAGTCATCACCGCCGTCGGCGTGAGTCTGTGCACGCTTGAAGTACGGCAGCACTTCGCGATAACTCCAGCCGGTGCAGCCCTGTTCGGCCCAGCCGTCGTAATCCCGGGCATGGCCGCGGATGTAGACCATGCCGTTGATCGACGATGAACCGCCGAGCGTGCGGCCTCTTGGCGTGCCGATCCGCCGGCCGTCGAGGTAAGGCTCTGGCTCCGACTGATAGCGCCAGTTGTAGCGCGACCCGCCCACCACAAGGCCCACGGCGGACGGCATGTCGATCGTCCAGCTCTTGTCCTCGGGGCCGGCTTCCAGCAGCAGGATGCGTACGTTCGGGTCTTCGCTCAGGCGATTGGCCAACACGCAACCGGCCGAGCCGGCGCCCACGATCAGGTAATCAAACCCGGTTTCGTCCATGGTTTGCTCCGTTCTGACGAATGACGAGGGAAGGGCGGATCAGTCCACGGTGTGGCCGTGAATACCGTTGAACACCAAGCGATGAAAGTGATGCACCAGATGCTCGCTTTCATTGCTGAGCTGGGCGTCGATCATGTAGCGGCCCTGGTCGTAGCCGAGCGAGCGCAGGCCTTTTTGCACCGAGATGTTCAGGGCGATGTCTTCGGGGCCGAGGTCTTCGTTCATCCACTTCATGCACGCGGTGCTGACAGCAGCGGTCTCGGGGTTGCTGGAGTAGTAACCGAAGCGCAGCAGCGAGCGTTCGGCATCCAGCGGAATCATGATGAACGAGCCGAGAAACTCGGAGAACGGGAAGGTGTAGAAGGTGTTGTTCGGCCACATGCCGATGTTGAAAAAGCATTCCTGCGGATTCAGCTCGCTTTTCAGCGGCACGCCATAGGCCTCGGTCGCCGACAGATTGGCCGGTGCAGCATAGGTCCACCAGTTGTCGCGTTTGATCAACTGGTAACCCTTGAAGTCGATCAGTCGGGCGAGGTCGATGTGGCACGGGCCGGACAGCTTGAAGTGATAGCCCTCGATGGAATTGTCCATGATCACCTTCCAGTTGGCCGGCACGATCACGTCCTGTTCCTCGATCAGGCGCATGTCGGTCAGGTCTGGAAACACCCGGCGCATTTCTTCGTCCGCGCCGGGGAACAGATCCCGCAGCGACGGCGCATTCGGGTCGAGGTTGAAGTAGATGAAACCGCCGAGTTCTTCGGTGCGCACCTGCGGAATGTTGAACTGCGCCAGCTCGAAATTCTTCATCCGCTCACAACGCGGCGCACCGCGCAGGCTGCCGTCCATCTCGTAGCACCACGAGTGATAGGCGCAGCGCACCACGCCGCCGGTGGTACCACGCCGTTCTTCCAGCAAGCGATTGCCGCGATGCTGGCAGACGTTGTGAAAACCGTGGATCTGCCCCTGCCGATTCTTCGCCACCACCACGCTCTGGTCGAACAGGTCGGTAACCACGAACTGCCCCGGTTCGGCGAACTCACTGACATGCCCGGCGACATGCCAGGCCTTCATGAAAATGTTGTCGCGCTCGGCACGAAACAGGCTGTCGTCGTAGAAATAGCGCGAGGGCAGGGTGAAGGCCTGCTCCGGATCCTGCTGATCCCAAGCGTCGACCGGACTGTGCTGCTTGCGGGTCTGGAAACTGTGCATGAGGCGATCTCCACGGTAGCGGGCCGCTCGGGGCGGCGTGTTGTTGTGGGATCTAATCTAGGGCGCGGGACGGGGGTGGGGTTGATGGATTGCGACCAGTTGATGGGTGGAATGATCAATCCCATGCTGTACCGGGGAGGCCTTGACAGCCCTGCGATAATCAAACTTCACCGCGATCATGATGCAGAGGAGGGTTTTCCATGGACAATCAAGCACTCAAGGCCTTGTTCGACCAGCAGTCCGCTGTCTATGACAAACAGTGGAGCGGGATGGCGCCCATTCGTGATGCGCTGTACCTGCTGCTGGATTCGGTGTTCGCGGGCCTGCCGGAAAATGCCCGGATACTCTGTGTTGGCGTGGGTACCGGTGTGGAAATTGCGCACCTGGCCCAGCGGTTTCCCGGCTGGCAATTCACGGCAGTCGACCCTTCTGGCGCCATGCTCGATGTCTGCCGCCAAAGAGCGACGGAGGGCGGTTTCCTTGCCCGTTGCCGTTTTCACGAGGGCTATCTCGATACGCTGACGGATGAATCGGGTTACGACGGCGCGACCTGTTTTCTGGTGTCGCAGTTTTTGCTCGAACCACAGGTTCGTATCGACTTTTTCCATGAGATCGCCCGTCGTCTGGTGCCGGGCGGGGTCCTGGCGAATGCGGATCTCGCCTCTGACACCGCATCACCAGTCTACGAGGCATTGCTGCGTCACTGGATGACGCTGATGGCATCGGCCCAGGTGCCCGCACAAATGCTCGAACGAGCACGTGCCGCGTATGCCAGCGATGTGGCGATTCTGCCAGCGCCGCAAGTCGCCGGTCTGATCGAGTCGGCGGGGTTCGAGGCGCCGGTCCAGTTCTTTCAGGCTGGCTTGATGCATGGGTGGTTCTGCCCGCGCAAGGCCCGGATCGATGCGAGTCAGAGCGTTGGAGGCCTCTCACGGACCCATTTCGCCAAATCCTGAGGGGGCAAAGGACGAGCGATGCAATAGCCTTGTGCGATCTGGTACCCCAGGCCGCGAAGAATTTCCAGCTGCGCATCGTTTTCAACACCTTCGGCGACGATGTTCAAATGCAGGCTCTTGCAGATCCCGGCAATCGACTGGGCCAATGTCCGGGCACTGGCGCTGTCTTCGATATCGTCGATGAAGCTCTTGTCCAGCTTGATGGTGTTGACGGGCAGGCGCAGCAGGTAGCTCAAGCTGGAATAACCGGTGCCAAAGTCGTCGATGGACAAGCTGACACCGGATTGCCGGACTTCGGTAATGACCGATATGACAGTGTCGGTGGCGTCCAGTATGAAGTCTTCAGTGACCTCCAGTGTCAGGCAGGAGGGCAGGAGCCGATACTTTTCCAGCAGCGTTTCAATGAGTTCAACAATGGCTCTGTCGCGAAAGGCGACGGGGAAGATATTGACCGACATATGAGGCACTTCGAGCCCGGAATCGCGCCATTGCGCCATTTGCCGACAGGCTTCGGTAAGTACCCATTGATTGAGTCCGGGCATCATTCCCGCGTCGCGCACCAACGGGATGAATCGACCGGGAGGAATATCGCCAAGCTCGGGATGACACCAGCGGGCCAGCGCCTCGACACCAAAGAGCTGGTTGTTATCGAGGATTATCTGGGGTTGGTAATGCAGCGCCAGCTGGTTGGACTCCAGGGCACTCTTGAGTGCCATGCTGAGTGTCAGTTCGTCATCGGCTGAATCGCTGATCACTGGATCGAATACTTCAATGGCCTGGCGTCCTGCGGACTTGGCTTTGTACATCGCCTGATCGGCGTGCAAAAGCAAGGAATGAATGTCGTTACCGTGGTCTGGATAAATACCAATGCCAATACTGGCGGACGGTGTGATTTTTACATCGTCCAACATCACGGGTTCCGACAGTTTGTTGATCATTCTTTCTGAAAAGGCAATGGCTTGTTCAGTATTGGAGGGGGACAGAATAACGACGAATTCATCTCCCGAAAGACGGCTGACAAAATCATTTCCCCGCACAGAGCTCTGAAGCCTGTTGGCTATTTCGGACAGAAGCGAATCCCCGGCGGCATGCCCGAGGGAATCGTTGATCTGCTTGAACTTATTGATGTCGATGAACAGAACTGCCATGGATGATTGTGACCGCTGCGCATTCGCGATCATCGTGTTTGCTTTCATCATCAACAGTCGTCGATTGGGCAACGTCGTCAGGCTGTCATAGTAGGCCAGTCGTTCGATATCGTTGATGAAGCTGTCCCTCTCGAGGGCGAGGGCGCAAAGCTTCAGGCTGGTTTCAAGCAGTCTGTGGTGCTGGACAGCCGGGAGGTGGTTCTCGCGGTAATAAAGCGTGAATGTGCCTAAAGTACGTCCGTTGTTGGAGCGAATGGTGTTAACCCAGCCAGCCGTGAAACCGAATGATTGCGAGAGCTGATGATCGACGCATTCGCCATTGTCCGACGCAGGGTCAGTGAAGTTCAGCATGATGCTTTTTTTCACGTCCATCTTTTTCAGGATGGATCTTTCAGCGAGGCTTTCCAGCGACTGAATCAATCCCGCCGGCAGGTTGAACTCCGCTACCAGTGGAAGGCAACCCTGCTCGTCGAACTGCCTTATTGAAATACCGATTTCAGGTGCAATTCGGCCAATCTCCTGGCAAATCAATTTCATGACGTCGGGAAGCGATTCTTCACGGGCCATGGCACTGAGTACCTTGAACTGCAACTCATCATTCATCTTGGCCTCGGTGATGTCAGTCACGATTGCCACTACGTCCTGTTGGACACCTTGTGGATCGAGCACCGGATTGGCGATCACGCGTACCCACAGAGGATTCTTCGATTTGTTGTAAACCAGTAATTCAGTGGTATGGCTTTTTCCGCTCTAGATACTGTTCCTGAAAGACAGGACCGCTTCCGGATCGGTATGCCGGCCATAAAAAACTTCATCCGGCCTCTTGCCCACCAGGTCGTCTGTTTCATAACCCAGCATGCGCACGAATCCCTCGTTTACATAAGTAATCATCCTGTTCGGATCGGTGACGATAATTGCACTGTCAGTTCGATTTACGGCAATTTTAAGAAGTCGGCTTTTCTCAACCTTTTTTATGATGTAGAGCAGGAAGAATGTAGTTGCCAATACCAGTAGAAGTATCATTGCGGCGGCAGCGATATATATCTTGAAACGATCACCCATGGACTGAAGTGAAGTCTGGCTGATGCTGTTTCCGTACTTGATGAAGTTTTTCTGTTCCACCAGGAACTGCTCTTGGATGTCCTGTACCGGCTGGGCAAGAGCCCATTGCACATCGCCAGCCCCGGTGTACCGGACCAATCGATTGAGCACGTCCACATAACGTGAATACACGTCTTTTAATGCCTGTACACGGATGTGATTTTCTTCATCAACCCTTGTACTTGTCAGAAAACGGTCGAAAGATTCATTCGCCAGTGTCAACTCCGTGCGGGCGTGTTGCACCATTTCATGTGGAATTGTGTTGAACAGTACGATGCGGGTGTTGGCGCGCGACAGCGAGAGTCGCGCTTCCATCAAGTGTTGAACGGTTTCTGCTACAGCATCGACTTGATCGACGGCAACACTGGAAAGATTGCCGATGCTCGACTGGTTGCTGGTCACCAACCAAAAGCTGAGGACTAAAGTTGCACATTGGAATACCAGTGCAGTGGTCAGGATCGTTCTCAAGCCATGAGGCGGTGCAAACTTGCGCAGCAAATAATCCTCCTCTGTCGCAGACAGATAGGGAAAGGTTGGAAAAAACGAGCAGTCGGGCAGAAAGTGTCTGGCCGGTCGTTCAGGGTTGTGGCGAAGGAAGTTGTTTTTCGGGGTTGTGCCGGATGACGTCAAGACGAGAAGCAGCAGGATGTGGCATGTTTTTCAGATTCAAGAGTTCGTCAAGCTGTCAGGGTTGGTGGCTACGAGCCATTAAGGTGGCGTAGCTTATAAGAAATGCGGGTTGGAATGAAATGGAGGAAGCGTTGCAACGAAGAGAATTTTTTCTTCTGTTATTGGCTGACTGGTCAGGAAAGTTAATAAAAAAGCTTTAGCGTTAGATGCTTATAAAAGTCTGTCAGACAATCAGTCATTAAGGCTTTCAAGCGGCTGTTATTGTCGACCATTATTCATGGAAGTGATTATCTGTCGGGCTCTGTTGTGAACGCTGATGCCGGATCGAGCGCGATCACCCAGGCCTATGAAAACCCGTGGTGCCAAATCGGGCGCGTGTTTACATTTCTTGAGTGCCTGCGGTCGGTATCCCGAGTAATGCATTGCTTCGGCTTAATAGGAAGCATTACTATTCACGCCCCTTTCCCCAGCACGCCGCAATGATCCCCATGCTGCCCCGCAGACCCGGCTTTCTCGAGCATTACGAAGAGTTGATCGGCACCTGGACCCGCCGCCTGCGCAATCGCTCGCAGGCCGAGGATCTGGCGCACGACACCTTTGTGCGGGTGCTCGAGTCCGATTCGTCGGCGGTGCAGCAACCCCGGGCGTATTTGCACCAGACGGCGCGCAACATCGCGGTGGACGGCTATCGGCGTGAGGACCGGCGGGGTGCCATGGAGTCGGAGGCGATCGATCTCAGTGAGTCGCCGACCGGTGACCCGGAGCATTACATGCATGCGATCCAGCTGGCCGATTCCATCGAACGGGCGCTCACCGAATTGCCGGTCAACTGTCGGCGGATTTTCGTCTGGCAGAAGATCGAAGGCCTGACTCAGGCGGAAATCGCCGAACGCCTGGGCCTGTCCAAGAACATGGTGGAAAAGTATATGATCCGCACCCTGCGGCATCTGCGTGATCGCCTGGACGGGGCGCAATCATGAGCCGCGGCGTCTTTTCATCCCCAGCCAAACAGGACATTCCATGATGGATACTCGTGATTGCGCGTGCGGGCAAACAACGGTGCGCGATGACGCGGCACGCTGGTTTGTGCGTTTGCAGGAACCAGCCGTCGATGCCGAACAATACCGGCGCTTCGACGCCTGGCTGAACGAACATCCGCAGCACCGTGACGAATTCCAGTTGCTCCAAGGCCTGTGGACGGCGGCGGATCTGCTGCCGGCGCCACGGCTCAAGGCTCTGTGCGAAACCCCGCCAGCGCGTCGCGAACGCCGTCCGCTGTTGCGTTATGCCGTGGCGGCCAGTGTGGTCGCGGTGGCCCTTGGGCTCGGTCTGTTCAGTGGCTTGAATCACCCGGCGGGTTACCGCGCCGAATTCGCCACGGCGCTGGGCGAGCGTCGCCATGTGGCATTGCCGGACGGCTCGGTGATCGACCTCAACAGCCGCAGCCGCTTGCAGGTACGTTTCGAGAAGGATCGGCGGCTCATCGAGTTGACCGAAGGCGAAGCGATGTTCAGCGTCGAGCACGATACCTCGCGCCCGTTCGTGGTCGAGGCCGGCAGCGGCAAGGTCACGGTCACCGGCACCCGCTTCGATGTGCGCCGCGACGTGACCCAGACCCGGGTCGCGGTGGAGCAGGGCACCGTCAAGGTGCAGGGGCGTAATGCGCCGGACAACGAGTTCATCAACCTGACGGCCGGCCTCGGTACCCATGTCGATGCCCACGGTGTGGTGGCCCAGGCCTATGCGGTCAACCCGGCGGAACTGACGGCGTGGCGCAGCGGCAAACTGGTGTTCAACAACGCCAGCCTCAGCGAAGTGGTTGAAGAGGTTTCCCGTTACCGCGACAAGCCGTTGACTGTCGCCAATCCGACGGTGGCCAATCTGCGCCTGACCAGCGTGTTCAAATCCGATAACACCGACGCCTTGCTCAAGGCCTTGCCGAGCATCCTTCCGGTGGCCGTGCGCACCCTCGCCGACGGCAGCCAGGAAATAATTTCAAAATAAAATTCAGGTTTTTTTCGAGTTCGTCGTCTTCCTGTTCAACTGCAACTGGTTTGCATTAACAGCCGCACACTCTTGCGATCCACAGGACTACGTACGACGTGAAAAACACCACTGCCAACAACAAAAAATCCTCTTGGTTGCCGCTGGCGCTCGCGCTGGCGGTCAACGCTGCGATGCCGATGGCATTTGCGGCCGACGCCATTCATATCCGCGCGCAGCCACTGGGCCAGGCGCTGAGCGAACTGGGTCAGCAAACCTCGCTGCAGGTGTTTTTCAGCCCGGATCTGGTTGCCGGCAAGCAGGCCCCGGCCGTCGATGGCAACCTCTCGCCGGAGGACGCACTGCGCCAGTTGCTGCAAGGCAGCGGCCTGAACTATCAGATCAATGAAGGCTCGGTGACCCTGTCGCCGGCACCGACCGCAGCCGCCAATGGCCCGTTGGAACTGGGCGTGACCGACATCAAAGTGGTCGGTGACTGGCTCGGCGACGCCGATGCCGCCGTGGTGCAGAACCACCCGGGCGCGCGGACGGTGATCCGTCGTGAAGCGATGGTCGAGCAGGGCGCGATGAACGTCAGCGACGTCCTCAAACGTGTACCGGGCGTGCAGGTGCAGGACTCCAACGGCACCGGCGGCAGCGATATTTCGCTGAACGTCGGCGTGCGTGGCCTGACTTCGCGTCTGTCGCCGCGCTCCACCGTGCTGATCGACGGCGTACCGGCGGCGTTCGCGCCGTACGGTCAGCCACAACTGTCGATGGCGCCGATTTCCTCCGGCAACCTCGACAGCATCGACGTCGTGCGCGGCGCCGGTTCTGTGCGTTATGGGCCACAGAACGTCGGCGGGGTGATCAACTTCGTGACCCGTGCCATCCCGGAAAAAGCCACCGGTGAAATCGGCACGACCCTGGAAACCACCCGCTACGGCGGCTGGAAACACATCGACACCGCATTCCTCGGCGGCACGGCCGACAACGGCATGGGCGTGGCGCTGTTGTATTCGGGCGTCAACGGCAACGGTTACCGCGAGCGCAACAATGGCAACGACATCGACGACGTGCTGCTCAAGACCCATTGGGCACCGACCGATCAGGACGATTTCAGCCTCAATTTCCACTACTACGACGCCAGTGCCGACATGCCCGGCGGCCTGACGCAGAAGCAGTACGACGACAAACCGTATGACTCGGTGCGCGACTACGACAACTTCAGCGGCCGCCGCAAGGACGTGTCGTTCAAGTGGATCCGCCAGATCGACGAGCGCACCCAGGCTGAAGTGCTGACCTATTACACCGACAGCTTCCGTGGCAGCACCATCGCCGCCCGCGACCAGAAAACCCTGAGCTCGTACCCGCGCTCCTACTACACGCTGGGCATCGAGCCACGCGTCTCGCGGGTATTCGATGTCGGCCCGACCACTCAGGAAGTCAGCGTCGGTTATCGCTACCTGAAAGAGGCGATGCACGAGCAATCGAGCCGTCTGGCGCTGGTCAACAATGTGCCGGTGGTCACCCCGTCGTCCGACGGCCATGTGTTCCAGGACCGTACCGGTGGCACCGAGGCCAACTCGGTCTACGTCGACAACAAGATCGACGTCGGTAACTGGACCATCACCCCGGGCATTCGCTTCGAGCACATCAGCACCGACTGGCACGACCGCGCCGTTCTCGACACCGCCGGCAAACGCGTGCCGGAGAAAAACCGCAGCATCGAGAGCAACGAGCCGCTGCCGGCACTGAGCGTGATGTATCACTTGTCGGATGCGTGGAAGCTGTTTGCCAACTACGAAACCTCGTTCGGTAGCCTGCAGTATTTCCAGCTCGGTCAGGGCGGTTCGGGTGATCAGACCGCCAATGGTCTGGAGCCTGAAAAAGCCAAGACCTACGAGATCGGCACCCGCTACAACGATGACGTGTGGGGCGGTGAAGTGACGCTGTTCTACATCGACTTCGATGACGAACTGCAATACATCAGCAACGACGTGGGCTGGACCAACCTCGGCGCTACCAAGCACCAGGGCATCGAGGCTTCGGTGCACTACGACATGGCTGCGCTGGATCCGCGTCTCGATGGCCTGACCGCCAACGCCGGTTTCACTTACACCCGCGCCACCTACGAAGGCGAGATTCCGGGCTTCAAGGGCCGCGACCTGCCGTTCTACTCGCGTCAGGTGGCAACCGTCGGCCTGCGTTACGACATCAACCGCTGGACCTACAACATCGACGGTTTCGCCCAGTCCAAACAGCGCTCGCCGGGCACCGGCGTGAATGCCGACGGCAGTTTCAGCAACAACTACATCACCGAAGGCACGGCGGACGGGCAGTACGGCGATATTCCGGGTTACATGACCTGGAACGTGCGCGGCGGCTATGACTTCGGTGCGCAGCTGTCGAACCTGAAGCTCGGCGCCGGGGTAAAAAACATCTTCGACAAGCAGTACTTCACCCGCTCCAGCGACAACAACTCGGGGATGTATGTCGGCGCGCCGCGTACGTTCTTCGTGCAGGCCAGCGTCGGATTCTGACGCTGTATGGCTCGTTCCCACGCTGAGTGGGAACGAGCTGGCTCAGACCTTCAGCGCTTTCCCGCCAATCGCCACCGCCACCAGCAGCGCTGCCATCAACCCGAAGGCAAAACTCAGGCTGCTGGCATGGGCGACAAACCCGATCACCGCTGGCCCCGCCAGAATTCCTGCATAACCCAGCGTGGTGATCGCCGGTACCGCGATGCTTTCCGGCATCACCGTTTGCTTGCCCACCGCCGTGTACAGCACCGGCACAATGTTCGAGCAGCCGGCGCCGACCAGTGCATAACCCAACAGCGCGGCCTCCCAGCTCGGGGCGAACGTTGCCAGAAACAATCCCGCCGCTGCCAGCAGACCGCCAAACAGAATGATCCGGGTTGCGCCCAGTGCGCGAACGATCCGGTCGCCGGTCAATCGACCTGCGGTCATTGTCAGTGCGAACGCTGCGTAACCCAGCCCTGCATACGCTGTATCGATCCCGCGTTCCTGCGCCAGAAACACCGCGCTCCAGTCCAGCGCTGCGCCTTCGGTGAGAAAGACGATGAAGCACATCCCGCCGATGAACAGCACGATGCCGTGAGGCACTGCGAATGCCGGCCCCGAGCTTTCACTGCCGTAAGGCAGCATGTGCGACACAGCCTTGAACAGCGCCGCGATCAACACCACGATCACCACAAGCATCGCCGCCAATGGCGACAACCCAAGGCCGAGCAGGGCGCTGACACCCGCCGCACCAACGATCCCGCCGAGGCTGAACAGGCCGTGAAAGCCCGACATCATGTTCTTGCCGCTGGCCCGCTCGACGATCACCGCTTGCAGGTTCACCGTCGAATCCACCGTACCCAATCCGGCGCCGAACATGAACAGCGTGGCGATCAACGCCGGGATCGACGACACCGTCGCCAGCAACGGCAATGCCGCGCAGATCAACAAGGTGCCGCCGGTGGCCACGCGCCGACAGCCGAACCGCGTGGCCAGAATCCCTGCCAGCGGCATCGCCAGAATCGAGCCCACGCCAAGGCACAGCAACAACAGCCCCAACGTCCCTTCATCGAGCCCGGCCCGTGCCTTGGCATACGGCACCAGCGGCGCCCACGCGGCGATGCCGAGCCCGGCGATGAAGAAGGCGATGCGCGTGGACATCTGTTGCAGGCGTCCGGGGGCGAGGGGAGGCGGGGTGTTGATGGCAGTCATGAAACGTCCTTGGTCTTGCGGTCAATGGCGTAATGCAGGGCAACATCCTTGCATATCAGTCCATGGGCCGCGACCTTGAGTTCCTGGAGCGGGTGGTTTTACTCGGCGTGATTGGCAGTCCCTTGCAGACAAGGGACTTCGATCAGTTTGTGGCGGTCATACCCGCACCGGATTGCAGTCGAAAGCTTTTCAGTGTGTTCAGGAAGTCTTCCTTGGTCTGTTCAAACGATGTGGTCTGGGTTGAAGAGTAATTCTCGACCTTCAACACCATACTCGGTTCGTACCCTTTGTTAGCGAGGCCGGCAGTCATCACGAATCGCTCGGATCCGGCGCCTTCAGGGTCCTTGAAGGACTTGCCGCCCATGATGCCGGTGCGGGTACCGATCTGAACCGATGTCGGGCCGAACGTCTGGATGGCGCCGGCGGCCGGGAACGGGTTGCCTTGAATGGGCGAGGCCAGTACCGGCAACAGGTTCAACGCTTTTCCGATGTCGTCACTCAAACTCAGGCTGTAGAGCGTGTCCGGGGTGTTTGTCGGGTGCCAGGCCATGGTGATCGAGTAGTGGGGCTTGCCATCATCGGCAATAAAACCGAAGGGCAGGCAGAATCCGCTTTCCTTGGGGATTTCAAACTCGGCGCGCGTGCGAAAGCGCGAGAGCACGTCACGGGCGGCGGGCAGCAGTTTTTCGAACGAGCTTCTGTGTTCGGAGTAGTCGCTTTGCTGGCCGAATGCAAAACGATAGACGCGCTCGTCACGCCACAACAGGACTATGAGTTTGTCGGGGTAGCGAGCGCCGTAGGCGTCCGGCATGCCGAAGTCGAAGGCGGACTGCTCGGCGTAGAGTTCGTCTGTGGGGTAGGTGTCGAATTCTTTTTTGTAGGCTTCCAGCTCGATCTCGAATTTTTCGTAGGGGCGGTTTTCTCTTTTGAATTGGCTTATAAAGTCTGGAAGTACGACGAGCTCGGTGCTTATTTTTCTTACTCTGTCTATTTTTTCTCGGAGTTCGAATCTTTCATTTTGTAGTGACTTGTATAGGGCCGGGTTGGAGCGCGACAAATCTCCTGTCATTGTTTCTGATATTTTGTCGATTCTACTTTTTAAAACACGTTCTTTAGCTTCTCTTATGTCTGGGTGGTGCCTGCCGACTAGATCGTTGAAGGTTTCTATATTTGTTTTTGGGCTGACTTCTATAGTGACAAGCCCGTAGGCGTCATTTGTGGGGTCACTGCCGTAACTGAGCTGTTTGTCAGCTAGTCTGATGTCCGGTGAATAGTTAGGGAAGTTGATGCCGTCGGTATAAGTCCACTGGTCGTTAAGCAGGTGCCATGTTATTTCTGGCTTTATATCAAACAAAGAACGCCCCAGGCATTCGGTTTTTGTTTGATTTTTTATGCTATGGGTTTCTGCTTGTGTAGTTTGGATTGATAACAAAAGGCAGCTGGAAAAAATTAAAATTAATTGAGTGGGGTGCATTAGGAGTTTTCCGTGACTCGATCATTAGTTAAAGCTGCGATAGCTTTGTAATCACTGTCCTGTTTGTTGGGCTGTATTTGAGCAAGGATAGTCAAATTGAATTCGGAATCATTATTTTCGTCTTTTGTCCAGTTGACGGGAAGTGCCGTAATAAACCCGAGGATTTCTCCAGGCATTCCGCTGGGTGTGTATTTCTTCCAGAATTCAGCCTCGAATGGCATTGGTTTTTCTTTTTTACCAGTTGAATAGCTCGTATTTGCTTCTTGCTTTTTGAGTGCTTTTTTCCAAGTCGGCCAGATTGACATATTGTCGCTAGGGATAAAAGGGAAGGCCTCTTTGTATGCGTCAGAGTTTATTTGTGCCTGCTCTTGAATCGCCTTCCAAGTTCCCGGTGATGCAGGCTCATTGATCAGGCTGCCCAACAGCGTAGCGGGCCGGACTTTGACGTTTTTATCGGTGACGTCAAGAGCAAATAGCTTGCTCCAGAGTTTGCTTCGAAGCGCCTTGATCTCAGGACAGACTGGATGTTGCTTTTTGCCGTTCACTGGTGCAGGCGTCGAAACGGTGCCTGACACGATCACAGCCAATTCGGAATCTCGATCACCCAGTTGGCTACGATCATTGATGTTTGCACTGCCAAGTATTGCCACACGATCATCTGCAATCAGCAATTTACTGTGTACGTAAATTTGTTCCGTCACTGGCCGATCAAGACTTTCCCAAGAGCGGAGGTTCAACAAAGTCAAATAGCGGGTCCACTTCATCGTTTCAAAAACTCGAAGTTTTTTATTTTCACCGGAAGGGACCTCCACGCCAGTCTTGGCCTGCTCCTCCGTTCTGCCTCTATCCATTTGCTCCTTGATCGCCATCGCCCGCTGCACCCGTTTTATCAAACTCTGCTCACCCAGCGAAATACTCTGCATCGTCAAGTGAACCTGCGTCATCAGGTTGATCGCGTTGAGCGGACCTTCAGGGTGGACGGGAAGCACCATGTAGACGTGAAAGTTTTCGCCCATTTCAATCGCGCGTACAATCCGGTCGGCCAGTGCTTCGCACAGCGGGTTTATCAATGCTTTTTGTGGCGTCTGGAAGAGCTTCAAGCCTTCGACGGTCGCCTGATTGCTCAGCACCTGCATGATGCCTTGGGTAAAGGCTTCGGCTTCCTTGTTTCGTATCATCTCCGCCAAAGCGAAATAATCGATTTTGTGCAGTTTTTTGGGATCTTTATCGACCTCGTCCAGCCGCAGGCGTTTTTTATAGGTTTCATAGCCCGGCAACCCGGAGATGCTCATCAGGCTTTGCATCGGCCCATCGATGACCGTAGGCGCTGCCTTGTTGTCCTTGCCATAAGCACTCTGAAAAAACTGGTTTTCAATGTAGATGAAATGCTGGGCCCCGGAGATCGCCTGCAACATGGCCTGCATGCAGTTCGCCTGAACGCCCGTCGGTGATGAGGCAGGACTGGTTGCGCCTGATTTTCTGGCGCCCTGGCGCTCTTCGTTTTGCAGATGCAGCGGGGCACTTCGCAGAACCTGCATGCTGATGTTTCCCTTGGGTGCGACAGGTTCAGGTTGAGCAAGGTAGCGCGCCTTGAACGGAACCGGTTCCAGTTTTTTGTCGGCAAACTTCAGGAGGCCGATCAGCGCGCTTGGCATCTTCTGCACCTTGCCGTCGAAGCGTGCCTGCAAACTGTTCCAGCGATCGATGAAGTTGCGTGACAGGTCAAAAACAGAGCTGCCCTCCAGACGCATGTGCACGTCGTGCCAGGGCATGCGCGGTTGTTTCGCGCTGTCGAGCATCATCCCCCCGCGCGGCAGCAAACGGGTCGCGGGATCCGCCAGGAAAGAATAGGGCTTGCCCACCTGGGCAGTACTCAAGCGGTCGAGAACTGAATGCAGGTAGAGGATGAAGGGGGTTGAGATCTTCTCGAACTCATCAATCGCCTTCGCCGTGAGGATCGGGGAGGGCGTGTTGTTGATCCAGGCGTAAAAGGCTCCCAGCCCGGTTTGCTGAATCCACAAACTGGCAATTTCGCTGCCCTTGTTCAACAACTCGTCCGTGATGTTCTCTCCGGACTTGATGATCTGGGTGGCCCATGCCGACAAGTCCTTTTGAAGTTGGTCAGCCTGTGGCGCGACTTTTTGCGACCAGGTTTGTACTTCGCCCTTGAGCCGGTTCACCTGTGTCTGCAACCTGGCACGCCCCGGTTGAGTGACGGAAGTCACCACCGGGATTTTCTGCTGCGCGCGTGCCAGCCAGTTCTCGACCCGCTGCTGAATCGCCGACGCTTGTTCCGGTTTGTCGAGCGCCACGCCGATGGCCGTGCTGATGGACTTGGCTTCCTGGCGCAGCTCAGTCAGCGCGCTGTCGGTTTTTTGCAGCGTCTGGACTTCTTGATCCATGGTGCTGACCGCGCCATCAAGCGAAGTTTTCCATTGGCGCAGAGTCTTTTTCCAGGCCTCCAGGTTGTCACCGGTCAACTGTTTCTGAACAAACTCGGCAATGTAGATCACGCCGCCGGTGGAGTACGCCGCGCCTGCTCCGAGCAAGCGCAAACCATCCTTGCCCTTTTCGGCGAACCATTCGCCAGCGTCTTTTTTTGCCTCGCGCATGACGTTGAACATCTTGTTGTCCATGGCCCACGCATACGTGCGCTGGCCTTTGCTCAGCGCATCGCCTTCCATCAACGCGGCGCCGATCAGTTCGACGGTGGTCATGTAAGGGTATTGCTTGTGTGCCTCGATTTCCGTGAGTGGCGGGATGCACGGGTTGTAAAACTCGTTCGCGGTTCTCCCGTTCGCGGCCAGACGAAAGTTGTTGTCATCACGGCGACCGTAAGCCAGATCGATCCCGCCGACGTAGGCGATTTCGTTGTCGATCACCACCATTTTCTGGTGATGAGAAAAGAACAGTCCCAAGGTGCCCATGTCACTTTGTTGAATCGCCGGCAGGCACCAGACTTTTTTCTTTGGCAGACCGGCGTTCAAAACGAAGGCGGCTACCATGGTCTCCAGGTCACCGGTATCGACGGCAGCCTTGGGTGACAGCCAGGGCATCAGATAAATGTCGGGCGTTTCGCCTGGTTTGCGCAGCGCGTGATTCAAACAGTCCCAGAGACGGACATCACCTTCCAGCCGCACTTCGTAGTTGATCTGCCAGCCGGAAATGAAGATCGATTTTTTGGCGTTTTTTATCGCATTGGCAACGTCTTTGAAGTAATCGCTACCGGTGGTGAAGAACTTGACCTGGTTCCCCGAGCGCTCAGGTGAAAAGGCTTCACCGAACCTGGCATTGTGTTGTTTGATGAACCAGCCTGGGGCGGAGGTCGAGGTATAGGCTTTGCCGTCTTTTGAAATCAGTTGGTTCAATTGTTTGGGCTGAACGCCATTCAGATTGCTCATGCCTTGAATTCCTTAAACTTGTCGAAGAGTGCTAGGCCGTCCGCCAGAGACAGGTTTTCCAATGCACTGTTTTTATCCGTACCGGCTTGCGGGTGATGAGGCGCGGCATGAGGTTCGCTGCTGAAGTCCATGCTCGCCAGCGCCAGCAGTTCCCGTTGTTCGTCGCTCCAGCCATTGTCTGTGTGGGCCTTCAGGGCGACGCACTGGCCGGGATAAACCAGCCAGAACATTTCCGGGTTTTGCGGATACTCAAGGGAGAGTTTTTTCTGAGCGGCGTCTGACAAGGTGACACGCCCCGTGTCATCGGTTTCGCCTTGGGCAATCACATCGCTCTCTGGTACACGACCGAGTTTTTTCCAGCTCGGTTCGCTCATCCTGATGATTCGCCACGGCGTGTTCGCCAGCGCAAAGGCGCCTTCGCCCGGACGGTCGGCCAGACGAATGTCGAAGCTCAGTTTGGTCGGCTCGACCGGTGGCACCGGCAGTCGTTGGCCCGGTTGCGCGGGCGCCATGAGATTGCCAGCCCTGGCCGAAGGAGCAGGAATCGGCAGCAGCGGCATCAGGATCGCAATCCCGGAACCCGTTCCCGCCGAGCCACCTGCGTTGATCTTCACCACCGGCCCGACCACCGTGATGCCACTGCCATCGAGTTTGATGAAGCTGCCGCCAGCCTGGACGGTCAGTTCGCTGCCGGCCTCGATGACCATTTTGTCACCGGCCTTGAGATGGATTTCCTTGCCCACGCTGGTCAACTGCGCGGTGCCGAGTTTGATGTGCTGATCCTGGTTCACGGTCAGGTGGTCACTCGCCTTCACTTCCACTTTGCGATCGGAAATCGTGGTGCGGTGTTCTTCGGCCTTCAGCTCGGTGTAGGTGTTCTTCACCACGGTGTCGTGACGTTCGTTGCCGACCCGGATCTTCTGGTCGTGTTCGACGTTTTCATCCCAGTCGCGCTGGGCGTGGATGAAGATTTGTTCGGCGCCTTTTTTGTCTTCGATGCGCAGTTCGTTGTAGCCACCGCCGCCCGGGGAGCTGAGGGTTTTGAAGACGCTGCGGGTTTTGTTCGCCGGGAGGGCGTACGGCACCGGGTTTTCCTTGTGGTACAGGCAGCCGGTCACCAGTGGTTGGTCGGGGTCGCCTTCGAGGAAGGTGACGAGGACTTCCATGCCGATGCGCGGGATGGAGATCGCGCCGTAGCGGTCGCCGGCCCAACTGCTGGAGACGCGCAGCCAGCAGCTGGTCTTGTCGTCGGCCAGGCCTTCGCGGTCCCAGTGGAATTGCACCTTGATGCGGCCGTACTGGTCGCAGTGGATTTCTTCGCCTTTGGGGCCGGTGACCATGGCGGTCTGGCTGCCGAGGACGCGGGGTTTCGGGTGTTCGAGGGCCGGGCGGTAGAACACGTCCCACGGGGTGGCGAGGAAGGTGTTGCGGTAGCCCTGGTGGAAGTCGTCCTTGTTGTCGGTGGTGTCGCTGGTCACCGACTCTTCGAGGACTTGCGGCTGTTTGCCTTCGTGGAAGATTTCGGTGAGCAGCCACAGGTCGTTCCACTCGCTGCGCGGGTGGTCGGACATTTCCATGAAGTGGCCACTGACGAGTTTGGTCTGGTCGCCGCGACCTTCGGCCTGGCGGTAGTCGGCGCGGTGGCGCTCGAGGGCGCGCTGGCTGAGGAACTTGCCGCGGGCGCGGTCGATGAAGCGGCCGGGGTAGTCGTAGTCTTCGAGATCCGGTTCAGTGCTCTCGCCGTCCGGTTTGTAGGCCGCTTCCATTTGCAGGTGCGGTTTTTCAAAGTCGTAGTCGCGGCGGGTGGTGCGGCTGGTGCGGGTTTCCAGGCGCAGCCTGAAGCCTTTGATCACCGGTTCTTCGGCGACCATGCCGCTGCCCTGCACGTACGCGGTCGGTTGGCCGAGGTTCGGGAACACGGTCTGGTCATCGCCGAACACCAGCAGATGGCCTTTCTTGCTGTGCTGGAAGTGGTAGTGAATGCCTTCCTCTTCGCACAGGCGTTGGACGAAGTGCAGGTCGGTTTCGTCGTACTGCACGCAGTAGTCGCGATCCGGGCACGGCTGGCTCAGCTGGAAACTGTAGGCGTTGCCCTTGATGCCATGCTCATCGAGGATCAGCGCAATGATTTTCGGCGCCGACATCTGCTGGTAGATGCGCTGGTTGGTGCGGTGATGCAGGTATTGCAGTTGCGGCACCAGCGAGACTTTGTAGCGGGTCAGGCGCTTGCCGGCATCGCCCTGGGCGACGCGGTAGATCTGGCCGTGGATGCCGGAGCCTTGCGGGTCGAGGGCGAGGAAGGCCTGTTTGTGCAGGAGCTTTTCCAGGTCCAGATCCGGGTTTTCGCTGACCAGTTCCAGGTCGAAACGGAATGGCTGGCTGATGCCTTCGGTGCCGGTGAACGACAGGACTTGCAGGTCGCAAACGTAGTCCTCAACGGTCAGGCTGAAGTGCGTTTCGTTGGCTGGACTGAACATTTGGCGCTCCTTGAGGTGAAACACAATCTCCTGAAAGTTCTACAGCGGGCGAAAGCCTGATCCAGAACCGAAGCGGATCATAAAGGCTTAAAGTTGCGCAAAAAGTTGCGCACATACCCTGAAGGCCACGGTTTATAAGGGCTGCTTGAAGTTGCTACGAGATATTTCTTGGCAAAGTGATATCACTTTTATTGATATTTCCAGGTGATTGTCGATCCCGTCAGGCAGTAGAGTGGAGCGCTGACAGGAGCCTCAGCGCAGGAAAACAGATGACGAAGTTCTACGATGCCCGCGGCAATATCTATGGTGTGGTTTCACCCCGACAGGTGCGTGAGGCGGGCATCGACCTGCCGGCCAGTGCCGGAGACGCCGCTTCATCCAGAGCCTTCTGGAGCGAGCAGGCCATAGAGACATTCTGCCAATGGCCTGACGCGATTCGTCCCGCCGGTGCCAAGCACCATCGTAGCGATGGCTTGCTGATCGGCCCGTTTCAATCGTCGCCACCCTTCGATCTGCTGATCGTCAATACCGACGGCACGCTGGCCGAGCGCAGCGGTAACGGCTTGACGATTTTCTCCCAGGCGCTGCTTGAACAAGGGTTGATGCCGAAAGAGGGCGCACCACTGCAGGTGCATCACGACAAACAGGATGCGCCGTCGCCCGTGCCGACCTCGGTCAAACCGGCTGAGGTGGCGGGCGTGCAAGGCTTCTGGCTGGATCTCGGGCAACCCGGATTCGGTCCGGCAGCCGTCGGTGCGCTCGGTGTTGAACCTGTGCCGTTCAACGGTGTGGAAGTCAGTCGTGTTCGGCCGTTGGTGCAGATCGATCCCGCTTGGGCGAACAGTCAGTTCGTACGCATCGGCAATCCCCACTGCGTGACGCTGGTGCAGGATGAAGCGGCACTGCCGAGCAACGAGCGGATGCTTGAACCGCCACTGGCGGACAGTCTGACCGCAATCGCCTATGCCACCCCCGTCGGCGCCGGCCAGCCGTGCCAGGCCGGGGTCAATCTGCAATGGGCGATGCGCGCAGGCGATCAACGCATTGTTGCGCGGGTTTTCGAACGCGGCGAAGGCCCGACGGCGTCCTCCGGCACCAGCGCCAGTGCGGTGGCGAGCGCAGCATGGCGGGTGGGCTGGGTGTCGGCGGGAGAAGTGAAGGTGGTGATGCCGGGCGGGACTGCGCCGATTTTACTGGAGAAACAGGACGGTGAACTGAGCGGCGTGCGTCTGTTCGGCACCGCGCATCAGACAAAAAGGTGAAGTCCCTTTCATGATCGTCCCCCCGGGAACGATGGATCCCTTGGACTTCACTGTGAGCTGGTTCGCTGCGGTTGTCGCCTGTCAGATCTGACAGGCCGGCTCTATCGTTTTGCGATAAGGCCGGCCCGATCCATAACCACGGCTCAACCCTCGACGAATTCCACCACCGGCATCTGCCGCTTCATCAACACCTTGCCGCCACGGATCGAATACAGCGGCAGGCCCTGGCTGCGGATCACTTCGTAATCGCTGTCCGCCGACAGAATCAGCAGGTTCGCCGGGCGACCCTGTTCAAGACCATAGCGTTCACCAAGGTGCATGGCCTTGGCGCTGTTGTCGGTGACCAGGTCCAGTGCGCTTTGCAGGTTGCGGTAACCGAGCATGTGGCAGATGTGCAGCCCGGCTTCGAGCACGCGCAGGATGTTGCCGTTGCCCAGCGGATACCACGGGTCGACGATCGAGTCCTGACCGAAGCAGACGTTCATGCCGGCTTCGAGCAATTCGTTGACGCGGGTCACGCCCCGGCGTTTCGGGAAGGTGTCGAAGCGGCCTTGCAGGTGAATGCTTTCGGTCGGGCAGGAGACAAAACTGATCCCTGAGTGCCCGAGCAGGCGGAACAGTTTGGCGCAGTAGGCGTTGTCGTAGGAGCCCATTGCCGTGGTGTGACTGGCCGTCACGAGCGCGCCCATGTCGCGGCTGCGGGCCTCTTCGGCCAGCACTTCGAGGAAGCGCGAATGCGGGTCGTCGGTTTCGTCGCAGTGCACGTCCACCAGGCAACCGGTGCGCTCGGCCAGGTCCATCAGAAACTTCACTGAGCTGACGCCCTGATCGCGGGTGTATTCGAAATGCGGAATCCCGCCGACCACGTCCGCGCCCATGCGGATCGCTTCTTCCATCAGTTCGCGGCCATTGCGGAACGACTCGATGCCTTCCTGAGGGAACGCGACGATTTGCAGGTCGATCAGGTGACGGCTTTCTTCGCGCACTTCGAGCATCGCTTTGAGCGCGGTGAGTTGCGGGTCGGTGACGTCGACGTGGGTGCGCACGTGTTGGATGCCATGGGCGGCCAGGGACTGAATGGTTTTCTTGGCCCGGGCCTTGGTGTCTTCCTGGGTGATGGTGACCTTGCGCTCGCCCCAGCATTCGATCCCTTCGAACAGCGTGCCGCTCATGTTCCAGCGTGGCTCGCCGGCGGTCAGGGTGGCGTCGAGGTGAATGTGCGGTTCGACGAAGGGCGGCACCACCAGATTGCCGCCGGCGTCGAGGTCGTCGGGGCCCAGGGTCGGCGCTTCGGTCTGGCGCGCGATGCTGCGGATCAGGCCATCTTCGAGGTGCAATTCGTGCAGACCTTCCTGGTTGCGCAGTCGGGCGTTGATGATGTGCATCGGGCGAATCCTTTTATAGATCTTGTAGAGGGGCGGCCGCGTTGCGGGCGCCGAGCAGGCCGGTCACTGCGATATACGTTAACGCGGCAACGGCGATCCCGACCAGCGGCGCGACCCACGGCGAGCCGAAGGCAGCGACGGTTCCAGCCGCGTAGGCCGCCAGGCCCGGCCAGTTGAACGCGGGCAGGCGCGCATCGGCAAGACGTGGATATTGACCGCGCCAGCGGAAGAAAAAGTCCGCCATGATCACCCCGCCAATCGGCGGAATCACCGTGCCGAGCAGGATCAGATAAGGCACCAGCATGTCGTACATGCCCAGCAACGCGAGTGCCGTGCCGATCACGGCACCGACCAGGGTCACGGTCTTGCGGCGTCCGGTACGCAGCAGATTGCAACCGGCGACGGCGAAGTTGTAGATGGTGTTGTCCTGGGTGCTCCAGATGTTCAGCAACAGCATCGCCATCGCCGCCATGGCGAAGCCCTGCAACAGCAACACTTCGACCACGTCGGGTTGTTGATAGACGATCGCGCCGTAAGCGCCGATCAGCACCATCAGTCCGTTGCCGATGAAAAAGCCAATGAGGCTGGCCAGCACCGCGACCCGCGCCGAGCGGGAAAAACGCGTCCAGTTGGTGGCCTGGGTCGCGCCGCTGACGAAGGTGCCGAACACCAGCGTGATAGCGGTCGACCAGTCCAGCGAACCGCTGGGTACGACGCTGAGCAATCCGTCGAGGCCGCCGACTTTCACGGTCGCGACCCACATCGACAGCATCAGCAGCAACATCATCGCCGGTACCGCGATGTACGACAGTATCTCCAGTCCGCGATAACCGACATACGCCGTGGCGCAGAACACCAGGCCGAACAGCACCATCAGCCCCAGCACCGTGCCTTCGTTCAGGTCGAAATACTTGCCGAGCACCACCGCCGCCGTCGCGGTGCCCCAGGCGTACCAGCCGATCTGGGTGAACCCGAGAATCAGGTCGCTGAGCTTGCTGCCGACTTCGCCAAAACAGAAACGTCCCATCAGCACCGAATTCAGGCCGCTCTTGAAGGCGATGTAACCGAGGCCTGCGGCGTACACGCCGAGCAGCAGGTTGCCGATGACGATGACGGCGAGCATTTCGCCGAAGTTGAATGCAACGCCGAGCTTGCCGCCGGCAAACATGGTCGCGGTGAAGAAGGTGAAGCCCAGCAGCACCATCGCCGTGGAGGCCAGGCCTTTGCGTGCGTGCATCGGGACTTCACTGAGGGGGTAATCGTTGCCGGGATCGTTCTGCGTCATGGGGGCGTTCCTTGCTGGAAAGGGGAGGACGCGAAGAGGTTGCAGCGGTCGTGCCAA
This sequence comes from Pseudomonas sp. FW215-R2, assembly GCF_058789255.1. Taxonomy (NCBI): domain Bacteria; kingdom Pseudomonadati; phylum Pseudomonadota; class Gammaproteobacteria; order Pseudomonadales; family Pseudomonadaceae; genus Pseudomonas; species Pseudomonas sp. FW215-R2. The sequence continues at coordinate 65,693 of NZ_JBYTBO010000024.1, forward strand.
ACGCAATGTTGCGGGTATTTATAGACGAGACACGGATGATCGGCGCGAAAGCAGTGCATTTGGCGCCGTGCCGAACCATGGGGGAGCAGGGCGTCCCCCACGAGGTCATGGGATTCGATCAGAGGAACCGCAGCAGTGCAGCAACGATGGCTTCAGGCGCATCTTCCTGTACCAGATGCCCGGCATTCGGGATCGGATGAAACTGCGATCCGGGGATCAACTGGTGCAAGGCCCGGCCGCGTTCGATGGGAATCCACTGATCCTCCTCACCCCAGAGAATCTGCACCGGGCAGCGAATCGTCGGGTACAGCGGCTGAGTTTCCAGTGTGTAGCGCTGGTCCATCTGCGCGATCTGCCGGTAGAACGCCGCTTGCCCCGGATCACCCAGCCACGGCTGCACGTAGGGCGCCAGTTCATCATCCGGAATGTCACGATGAATCGCCCCGCGAATATAGGTCGGGACGATGGCGCGCTGGATGTAATCGGGCAGGCCGCTGAACGCCGCTTCATGCTGGCGCACGTGCTGCACGAACGGCGAACCCCAGGGTGTCAGTGCGACCGGGTCTATCAGCGTCAGGGTACGGTAATCCTTGCCGTTGAGCAGATGCGCGCGCAGGGCGGTGGCGCCGCCGAAGTCGTGGGCAACCACGTCCGGGCGTTGCAGACCCCAGTGATCCAGCAACTGCGCGAGCAATTCGTTTTGCACGCCCAGGGAGACATCGGCGTCCGGTTGTTCGGATCGTCCGTAGCCCAGCAGGTCGAAGTAATGCACCCGATGGCTGGCGAAAAAATGCGGCGCGATGCGGTGCCACACGTAGGAAGAGAAGGGTGTGCCGTGCACGAACACCAGCGGCGGGCCGTCGCCGCGCACCCCGTGGCGAATCTGTCGCCCTTTGAAGTCAAAGACCTGATCCAGCAGCCAGTCCGTCATGGGCCTGTCCTCTTGGCGGGTTCGAGCCAAAAAGCATAGGCGTAAAAAAACCACCGGTCTCGGTGGTTTTTTGGTGTCGCCGGACTCACTCGCCGCGATAGATGCAACCGCTGGTGCAGGTCTCGTGGATGCGGATCGCACTGAGTTCCGGCAGCAGGGGCTTCAACTCATTCCAGATGAACTTGGCCAGCACTTCGCTGGTCGGGTTCTCGAGGCCCGGAATATCGTTCAGGTAGTTGTGGTCCAGACGCTCGTACAGCGGCTTGAAAATCGCCTTGATCTCGGAGAAATCACGGATCCAGCCGGTGTGCGGATCGAGGTCGCCGCTCAGGTGAATCGCCACTTTGAACGAGTGACCGTGCAGGCGTCCGCACTTGTGGCCGTCCGGTACGTGGGGCAGGCGGTGGGCGGATTCGAACGTAAATTCCTTGAAGATTTCCACAGTGTTTTCAGCTCTGTTGAGATGGCGTTCGCCGCAGCGAATTCGGGCAGGCGGCGAGTTTACCAGCTTGTCCCCGGCTGTGCTGACTAAAGGGTCAGCAAGCGCTCGGCGAGGCGACCATTGGCAGTCAGTTCAAGGAACTCGTCGCCCAGACGGCGGCTCTCGTCCATCGCCGCGCGCCAGTATTTCTGCCGGCTCGGTGCATCGCCCATGAAGCGCTTGAAGTCGTTGCGGTCGGGGAGTTTGCCGTAGGGCAGGCGCGCCAGGTATTCCTTGGACGGCGCGAGCAACAGCACGTCCTGCAAGCGTTCCACCGAGGCTTTGCGCCAGGGCAGGGTCTTGTCGAACCAGCCCGGAATCACCCGGTCGGTGAAGTGCGGATAGAGCACGATGCCGTCGCCGTTGTAGGGCAGGTCGAGGTGATAGTCCAGCAGACCGCCATCGCGGAACGTGCCGGCTCCGGCGCCCGGCAGGTCGCGCACGCCTTCCATGACCATCGGGATCGAGCCCGAGGCCAGCAGCGCCTGGCGCAGGTTGCCGGCATCGAGGGCAACGAAGCGCGACGGGAAATCGTTCAGCGCATGCACCGGTGGCGCCAGGCGCGGGTCGTGGATGATCAGCCGTTCAAAGTGCCGCGACAGCCGCGCGCGACCTCGCAGGTTGTCGGCGATCACCGAACCCAGCGCCAGCCCGAGCCGGCCGCGATGATCGTCCGCCAGCCGCCCGTGGCTTTTGACCACCATGATGTTCAAGCGGTAATGGGCGTTGTCGAGCAGTACCGCATCGCGACCGTCGAGCAGGTCGTCGAGCATGCGCTGCGAACTGCGGCTGACTTCACCGATGGTCACGCCCTTGTTGAAGTTCTGCTCGGTGTACAGATGACCGAGGCGGCGGATGCCTTCGGCGGCGTCCGGCAGACAGGCGCTGGCGAAGCGCCAGGAGCCCACCGACGCACCGATCAGCGAGCGCTCGCGCGGTGCGGCCGGCAGCCACTCGCCGAACAGCGCCAGATCCAGCCCCTGAATCCCCAACGCCTTCGGCCCACCGGCAGCGCCGGGCAGTGTGCCGACGTCGGCGGCGTTCAGGCCCTGGGCGCGGATGCGCGCCATGGCACGTGGGCCAGCCTTGAGGGTGAGGGCAGGGAACTTGATGTGGATGGCTGTCATACCGGTCTCGATCGTTAGCAAGCGAAGAATTATAAACACATGTTGCCGGCCCTGCAGGAGCGGGTTCGATGATGGCAGTTCAGTTTCAATTAAGTTCGAATCGCTAAGGTGTCCGCCAAGGAAGCACTACCAGATATCAGGAGACACTCATGAAAATCCTCGCGACCCTGTTCATCGCGCTCCTGTTCTACGGCCTGACCTCGAACCTCGCCCACACCCGCGACTTGCTTGCGGATGAAGCCCGAAGATTGATCGACGCTGGTACCATTGTGCCGATTGAGACCGTCAAGGCCACGGCCATGGCCCGCCATCCGGATTCGACAGTCATCGATATCGAACTGGAAAAGCGCTACGGCTTTTATCTGTACCAGATCGAGCTGAAAGATCCGCAAGGCGTGGAATGGGAAATGGAACTGGACGCGAGCGACGGGCTGTTGCGCAAGGATCATCAGGACACTTAATGAAATTGTTTTTGCCGTATTCATCGACGCGCGCCACGGGCCTTATGGCCCTGGCGCTCGTTGCGTTCTGCTCGGCGCCGCTCGCTCGCGACCTGAATCAGGACGAAGCCCTGCGCCTGCGTCAGCAGGGTGTGATTCTGCCGCTGGAGCAGGTGCTGCATAACGCGCTGGATCGCTACCCCGGCGCGAAACTGCTGGAAGTCGAGCTGGAAGAAAAACACGACGTCTACATTTACGAAGTCGAGTTGCTGACCGTCGACGGTGTGACACGCGAGCTGCATCTCGAGGCCGCCACCGGCCGTTTACTGAAAGACAAGGAAGATTGACCGATGCGTTTGCTTCTGGTGGAAGACCACGTCCCCCTGGCCGATGAACTGATCGCCGGCCTGCAACGCCAGGGCTACGCCGTGGACTGGCTGACGGACGGCCGTGATGCGGTTTATCAGGGCCGTAGCGAGCCGTACGACCTGATCGTTCTCGACCTTGGCTTGCCGGGCGTGCCGGGCCTTGAAGTGCTGGCGCAATGGCGCGCCGGTGGGCTGGCGACGCCGGTGCTGATCCTCACTGCCCGGGATTCCTGGGCCGAGCGCATCGAAGGCCTGAAGGCCGGTGCCGACGATTACCTGACCAAACCCTTCCACCCGGAAGAACTGCATTTGCGCATTCAATCGCTGCTGCGCCGCTCCAAGGGGCAGGCCAACCAGCCGACGCTCAAGTCGGCGGGGCTGCATCTGGACGAGGGCCGCCAGTGCGTCGTGCGCGACGGCGCCGATATTCAACTGACCGCCGCCGAGTTCCGCCTGCTGCGCTACTTCATGCTGCACCCGGAGCAGATTCTTTCCAAAAGCCACCTCGCCGAACACCTCTACGACGGTGAAACCGAGCGCGACTCCAACGTGCTTGAAGTCCACGTCAACCACCTGCGCCGCAAACTCGGCAAAAGCGTGATCGAAACCCGTCGCGGCCAGGGTTATCTGTTCGGCGGACAAGCTTCGTGAGATCGATCCAGCGCCGCTTGAGCCTGGGTCTGATCAGCGTGATGGTGATCGTCGGCCTGGTGCTGGCGCAAACCAGCCTGTGGCTGTTCGAAGTGGGGTTGCAGCGTTACCTCGAAGCCGGCCTGCGCAACGACAGCGAGAGCTTGCTGGTGGCACTGGTGCGCGGCCCGCAAGGCTTGCAGCTGGACGAGCGGCACTTGTCGCCGGCCTATCAGCGGCCGTTTTCCGGGCATTACTTTCGCATCGATTTCGCCGAGAGTCACTGGCGCTCCCGTTCGTTGTGGGATCAGGAACTGCCGCTGCTGGAACGACCAGGCCTGCACAGCAATCTGCAACTGGGGCCGGACGGTCAGCAACTGCTGGTGCTGCGCTCGGATTACAAACGGCTCGGCCAGTCGATCTCGATCAGCGTGGCCCAGGATTACACGCCTGTGCGCGAGAGCTTCCAGCGCATGCGTCAGATTGGACTGGGGCTGGGGTTGGCCGGGCTGCTGCTGATCCTGATTCTGCAACGGCTGACCGTGCATCGGGCCTTGCGTCCACTGGAAAAGGCTCGCGAGCAAATCGCCCAGTTGCAGCAGGGCCAACGCTCACAACTCGATGAACAGGTGCCGGCGGAACTGGAGCCGCTGGTGGCGCAGATCAACCATTTGCTGGCGCACACCGAAGACAGCCTCAAGCGCTCGCGAAACGCGTTGGGCAATCTTGGGCATGCACTGAAAACGCCGTTGGCGGTGCTGCTGAGCCTGGCCTCGAACGAAAAGCTCGATGCTCATCCCGAATTGCGCAAGATTCTGAAGGAACAACTGGAACAAGTGCAGCAACGGCTTAACCGCGAGCTCAATCGTGCGCGACTCTCCGGCGATGCGTTGCCGGGGGCACTGTTCGATTGCGATGCGGAACTGCCGGGGTTGCTGGCAACGTTGAACATGATCCACGGCGAACACCTGGCATTGAGCTACGTCGCGCCGACCGGGCTGCAATTGCCGTGGGACCGTGAAGACCTGCTGGAATTGCTCGGCAACCTGCTGGACAACGCCTGCAAATGGGCGGATGCCGAGGTGCGTCTGAGCGTGATCGAGAAGGCTGAAGGTTTTGTGCTGAGTGTGGAGGACGACGGGCCGGGGATTCCCGAAGCACAGCGCGATCAGGTGTTCAGTCGGGGGGCGCGGCTGGATGAGCAGACCCATGGGCATGGGTTGGGGCTGGGGATTGTGCGGGATATTGTCGAGACGTGGGGCGGGGTTTTGGTGCTGGGGGAGAGTGAGTGGGGTGGGTTGAGGGTGGAGATTCAGTTGCCTCGGCGTTAAACCCGCTCCCACAGGGATCTGTGGTGAGCGGGCTTGAGCGTCAGACCCGGAACTGATCCATAAGACTCTGCTGCTGATTCGCCAGGCTATTGAGCGACTGACTTACCCGCGCCGATTCATTCGCCTGCCCCGACAGCGACTCCGTCACATCACGAATGGTCGCCACGTTGTTGTTGATCTCTTCGGCCACCGCGCTCTGTTCTTCGGCGGCGCTGGCGATCTGCAGGTTCATGTCGCTGATCACCGTCACCGCATCGCCGATCTGGCGCAGCGCGGTCACGGCCTGGCCGACCTGTTCGACGCTGCCCTGAGCCTGACGATGGCTGTTGCCCATCGAACCGACCACGTCCTGCGTGCCACTTTGCAGTTGTTCGATCACCTGGCGGGTTTCTTCCACCGATTCCTGGGTGCGGCGGGCGAGGTTGCGCACTTCGTCGGCGACCACCGCAAAGCCACGACCGGCCTCACCAGCGCGGGCGGCTTCGATGGCAGCGTTGAGCGCCAGCAGGTTGGTCTGCTCGGCGATGGCGCGGATGGTTTCCAGCACCGCGCCGATTTTCTCGCTGTTGGCGGCCAGGCCTTCGACCTGGATCATCGCGGCGCTCATGTCGGCGGCGAGGTGGTCGATGCTGGCGGTGGTGCGGTCGATCACGGTCAGGCCCTGACGGGTAGCGCGATCGGCATCTTTTGCCGCTTCGGCCGCTTGGGCGGCGCTGCGGGCCACGTCCTGGGCAGTGGCGCTCATTTCGTGGGACGCGGTGGCCACCTGATCGACCTGACGGTATTGCTGTTCCATGCCGGCGCTGGTCTGGGTGGCAATGGCCGAGGACTGGTCGGCAGTGTTGCGCGCGTCCTGCACCGAGCGTTTCACCTCGGCGATGATCGGTTGCAGCTTGTCGAGGAAGCGGTTGAACCAACCGGCCAACTGACCGAGTTCGTCTTTCTTGTCATAGGCCAGACGACGGGTCAGGTCGCCTTCGCCGCTGGCGATGTCTTCCAGCATGTGGGCCACGCCAAGGATCGGCTTGGTCACGCTACGTGCCATCAGCCACACCAATAGCAGGCCGACCAGCGCGGCGAGCACGCCCAGGCTCAGTTCGATCAGCGTGCCCGAGGTGTTGCTGGCATCCAGTTGCTGCTTGAGCGCTTCGGCGCGGCTGACCAGGACTTTCTCCGGTACATCGAGCAGCACGCCCCACGATGGGCCACCGGGAATCGGCTGGAACGGCGACAGCACTTTCAATTGCGCATTGCTGTGCAGGCTGCTGACGGTTTTGCTCGAGGCCAGCAGGCGCAGCAATTCAGCGCCGCTGGTGGTGTCCACGGCGTCGAGGCGCTGGCTGAGTTTGCTGGCGTCCGGGCTGTAACCGGCGAGCAGGCCGGCGGGGCTGATGATGCTCACGGCGGTCTGGCCGTCATAGAGCTTTTTGCTGGCGCCCTGGCTGATCGCTTGCAGGCTGTTGAGGTTGATGTCCACCGACAGCGAGGCGATGACTTTGCCGTTGACCATCAGCGGGAACACGATGCTGGTCATCAGCACGTTTTGCCCGTCGATCACATAGAAGTACGGTTCGATCACGCATGGCTTGAGCGTGGTGCGCGGGCAGGTGAACCAGGCGTTGGCGGCCTGGCCGCTGGGGCCGGTGCTGGTGTCGGCCATGTCGCTTTCCGGCAGCGCCATCGAGGTCACTTTGCCTGGGGTCGGCTGCGACCAGTACAGGGCGAAGCGGCCCTTGTCGTTGCTGCCCAGTTCGGCCTGGCCGGCGAACAGTTCATCCTTGCCGTCCAGCGCGTTGGCTTCGAACACCAGCGACAGACCGAGCAATTCCGGGTTGGCCTGCAGCGCCGATTTCACCTGACGCGTCATGTCTTCGCGCAGGTCGAAGGCATCGAGGAAGCGCTTCTCGGCCTGTTCGCGCAGGAACAGCACCTGCCGCGAGAAGCCGTGGCCATATTGATAGGCGTCCATGAACTGCTGGCGAATGCCTGCCGCCTGAACTTCGCCCTGGGATTCGATGCGAGCCTGGGCCGACTCGGTGAGCATTTCCATGCTCGAAGCTTTCACCAGTTCAGAACTGTGCTCCATGCGATACAGCGAAAGACCCACCAACAGGGTCACGATACCGGCCAGGCAGAGCCCGGCGAGCAGGGTGATTTTCCATTGGATGGAAAGTTGTCTGAGCGACATGGAGACGTCCTTATTCGATAAATATCTGAGACTTTGCACTGTAACGGCCGCGTTTCGACTTTCTTTATGGCGCAAATGCAATATGGCGAATTGACGCACGTTGTGGCGGATATGCCATCGTTCGCAGTTTGATCATGGAAAGTTACACAGTGTCGCGACCGGTCGCTTTGACACTGCGCCCGCTCTGCGGCACAGTGCGCGCCCTTCTAATAAGACCCTCTATGCAAATCCGCTGGCGACCCTCGTGGCTTGCCGGCCGGACTCATCCTGTCTGGCGGTGAATGGCTTTACCGTCGTGTTTTTGAGGTAGTGAAATGAATGCAGTGATTGCTGCGGTCGGCGTCATGCTGATCCTCAGCCTGTCCCGTGTGCATGTGGTGATCGCGTTGATCGTCGGTGCGCTGGTCGGTGGCCTGACTGGCGGCCTGGGCATCGACGCCACGCTCAAGGCGTTCAACAGTGGCCTGGGCGGCGGGGCGACGGTGGCGTTGTCCTACGCGTTGCTTGGTGCTTTCGCGGTGGCGATTGCCAAGTCTGGCCTGGCCCATGCGCTGGCCGACAAGGCCCTGGCGATGGTCGACCGTCAGCATGCGACCGGGGGCGGCAGCGTCAAATGGCTGCTGATCGGTCTGCTGTGGGTGGTGGCGATTGCTTCGCAGAACATCCTGCCGATCCACATCGCGTTCATTCCGTTGCTGGTGCCGCCGCTTCTATATGTACTGACCAAGCTGCAACTGGATCGCCGGCTGATCGCCTGCGTCATGACCTTCGGCCTGATCACACCGTACATGGTGTTTCCGGTCGGCTTCGGCAACATCTTCCTCAACCAGATCCTGCTGGCCAACGTCAGCAAGGCCGGCGTGGACATCAGCCAGGTCAACGTCATGCATGCGATGGCGATCCCGGCGGCGGGCATGGTGTTCGGCCTGTTGATGGCGGTGTTCTTCAGCTACCGCAAGAAGCGTGTCTACGACCTGGAAAAGATCGAACAGGTGGAGCAGGTCAGCGTCGCCTACAACCCGATGACGATCGGCATTGCCGGCCTGGCTATCGCCGCAGCCTTCATTATTCAGTTGCTGCTGGATTCGATGATTATCGGGGCGCTGGCCGGGTTTCTGATTTTCTCGGCGTCGGGCATCGTCAAGTGGCGCGAGACTGACGGCCTGTTCACCGAAGGCATGAAGATGATGGCGATGATCGGTTTCATCATGATCGCCGCCTCAGGGTTTGCCGAAGTGCTGAAGGCCACCGGCGAGGTGCGCACACTGGTCGAAAGCGCGGCGGCGCAGATTGATCACAGCAAGGCCATTGGCGCGCTGCTGATGCTGCTGGTGGGGCTGATGGTGACCATCGGTATTGGTTCTTCATTCTCCACGGTGCCGATTCTGGCGGCGATTTTCGTGCCGCTGTGCGTGCAGCTGGGTTTCAGCCCGATGGCGATCGTCTGCATCGTCGGCACTGCCGGGGCCTTGGGCGACACCGGCTCGCCGGCATCGGATTCGACGCTTGGCCCGACCTCCGGCCTGAACATCGACGGCCAGCACCACCACATCTGGGACACCGTGGTGCCGACCTTCCTGCACTACAACCTGCCGTTGCTGGCGGCCGGCTGGGTGGCTGCAATGGTCCTGTAACACCCACTCAGATCGTTCCCACGCTCTGCGTGGGAACGATCTGAACGATCTGGTTAAGACTCAGCTCAACTTTTGCTTTCGCGTGCCGTTAACGCCTTTAACCACGCCAATAAAACCAAAAGAGTGAGCACCCATGCGCCTGAGTCTCAAGGCTAAAGTCCTGTCCCTTGCCGTCCTTCCGGTCTTGCTCTTTGCGCTGGTGATCAGCCTGACCACGCTGTTCATCCTTCAGGAGCAGGCGCACAAGGAAGTCGAACAGACCCGCGAACGCCTGCTCGGCGACGCCAAGGCCACCCTGGCCAGTTATGTCGCCGTGGCCATGACCACTATCAAACCGTTGTACGACGCTGCCGCCCCCGGTGACGCCGACGCGCGGGCGCAGGTGATCAAACTGCTGTCGAGCATCAAGTACGGCAAGGACGGCTACTTCTTCGGCTACGACTCCGAGACCGTGCGCCTGTTCAAGTCCACCGACCCTGACGGCGTGGGCAAGAGCTTCAAGGACAACCGCGACCCGAACGGCGTCTACGTCAACCGCGATCTGGTGAAGGTGGCGAAGGACGGTACTCACTACCTGCAATACAGCTCGCCGCTACCGGGTAACGCCCAGGTGCTGGTGCCGAAACTCGGTTACACCGAATACCTGCCGAAGTGGGACATGGCGTTCGGTACGTCGGTCAACCTCGACGGCATCGAGGCGCAAGTGGCGCTGGTTCAGGCCCAGGTTCAGGACCGAATGGAAGGCGTGGTGCTGAGCATCGTCGGCGTGGCGGTAATCGTGTTGCTGCTGATCGCGGTGGCGGGGCTGGTGCTGGCCAATACCATTTTGCGGCCGCTGACCCTGATGAAAGCCAACCTCGACGACATTGCCGCGGGTGAGGGCGACCTGACTCGTCGCCTGACCATCACCAGCCAGGACGAACTCGGCGAACTGGCCGGTTCGTTCAACCGCTTTGTCGACAAGATCCACGGCCTGGTGCGGCAAATCACCGAGATGACTTCGCAACTGACCGGGCTGGTGACGCAGGTCTCGGATCAGGCCCAGCGCTCCGACCAGGCCATGGAGCGTCAGCGCCACGAGACCGATCAGGTCGCCACGGCGATCAACGAAATGTCCGCTGCCGCGCAGGAAGTTGCCAAGAGCGCACAGAACGCCGCCGTCGCTGCACAGCAGACCGACGAAGAAGGCCAGACCGCCAAACGCGTGGTGGCCGGCAGCATCAAGCAGATTCATGCGCTGGTGGACGACATCCGCAGCAGTGGCGTGTCCCTCGACAGCCTGCAGCAGGACGTGTCGTCGATTGTCGGCGTGCTCGGGGTGATCCGCTCGATCGCCGAACAGACCAACCTGCTGGCACTCAACGCCGCGATTGAAGCGGCGCGGGCCGGTGAGGCCGGGCGTGGGTTTGCGGTGGTGGCGGACGAGGTGCGGGCGCTGGCTTCACGCACGCAGATCAGCACTCAGGAAATTCAGGGGATGATTGATCGCTTGCAGGCCGGTACGCAGTCGGCGGTCGAGGCGATGCGCCGTTCCAGTGAAGCGGGGGACGGCACGTCTGCCCAGGCCAATCAGGCGGGGGCGTCGCTCGACGCCATGGCGGATCTGATTGCGACCATCAACTCGATGAACGCCCAGATCGCCAGTGCTGCCGAAGAGCAGACGGCGGTGGCGGAAGAGATCAACCGTAGCGTGCATCAGATTGCGGTGGCGGTGGATAACGTGGCGGATGAGACCCAGTTGGGGGCGCAGACTTCGCGGAGTCTGGCGGAGTTGGGGCAGCGGCTGGGTAAGTTGGTTGGGCAGTTCCGTATCTGACCCCTGAAAGCCCCCTCACCCTAACCCTCTCCCGGAGGGAGAGGGGACTGACCGCAGTGTCTTGCGTCATACATCGACCTGAAAAAACCAGTCGATTATGGATTCAAAGCTAATCGCTCACGTCGGTGCATTTCTTAAATATCCCCCAATCGGTCCCCTCTCCCTCCGGGAGAGGGTGAGGGCTGGCTTTTGATCTTCAGGGTCGATCCCAATAAGGAACCTCCCCAAAACACTCAACAAAGAAATCAATCACCGTCCGCACCTTCACCGACAACCGCCGGCTCCCCGGCCACAGCACCGCAATCTGCTGCGGCTCGACACTGTTCGACACCTGATAATCCCCCAGCACCGGCACCAGCGTGCCCTCACGCACCGCCTCGCCGATCAGCCATGACGGAAACATCACCAGCCCCAAACCCTGTTCGGCGGCCTGGGTCAGGGTGTCCGCGTGGTTGCCGGTGATCGGACCCTTGACCGAATACGGCGTCCACTCGCCCTGATCCTGACGGAAAAACCAGCGCTGCTGGCCGGTCGCGCCCTTGTAGGCCAGGCACTGGTGGCGGGCGAGGTCGTCGGGATGCTGTGGTGTGCCGAAGCGCTTGAGATACGCCGGGCTGGCCGCGACCTGAAACCGGTGCGGTGCCAGGATCCGCGCCTGCATGCTTGAGTCGTGCAGCGGGCCGATGCGGAACAGCAGGTCGGCGCCTTCCTGCAACGGGTCGATGTAGTGGTCGGTCTGCTGGATGTCCAGTTGCAGCTTCGGGTAGCGCTCGCACAGACGGCCTAGCCATGGCGTCAGATGACGTTGGCCGAACACCACCGGGGCGTTGATCCGCACCAGTCCGGTCGGTTCGCTTTGCTGTTCCTGCAACGCCTGTTCGGCTTCCTCCAGTTGCACCAGCACCAGCCGCGCGTGGTGGCCGAGCATGCGCCCGGCTTCGGTTGGTGTGACCGCGCGGGTGTGGCGGTAAAGCAGTTGCTGGTTCAGCGCTTGCTCCATCAACTGGATCTGCCGGGATATCGAAGAGGGCGCCACGCCCTCGCGGCGGGCGACTTCGGAAAAGCTGCCGTGATCGAGCACGGCCACAAACAGCCTTAGCGCCTTGAATCCCAGTTCGTTGAGCCCGTGCATCGTGTGTCCTGCTGTGCGAGTTACGCAAAAGTGTTGTCCGGATGCTCCCATTTATCGCACAGCTGCGCCAGCCGATAATCCGCGCCATCGTGTCCTTCAGAGGTTTTTCAGATGCAGTCGTTTGATGAAGTGAGTGCTGCGCCGGCACCTGTCGCCCGGTCCGGTTTGCGCTTGTTGCTGTTGCCGTTGGTGATTCTGGCCGGCATGGGCTTGTCGGTGGAGGCCGGGTTGCTCGGGCCGCTGGGTGAGCAGGTCGGGCACCTGTGGGCGACCTTGAGCATCTTCGGGGTCGGGTCGGCGATTCTGTTTTTGCTGTTGCTGTTTGCGGGGCCGCAGAAGGGGCCGGCGCTGACGGATCTGCCGCGCTGGCAGTTGATCGGCGGGTTTCTGGGGCCGATGTATGTGGTGGTGCTGACGTTGGCGACGCCGCATATCGGGATTGCGATGACGATGATTGCGATTCTGTCGGGGCAGGTCGGCAAGAGTGTGCTGATTGACCATTTCGGCTGGTTTGGGGCTACGCGCAAGAAGGTCAATGCTGAGCGGTGGCTGGCGTTGGGGTTGATTGTGGCGGCACTGGTTTTGATTGCGCGGGGGTGATGAGATGAGTCTGGTTATTTTGTTGGCGGTGGTGGTGTTGGCTGGCGCGGTGTTGAGTGTGCAGGCGGCGATCAATGGGCGTCTTGGGGAAACCGTTGGTGTGTTGCGCAGTAGCCTCCTGACTTTCGTGGTTGGCGCGGTGAGTACGGGGCTGCTGATCCTGTTTTTCGAACCGGCCCATGCGGTCAGCCTGCTGGACGTGCCGAAGTGGCAGCTCAGTGGTGCGTTGTTTGGGGTAGTTTATATGATGGTCATGGTTGGTGCGGTACCGCGCGTTGGTACTGCCGTGGCCACGGTGGCGGTTATTGTTGGGCAGCTTGGAATGGGGATGCTGATCGATAATTTTGGGTGGTTGGGGAATCCGGCGATTGAGCTGTCTTCGAGTCGGGTTTTGGCGATGGTTTGTTTGGGGTTGGCGTTGGTGTTTATGTATCGCAGTAGCGTGCGGGGGGTTGATTGAGTACATATCCGTTGCTGCGGTAACGGCTTCTTAGGGTTCCGCCCTTACGGCGGGTCACTTTTGGCAAACGCCCCAAAAGTAACCAAAAGGTCTGTGCCCTGACGTACGGCCCTCGCTGTGGCTCGGGTTCCTTCGCTCCGGGATTGATCCGGGGGCATCGCCTACGGTTTGCTTCGCTGCACCTCCTCTCGATGCATGCGGCTTCGCCGCACGGTCGCTGCGCTCCCACCCCCGGATCAATCCCTCCACTCAGCCTGCCGACGGGCCTGTGCGTCAAAAGCGGTACTCGAGCTAACGCTCATCTTGGTGAGTGGTGAGTGGTGAGTGGTGAGTGGTGGGGGAGTGAGTGATTTGGTTGTTGGGTGGTTTTCACCTTCTACACTGGTAGCACGGCTTGTTCTTTCAGCCTCAGACAACCACCACCAAAGGAGTCTGTTCCATGGCAGATAGAAAATGCGATTGCCCAGGATGTCGTTGCACGATCAAGGAGGGTGAGCATTCTTATGTGGCGCACGGTAAGCACTATTGCTGTGAGGCCTGTGCGCATCATCACAAAAGTGGCGAGGAGTGTTCTGGCAAGGGTTGCCAGTGCGCGCACCCGAAATAACGGGCTGCATGTAAAAGTGGAGCCTAGTCAGGCTCCACTTCCAGTTTCAGGCTGTCGTCGTCCAGGCGTTCGGTGTGGCGGACGGTGCCTTGCAGGCGTCGGCCTTCGACTCGGACGTCGACGGTTGTGGCCTGTTCGAGGTCTTCCGGCTGTGGGGCCGGGACGCGCAGGGCGAAGCAGTAGGGGTCGTTTGCGACGGGTTCCAGGCCAACCGGGCAGTCGATGCTTCTGGTGACTCTGCCGGAGGCGGTGTCCAGGCTGTAGTCCAGGTGCGCCGGGCTGCTGATGGTCGTCATGTGTGTTCCCCCGAATTAGTCCCCACCTGCGCCACAGCTTAGCTTGCCGGTCGCCACGTGACGTTTTCCACGCCGAATTTTTCCGCCGCAGGCTTGCTGGTCTTTTGCACCTTTTCCCGGCCGAAGCGCGGGATGCGGCCCACCCCGGCGTCGCAGCTTGCCCAGTGCCACGCCTCGGTGTTGTCCATTTTGTCCGAGCGGATAATGAACGACTTCGGCGCGCCGTGAAGGGTGTATTCGATGACAAACAGTTTTGCGTTGTTCATAAAGCCCGTCTTCCTCCCTGTGGTAATAGAAGGATCGTCGCGCACCGGGAAAATTCACTCGGATTGTCCGACGGTATCTATCAATGGCGAGCGAGGGGGCGGACTGGTTACCATGGCGTTTCCGTCAACCCCGATGAATGTTCGCCATGGCCCTCGCCGCGCCCCCCGATCTGAGTGATACCGATGTGCCGGTGCAACCGCTGGCCCGCACGTATCCGCGCGGGTTGTTCATCGAGCCGCACGAGCATGTCTGGGGGCAGTTACTGTATGCGATGAGCGGCGTGATGTGGGTCGAGACCCCGCACGAGGCGCTGGTGGTGCCGCCGCAGCGGGCGGTCTGGTTGCCGCCGGGCGTGCCGCACGGGATTCGCGTGGTGTCGGATTTGCAGATGCGCAATATCTACCTGCGCCCGGCGCTGGCGGCGACGCTGGATGAAACCGTGCAGGTGATCGAGGTCGGTGGTCTGCTGCGTGAGTTGATCGTCGGGCTGGTGGAACAGGGCGATAACGGCGATGCCGAGTATTACGAAGCGTTGGTCGGGCTGGCGCTGCTGGAGCTGAGACGCGCAAGGCGTTCACAGTTGAAGATTCCGCTGCCGGACGATGCCGACCGGCGGCTGATGAGTCTGTGTCAGGCGGTGATGGCCGCGCCGTCGCTGGAGATTCCTTTCGAACAACACGCCGAAAACGCCGGGGCCAGCGTGCGAACGTTGGCGCGGTTGTTCAAGGAGGGCCTGGGCATGGGCTTTGCCGAGTGGCGGCGGCAGGTGCAGTTGGCGACGGCGGTGGCGGAGTTGATTCAGGGCGTGCCGGTCAGCACGATTGCCCGTGAGCTGGGTTATTCGCCGAGCAGTTTCAGCGACATGTTTCGCCGCGAGTTGGGTGTCGCGCCTTCGCAGTTCAGTGCAGGGCAGCTTCCAGGCTGATTTGGCCGAAATTCAGAAGTCCTTGGCCGGTGCCGGTCGCAGCCTTTCCCTAGACTTTGCCCATTCCCTTTATGTGGCGGAGTGATCCCATGAACTACCTGATTTCCCTGGGCATCGGTCTGGGCGTCGGCCTGCTGTATGGCGCGCTGGATTTCCGTTCCCCGGCGCCACCGGCCATCGCGCTGGTCGGCCTGTTGGGCATGCTGGCGGGCGAGCAGTTGTGGCCGATGGGCCGGCAACTGGTCAGTGGCTGGCTGTCCTGAATTTCCTTTTTTCATTCGGTGGATCAACTCATGAAAGCACTGCAATTCGATAAAACCGGCGACTTGTCTTCCCTGCGCTTCGTCGAGGTGCCGACACCGGTGCCGGGGGTCGACGAGGTGCTGGTGCAGATCAAGGCGGCGGGCCTGAACCCCAGCGACGTGAAGAACGTGCTCGGGCGTTTCCCTTACACCACGCTGCCGCGTATTCCCGGACGGGACTTTGCCGGTGTGGTGGTCGAGGGGCCGCAGGCGTTGATTGGTCAGGAAGTCTGGGGCACCGGGCGTGAGCTGGGCTTTTTCGCCGACGGCTCTCATGCGCAGTTTGTCAAACTGCCGGCCAATGGCGTGGCGCACAAGCCTTCGCATTTGAGTTTCACCCAGGCCGCGAGCCTCGGCGTGCCTTACACCACGGCGTGGGATGCATTGGAGCGCAGTCTGGTCAGCGCCGATACCCGTTTGCTGGTGATCGGCGGCGGGGCGGTGGCGACGGCGGCACTGGCGCTGGCCAAGGTGCGCGGCGCGCAGTTGCTGGCGGCGGCGCGGCGGCCGGAGCAGGTCAAGGATTTGCAGGCGCAGGGTTATCAGACGATCCAACTGGACAAGCCCGAGGAGCTCGGCGCTCAGGTCAACGCGGTGTACCGCGGTGGTGCCGACGTGATCTTCGACACCACCGGGTTCTGGCTGCCGGCCTCGGTGCCGGCGCTGGCACCTTTCGGGCGCATCGCGATCATCGCTGCGCCGGTGGACGGGCATGTGCAACTGCCGGCGCTGGCCCTGTATCGCAAGGGCGGTTCCGTGGTTGGCATCAACTCCCTGCTGTACGGCGTTGAGGCTTGCGCGGCGATGCTCGAACAGTTCGGCCGGTTCTTCGACGAAGACTTGCTGCCACTGCCGCAAGGGCTTGTCGAAGCGCCGCTGGCCGAAGGACTGGCGCGCTATGCCGATGTGAATCAGGGCAGTGGCGACAAGATCATCCTGATGCCTTGATCCTCAGGCTTCAGGGACGCCGTTCTCCCACGCCGACCAGTGCTTCAGGATGTCCTGCACCAGCGGATGACCTGCGCGGTAGAGGTTTTCCAGTGCCGGGACAAATCCGCCTTGATCGGCGTACTTGAGCAGGTTGTCCACTTCGCTACCGCCCGGCGCCGGGCGGTCGAAGTCGGAGCCGGCGCGCACCACGGCCAGGCGCTGCACGTCCACCAGGCCCTCGCGGCTGGCGCGTAGCAGGGCCTCGTAGGTGGAGTTGTCTTCCTGTTGGGTGGTGCAGTATTCGCCTTTGTTGTCGGTCAACAATTTGGTCCAGACCTCGGCGCGTTCGCTCAGGCGTGTGCCGGAGAACCAAGTGTTGCCCGCCAGCGTGTCGCACCGGGTGATCACCGGCGGCTGGTTGGCGGGTGCTGCCGGGTATTTCAGGCGCCACGCCGCCGATTCCTTGCTCTCGCTCAGTTCGACCTTGTGGCTCAGGGCGAAGGCCTTGGCCTGTAGTTTCGGGTTGAGTTCGAAGACTTCGGTCTTGTAGTCCAGCGGCGGTTTTTCATTCGGGCCTTTAGTGTTGATGCCGAGGTAACCGGTCGGCCAACTCGATGGCGCATCGCGCGAATCCAGTTCCCACTGGGTGCCGAACTCGACCAGATAATGCGCCCAGGCAGCGGTGCCGATGGTTCCGTGTTTGGGGCTGATGCCGGCAATCCCGGCGATCAGGAAGTAGCTTTTGCGCAGGTCGAATTTCGGCGACAGCGCCAGTGCCAGGGTCGAGGCGGCGGCGTTGGTCTGACCCATGCCGGTGGTCATCAGGCACACCTGCTGCGTGTTGCAGCGGATGCTCGGGTACTCGGCCGACAGGCCCGGCACGCGGATTTCCTGCTTGAGTTCGAGGCGATCGATCCAGTGCTGAGCTTCCGGGGCGAACATGGTGATCAACATCACTTTCGGCTGAATCGGTGCCTCGGCCGCCCAGGCGGTGGAAGAGAGCAGGGCAGCAGCGGCCAGAGATATACGCGTCATTGCTTTCATGATTGCTCCTGGATTCAGAACTGATAACCGATGCCGGCGTAGTAACCCCAGCCGTTGGAACGTGCGCGGAAGTTGCCGTCGCCGAAGTTAAGCTCGCTGCCGTCCTCCCAGTTGCCGCCGTTGTGGAAGTAACGGCCGACGAGGGTGAAGCGCAGGTGCGTGAACGAGTACAGCAACACGTTGGTCGCCACCGTGGCATTGGCGGTGCGCGCCGGGTTGTCCTTGTGCAGGTCCGAGCCGAAATCGAAGTTGGTGAAACCAATGTAGGTCAGCGAAGCACCGTTGCTGAACTTGTCGATCGGCACGATGTACTTCAGCTGCGCGCGGTAGCCGTCCCACGAATACTCGTTGCTGGCGCCGTAGTTTTCCCACTGGTAGCGCCCGTACAGGTTGGCCGACAGGTTGACCCGCGAGTGGGTGTCGATGTCGGTACCCAAACCGCTGTACAGCGTGTTGGCACGGTTCTCCTTGCGGCTGCCGTGATCGTAGATCCAGTCGAACGCCACGTACCATTCCTTGAACGGCCCGATGGCCAGGCTGCGGCCGGCGAGGTAGTCGATGGAGATGCGCGGTTCGTGTTCCATGAACACCGGCGAGCCGTGATCCCACACGCCTTTGTCGTGGCTGTTGCCGATGTTGAAGATCTTCGGGATGTCGATATAGCCGTACAGCTCGAACGGGCCCTTGCGCCCGAAGTACTCATATTCCAGATAGATATCGTCGGCCGGTTGCGGGCCGAAGCTGATGTCCTTGCTGCCGATCAGCATCAGGTCCTGGTTGTACCAGTCCGACAGGTACGCGCCTTTTTTCGGCGGGCTGGCTTCGGGGCTGAGAGCTTCGCCCTGGGCAGATTCTTCGGGCAGGGCAGGTTGCGCCAGCGCGGTGTGGCTGAGAACTCCGGTAACGCCGGCCAGTAGCAGGGAAACAGCAACGGTGCGCGCACCACGACGGCGGCGGCAGGAAGAAACGTGCATTCAAAGTCCTTTTTGCGGATCAAGGCCCGAAAAAGCGGGCTTGTACGGTTCTGTAATGAAATTGTGAGTAACGGCGACTCGCAAACGTTTGCACAACCCGTACCAGTTTCGCAAGACGCTGAAAAACAGATCAATTCAGTGATTTACCTGGCCCTTCGGTCAGGCTTGGCTCAGGCCTTCCCCGAAAGCACTCAAGCCCGTGCTCAGAACGGCTCGGAGCATCGCTCAAGCGGCTTATCGCACAAAAGTATTAACACTATTTAACCGGTGCCCCATCGCAGGGCATCAACTAGCTTGTCTCGGGAATAGACGGTTTATCTGATGACCGTCATACGCTTGATACGCGTGTCGGATCTTGCCGCAGTTGCACGCCTTCAAGGATGAATTGGCCACGAAAGGAGTAGCCCGTGGAAGCAAGGTTTGGTGTCGCCCTCGTTTCGCGTTTTTCCCCACTTTCCCTTGCTGTGCACCTGAGCGTCGCCGGGCTACTGTTCGGCGGGGTCAGTGAGCAGGCGTTCGCCACCTGCTCGGCTGCAGGCTCCACGATTACCTGTTCGGGCGTCCCGACGCTGCCGCTGTTTCTCAACGATTACAGCAGTGCCACCAGCGGATTGACGGTCAACGTCACCAACGGTGCACAGATGAACGCGACCCTGGGTGGCAAGGTGATCAACCTGACCGGGGCCAACATCAACCTGAACAACTCCGGCACCCTCGACCCGGCCTTGCTGGGCCTGGTCTCGATCCTCAGTGGCGGCGCGTTCATCGGCACCGGTGCGACCAGCACGGTGAGCATCGTCAACAACACCACCGGGCTCATTCGCGGTACCGGCATGCTGCTCGGCCTCAACCTGACCAGCATCGACGGTCTGGGGATAGCCGTGAACAACTCGGTGTCGGGCACTACGACCATCACCAACGACGGCACGATTACCTCGACCGGGCTGTCGGTCGGCGGGATCACCCTGGCCGATACCCCGGTGGTCGGGGTGTATGGCGGTTCACAAGTCAACATGACCAACAGCGCCACCGGCACGATCAACGGCCGGGTCGCGTTCGAGACGTCGGTGGCGGGCAACACTTTCACCAACGCCGGTAACATCACTGGCGGCGTGTCGATGGGGGCGGGCAGCACCAACACCTTCTACGCGATCACAGGTTCCAGCGTTAACCAAGGTGACGGTGCGCAATTGTCCGTCGGCCTCGGTGGCTTGATCGGCGTCAACCTGACCTTCGCCCCGACCGGGACGATCGATGGCGGCGCAGCCGGTACCAACACGCTGATCCTGCAAAACCCGATCGGCCTTGGCGGCGGCACCACCGGCACCGGCACGGCATCCAGCCTGGTCTACGTCAACTTCAACAACCTGACCCTCAACAGCGGCACCTGGACCTTGCAGGGGCCCTTGGTCAGCGGTGCGACCACGCTCAATGGCGGTGTCGCGCAGTTCAACGACAACGCGGCGTTCGGTAGCGGCGTACTGACGTCCAACGGCGGGATTCTCCAGGCCAGCAACGCCGGACTGTCGCTGGCCAACCAGATCAACCTGGGCGCCGGCGGTCTGACCCTGCAGGGCATCAACGGCATGACTCTGAACGGGGTGATCTCCGGCACTGGCGGCCTGACCAAGATCGGCAGCGGCCAGATCGACCTCAGCGGCATCAACACCTACACCGGCAATACCGTGCTCAACGGCGGTGTGGTGCTGGTGGGCAACAACCAGGCGTTCAGCACCGGCAGCATCACCGTTGGCGGCTCTTCGAGCATCTCGGCGACGACGCCGATTTCGCTGGCTAACGCGATCACGCTCAACAGCACCCTGACCGCGACCGGCACCGGTGCGCTGACCCTGGGCGGAGTGATCAGCGGCGCCGCGAACCTGACCAAAACCGGCAGCGGCAGCCTGACCCTCAACGGCATCAACACCTACACCGGGATCACCAGCCTCAGCGCCGGCACCTTGCGCGTCGGCAACAACAACGCCTTGGGCACCGGGGTGCTCAATACCAGCAACGGCACCAGCCTCGACAGCACCGGCAACGTGACCCTGGCCAACAACGTCGGCATCACCGGTGCGTTGAACGTGCTTGGCAGCAATGCTCTGACGCTGTCCGGCATCGTCTCCGGCACCGGCGCAATCACCAAGAGCGGCAGCGCCAGCCTGACCCTGACCGGCAACAACACCAACAGTGGCACCACTGCGCTCAACGGCGGCACTTTGTTCGTCGGCAGCAACACCGCGCTCGGCACGGGAGCACTTAACGCTGCGTCCGGCACCACCCTCGATGCAACGACGGCGGTGACGCTGGCCAACGCGGTTGCACTGGCGTCGGACCTGACCATCGGCGGCACTCAGGCCCTGGGCCTGAGCGGCGTCATCAGCGGCGCCGGCAACCTGATCAAGGGCGGCACCGCGAACCTGACCCTCAGCGGCAACAACACGTTCTCCGGCGGTACGGCGCTGAACAACGGGACGCTGATCGTCGGCTCCAACACCGCGCTGGGTACCGGCGCACTGACCACGGCGGCGGGCACTACCCTCGACGCCAGCACCACCGTGGCACTGAGCAACGCCGTCGCCCTCGGCGGCAACCTGAACATCGCCGGTAACGCCAACCTGACCCTCGGCGGTGTGGTCAGCGGCAGCGGCGGGCTGACCAAAAACGGCGCGGCCAACTTGATTCTCAACGGCGCCAACACCTTCAGTGGTGGCACCACGCTGAACGCCGGGACGCTCACTGTCGGCAACGCCGCCGCACTGGGCAGTGGCGCCCTGACCGTCGCGAATGCCGCGACCCTCGACAGCAACACTTCGGTCATCCTCAACAACAACGTTGCCCTCAACGGCAACCTGGCCATCGGCGGCAGCAACGGCATGATCCTGGGCGGCGTGCTCAGCGGCGCCAGTCAGTTGATCAAGAACGGCACCGCCAACCTGACCCTCAACGGCGCCAACACCTTCACTGGCGGCACGGCGCTCAACGCTGGCAGCCTGACCGTCGGCAACGGCGCGGCACTCGGCACCGGCACGCTGACCGTGGGCGGGGCGGGCGCAACGCTCAACAGCAGCGCCAACGTGACGCTGAACAACGCGATTGCGCTGAACTCCAACCTCACCGCCGGCGGCGCCAACCCGCTGACCCTCGGCGGCGTGATCAGTGGTGGCAGCAACCTGATCAAGACCGGCTCCTCGACCCTGACCCTGACCGGCAACAACACCTACACCGGTGCGACGTCGCTGAACGCCGGGACACTGATCGTCGGCTCCAACACCGCCCTCGGCACCGGCGTGCTCAACGCCGGCAACAACACCACGCTGGACGCCAGCACCGCGACGAGCCTGGCCAACAACGTTAACCTCGGCGGTAACGTGACCATCGGCGGCAGCAACGCGCTGACCCTCGCGGGTGTGGTCTCCGGTGTCGGTGGCCTGACCAAAAGCGGCCCCGCCGATCTGATTCTCAACGGCGCCAACACCTACTTCGGCAACACCGCACTCAACGTCGGCAAGCTGATTGTCGGCAGCAATACCGCGATCGGCAGCGGCGCATTGAACGCAGCGGCCGGCACCACACTGGATACCAACACAGCCGTCACTCTGGGCAACCAGGTCAACCTGGCCGGTGCGATGAACATCGGCGGCAGCGCCGATCTGACCCTCACTGGCACTGTTGCCGGTGCCGGCAGCCTGGTGAAAAACGGCGCAGCCAATCTGAACCTCAATGGCACCAATACCTACGTCGGCGGCACCACGCTGAACGCGGGTACGGTGACCGTCGGCAACAGCTCGGCACTGGGGACCGGCGCCTTGACCGTCGGCGGCGCAGCAACGCTCGACAGCAGTTCGCCGCTGGCCAGTCTGGCCAACGCGGTCGTGCTCAATGCGGCGCTGAGCGTCGGCGGCACCCAGGACCTGACCCTTGGCGGCGTGATCAGCGGCGCAGGCCAGTTGATCAAGAACGGTGCAGCCAACCTGACTGTCAACGGCACCAACACCTTCAGCGGCGGCAGCACGCTCAACGCGGGCACGCTGACACTGGGCTCGGCCGCTGCGTTGGGCAGTGGCGATCTGACCGTCGGTGGCGCTTCGACGCTGGATACCAGCACCGGCATGAGCGTCGGCAACAACATCACCCTCAACGCCGGCCTGACCCTGGCCGGCAGCAACACCCTGAACCTCAGTGGCGTGATCGATGGCGCCGGTAGCCTGACCAAGGACGGTTTTGGCGACCTGACGCTCAGCGGCAACAACACCTTCACCGGTGCGCTGAACATTGCCTCCGGCAGCGTCACCACCGTGAGCAGCGGGGCGCTGGGCAACACCTCCGGCGCCAACATCAGCGCCGGCGCCAATCTCTATCTCAACAGCAGCGCCAGCCTCAACGGGCTGAGCGGCAGCGGCAGCGTGCAGATCGCCGGCGGCAACACCCTGACGGTGGGCGGCGTGAGCGGCACCAGCACCTTCGACGGTGACCTCGGTGGCAGTGGCGCCCTGACCAAAGTCGGTACCGGGACGCTGAACCTCACCGGCAGCAGCGGCCTCACCGGCAACACCAACGTCAACGCCGGTACGCTGAATCTCACCGGTTCGCTGGCCAGCACCCAGCTCAACATCAACAACGGCGCCACCCTCACAGGTACCGGTTCGGCGCTGGGCTTCATCACCATCAACAGCGGCGGTCATCTGGCGTTGTCCTCGGGCAACACCTTGTCCACCTCGTCGCTGATCCTCACCGCCAACAGTAATGTCGACGCTAGCCTCGCCACGCCTTCGACCAGCTCGCTGATGAACATCGGCGGCAACCTGACCCTCGACGGCAATCTCAACGTCACCGATGCCGGCGGTTTCGGTGTCGGTGTCTACCGCTTGTTCAACTACATCGGCGCGCTGACCGACAACGGCCTGACCGTGGCCGGTGTGCCGGTGGGTTACGGCCTCGGCGACATCCTCGTGCAGACCCTGGGTAACCAGGTGAACCTGGTGGTGTCGGCGCCGAACACCAACCTGCGTTTCTGGGACGGCAGCCAGACGATCGCCAATGGCACCGTGGATGGCGGCACTGGTACATGGACTGCCGGCGGCACCAACTGGACCAATTCCAGCGGCACGGTGAACCAGACCTGGGCCGGCGACTTTGCGGTGTTCCAGGGCACGGCGGGCACGGTGTCGGTCAACGGCACGCAACTGTTCACCGGGATGCAATTCCTCACCGATGGCTACAACGTGGTCAACGGCACGTCGGGTCTGCTGACCGCCGTCAACGGCACTGGCGGCACCACGGCGATGCGGGTCGATCCGGGCGTGACCGCCACGGTCGGTGTGAACATCGACGGCAGCGGCATCCTCAACAAACTCGATGCGGGCACACTGGTGCTCAACGGCGCCAACAGCTACACCGGCGGCACGCAACTGGACGGCGGCACATTGGTCGTCGGCAGCAACACCGCCCTGGGCACTGGCGCTTTGATCGCCAACGCCGGTACGCAACTGGACAGCAACACCGCCGTGACCCTGGCCAACGCGGCCACGCTCAACGGCAACCTCACCGTGCTCGGCAGCAATGCGCTGACCCTCAACGGTGTCATTTCCGGCACTGGCGGCTTGATCAAGAACGGTTCGGCCAGCCTGACCCTCGGTGGCAACAACGCCTTCCTCGGGCCGGTGGCACTGAACGCGGGCGGATTGATTCTGGCGTCGAACAGCGCGCTGGGCTCGGCCACCCTGAACGCGGCGAATGGCACCACCCTGGATGCCAGTGGCGCCTTCACGGCGGGTAACGCGATCAACCTGGCGGGCAACCTCGGCATCGTCGGCAGCAACGATCTGACACTCAGCGGCGCCATCAACGGCGCCGGCAGCCTGACCAAGAACGGCGCGGCCAACCTGATCCTGAGCGGGGCCAACAACTTCCTCGGCGGCATCACCCTCAATGCCGGCACCCTGACCGCCGGCAGCAACGGCGCCCTCGGTCTGGGCAACCTGACCGTGGCCGGTGCGTCGTCGCTGGACAGCAACACCTCGGTGTCGCTGGGCAACAACGTGGTGCTCAACGCCAATCTGACCAACACCGGCAACAGCGACGTGGCCCTCAGCGGCGTGGTCAGCGGCAGCGGCGGACTGATCAAGAACGGCGCCTCCAACCTGACCCTCAATGGCATCAACACCTACAGCGGTGGCACCACGCTGAACGCCGGCACCGTGACCCTCGGTACCTCGGCGGGCCTGGGCTCCGGCGCGGTGACCGTGGCGGGCGCATCGACTCTCGACACCACTGCGCCGCTGGTGCTGGCCAACAACGTCAACGTCAATGCCAACCTTACCGTGGCCGGCAACAACAACCTGACCCTGGGTGGCGTGATTGCCGGGGCGGGCACCCTGACCAAGAACGGTCTGGCCGACCTGACGCTATCCGGCAACAACACCTTCAGCGGCACCTTCGATGTGCAGTCCGGCAGCCTGACCACCCTGGGCAACTCGGCACTGGGCAGCAACGCCGGGGTCAATCTCGGCGCTGCGGCGACCCTCAACCTCGGCGGCTCGGGCAGCCTCGCCAGCCTGACCGGCAGCGGTACCGCACTGATCGGCGGCGGCAACACGCTGAGCATCGGCGGCAACAACGCCAGCAGTATTTTCGGCGGTGTGCTCACCGGTACGGGCGAATTGAACAAACTCGGCACCGGTACGCTGACCCTGACCGGCCTCAACAGCCTGACCGGCAACACCACGGTCAACGCCGGCACCTTGAACGTCAGCGGCTCGCTGGACAGCGCCAGCGTACTGGTCAACAGCGGCGGCACCCTGACCGGTAGCGGCTCGCTCGGCGGGGCCGTGACCGTGGCGGACGGCGGCCATCTGGCCGGCGCCACCGGCAGCACGCTGTCGGTGAATTCGCTGGTGTTCAACGCCAACTCAAACTTCGACGTCGGCCTCGGCGCCCCGGTTTCCGGTGGCGGCAACGCGTTGGTCAACGTCGGCGGCAACCTGACCCTCGACGGCACCCTCAACGTCAGCGACATCGGCGGCTTCGGCAGTGGCGTGTACCGGTTGATCAACTACACCGGCGGCCTGACCGACAACGGCATGCTGATCGGCACCGTGCCGGGCAGCGTCACGCCGGGCGATCTGACCCTGCAGACCGCGCTGGCCAACCAGATCAACCTGCTGGTCACCGCACCGGGCGTCACCGTGCAGTTCTGGGACGGCAACCAACTCGTTGCCAACGGTTCGGTGGATGGCGGCAGCGGCACCTGGGGCACCGGCACCACCAACTGGACCGACGTCAACGGCACCACCAATCAGGCCTGGACCAACAGCTTCGCGGTGTTCCAGGGCACGGCGGGCACCGTGACCGTCAATGGCGCGCAAACCATCACCGGCATGCAGTTCGTCACCGATGGCTACAGCCTGCAGAACGGCACGGCCGGTTCGTTGAATCTGGTCAACGGTTCGCTGGGCAATGCCACCGTGCGGGTCGATCCGAACGTCACCGCGACCGTGGGCGTCGCGCTCAATGGCGCTGGCACGCTGGGCAAATACGACACCGGCACCCTGGTGCTCAACGCGGCCAACGGCTACACCGGCGGCACCGCGCTCAACGGCGGCAAGATTGTGGTTGGCAACAACGCGGCCCTCGGCACTGGCGTATTGACCGCCGCCAACGGCACGGCGCTGGACAGCAACACGGCGGTCAGCCTGGCCAACGATGTGGTGCTCAATGGCGGACTCACCGTCGCCGGCTCCAACGCATTGACCCTCGGCGGTGTGGTCAGCGGCAGCGGCAGTCTGATCAAGACCGGCGCATCGAGCCTGACCCTCAACGGCAGCAACACTTACAGCGGCGGTACTCAGCTGTCTGGCGGTACGCTGATTCTGGGCAACAACAGCGCGATCAGCAGCGGCGCTCTCAGTGTGCTGGGCAACGGCACCCTCGACAGCACCTCTGCGCTGCAACTGGCCAACGCCATCAACCTGGGGGCGCAACTGACCCTGGCCGGCAACCAGAGCACCACGCTGATCGGCGCGATCACCGGCAGCGGCAGCCTGGTGAAAAACGGCGCTGGCGACCTGGTGCTCAGCGGCGCCAACACCTACAGCGGCGGCACGACGCTGAACAGCGGCAGCACCCGTGGCGACACCAGCAGCCTGCAAGGTGCAATCGTCAACAACGCGGCGCTGACCTTCGAGCAGAACAGCGACGGCAGCTACACCGGCAATCTGACGGGCGCCGGCACCCTGAACAAAACCGGCACCGGCGCCTTGCTGCTGACCGGCAACAACACCTTCACCGGCAACACCGCCGTGCAGGCCGGTACGCTCAACGTCAACGGCGTGCTCAACAGCGCCAACGTCAATGTCGCCAGCGGTGCGAAGATCGGTGGCAGCGGTCAATTCGGTGGGACTGTGCAACTGGCCAGCGGTGCGACGCTGCTTGGCGGCGGTAACGCCGCACCGTTGTCCGTTGGTTCACTGGCGTTGTCTTCGGGGACGAATCTGGACTTCACCCTCGGCTCGGCCGCCAGCTCCACGACCGTGGTCAACGTCGCCGGCAACCTGACCCTCGACGGCACGCTGAACATCACTAACGCCGGTGGCTTCGGCGTCGGGGTGTATCAGCTGTTCAGCTACGGTGGCACGCTGACCAACAACGGTCTGGTCTACGGCAGCCTGCCGGTTTCGGCGGCCAATCTGACCCTGCAAACTGCGCTGGCCAATCAGGTCAACCTGCTGGTGCAAGGCACGCCGGGCGAAGTGCAGTTCTGGAACGGTGGCAAGACCAACCCGGACGGCAGCATCGGTGGCGGCAACGGCGTGTGGGGGCCTGGCACCAACTGGACCGACCCGACCGGCACTCAGGCACTGGGCTCCAACGGCCAGTTCGCAGTGTTTGGCGGGCAGGGCGGGACGGTCACCATCCAAGGCAACCAGAACTTCACCGGGCTGCAATTCCTCGTCAACGGCTACAGCCTGGAACCGGATGCCGGCGACACGCTGACCCCGGTCAACGGGCCTGGTGGCACCCCGGCGCCAATCCGCGTGAATGCCGGCGCCAGCGCGCAGATTGATGTGCCACTGATCGGTACCGGCGGTATCGAAAAACTGGACTCCGGCACGCTGATCCTCACCGGCGCCAACACTTACAGCGGTGGCACCACGGTCAGCGGCGGTACGCTGATCGGTAACACCACCAGCCTGCAAGGCAACATCATCGATAACGCTTCGTTGGTGTTCCAGCAGAATACCAATGGCCAGTTCAATGGTGTTCTCAGCGGCCTCGGTGCGCTGGCCAAGCGTGGCGTCGGGACTTTGCTGTTGACCGGCGATCAACCGTTCAGCGGCACCGTGTCGGTCGATCAAGGCGTGCTGCAGGTCGGCAGCCGTTCAGCGCGGGCCTCCCTGGGCGGACAAGTGACCGTGGCCAACGGCGCGGCCCTGAGCGGTAACGGCAGCGTCGGTTCGGTGGTCAACCACGGTGTGGTGGCCTCCGGTGGCGCAGACGGCACCTTGAGTGTGGCGGGCAACCTGACCAACGCTGCCGACGGTGTACTGGCCCTGACCGTCAGCTCGCCCACCGCTACGCCTCTGGCCGTCGGCGGCACTGCAACCCTGGGCGGTGGCCTGCAAGTGAACAGCCTGGCGCCGTTCACCGGCAACACCGTGTATTCGCTGATCACCGCCGGCGGTGGCGTGACCGGCACCTTCAGCGCAGCCGATCTGCCGCAATATGCGTTCCTCGACACGGCGCTGGTGTACAGCCCTGACGCGGTGAACCTGGTGGTCAGCCGCAACGGCAATTCGTTCGCCGACGTCGCCGCCACGAGTAACCAGCGCAACACCGCCTCGGCGTTGATGAGCAACGGGCCGGCGGGTGCTGCGTTGCAGAACGAGATCGTCAACCTCAGCGTGGCCGGCGCGCGTCACGCTTTCGACAACCTGTCCGGGGAGATCCATGCCAGCACCGCGAGCGCGG
This sequence comes from Pseudomonas sp. FW215-R2, assembly GCF_058789255.1. NCBI lineage: Bacteria > Pseudomonadati > Pseudomonadota > Gammaproteobacteria > Pseudomonadales > Pseudomonadaceae > Pseudomonas > Pseudomonas sp. FW215-R2. The sequence continues at coordinate 94,145 of NZ_JBYTBO010000024.1, forward strand.
TTCTCGAGGATTCACGCTTTGTGCGTGAAGCGGTCAATGACCGTATGCGTCAACCGACCTGCAGCGCGTCGGATGATCCACGCCGGACGTTGGCACCGAGCGACACCCAACTGAGCAGCAACGGCTGCCACGGTGAAATGGTCGGCTGGGCCCGGGCCATTGGTGCCTGGGGCGACATGGGCGGCGACAGCAACACGGCGAAAGTCGATCGCAGCCTCGGCGGTTTCATGCTCGGCACGGACAAGCAACTCGACGATCAATGGCGTGCCGGGATGGCCGCGGGCTACACCCGTGGCAACCTCAACGCCCACGATCGCAACTCCGATGCCAAGGTTGACAGCTACCACCTGGCGGGTTACCTGAGTTCGCAGTTCGATGCACTGGCCGTGCGCCTCGGCGCGGCTTACAGCTGGCACAGCATCGAGACCAAACGCGACGTCAGCGTCGGTGCCTACAACGATCGCCTGAAGGCTGACTACGATGCCCGCAGTGCCCAGGTGTTCGGCGAAGTGGGTTACGCCATCAATGCGGCAGGCGTGGCCATCGAACCGTTCGCCGGCCTGGCCTACGTCAACTACGACAGCGACACCGCCAAGGAAAAAGGCGGAGTGGGGCGCCTGAAGGGCGATGCCGATCAGGACATCACCTACTCGACCCTCGGTGTGCGCATCGGCAAGTTGGTGACCCTGGCCAACGGCAGCCAACTCACGCCACGGGCGGCGATCGGCTGGCGACATGCCTACGGTGATACCAAACCTGACGCCGACCTGACCTTCATCGACGGCGGCGCGTCGTTCAGCACCCAGGGCGTACCGATCGCCAAGGACAGTGCGCTGCTCGAAGCCGGCGTGGACTTCCAGATCAGCCCGACCGGCAAGCTCGGCATCGGCTACTCGGGTCAGGTGTCCAGCGACAACAACGACAGCGCGATGACCATCAGCTTCAGCCAAAGCTTCTGATCATGGTCGAAGCACTTTAGCCGCCCGAAAGGGCGGTTTTTTTTGGCTAAATACGCTCGAATCCGTGATCTCGGATCATGAGTGTCAGTTCGGCGGGTTAGTCGCAGGAAGAACGGCGGCAGGTGTTGTTTTATCCACGCATGTTTGGAACCCGACTTTGCAAAGTATGGCGTCATACCAGGCTCCGCTTTTGCTTGCTGTCGAAGGTTGTGCCCGCGCACTGGAGGACTTCATTTGCAGTTGCAGCTCAATCTCTACTCGCCGATCTGCGGCCAGGCACTCTTTGAGCTCGACGGAACCGAGATTCCTGGGGCAGTTCGATTTGGGAAAAAGCGAGCCTTGCCCAGTACTCTTAACCGGGACCGCTGGCACGCCGATGAACAGACTCTCCAACTCTGCATGCACACTTTCTGCGCGTCGCAAAGACAAGGCCGCGTTTGAATCTCCCGATTTCATGACCGGTGTTCTGTCCGTGTATCCGATGATTTTTGCTGACAGGATGTGTAAGTGATCCTTTTCGAGCTTTTGTTTGGTTTCGCTGCTGAAGGTGATCAATTGTTGCTTTCCGCTTGTGCTGACTTCGTCTTCGTAAGTGTCAAAAAGTGCATCGGAGTTAAGCGTGTGGCAGGTACTGAAACTGGCTTCCTTATTGGAGGCTTTCAAAACTTTCAAACCACTGCGATCCAACTCGATTCTGGCTTTTGGTGACCAGTCTTTTCCGTTGTATGCAAGTATTTCCACGAGACTCCGTTCGCCCAAGCCATGCCAGAGAATATTGAAGTGATGAACGATGTTGGTTTGACTGCCGCTTTTCAGGCATCCGTAGACGGAAATATCGAATTCCTTTGCAACATCGCTGACGACTTTCTGGTTCTCTTCACTCAACGCCAACGAGACATCCTTCTGTGCGATGCCGATGAATCCGAAGGTGCTGCCAATGATGAGGCCCATGACAGGCACCGCCACTGCAATCGGCAGAATCAAGGCAGTGATGAACGTGGCCACGCGCATCCGTGCACGTTGGCGAATCTGTTCAATCGTCGCGCCGGCAGCGTCAGGTTTCCAATAGATGATTGAAAGGAACAACAGGGCGCCACTGAAGACGGGCGCTGCGAGTGGTGAAAAATCATGCATTAAAAGGGCGACGATGATCAGGCAGCCGATAAAAACAAAACACATGAAAACCGCGAAGGCTTTGTCCATTTTTTTGGAGCTTTTAGTGAAGTCGTGCGCGAAATACACGCCCAGAAATCCGAAAAGCAACCAGTAGAAATAGAGCAGTCCGAAGCCAAGCGCGATAAAAATAAACACCAGGCTGTCGGCGAGAGTTAATCCTGTGGGGAAGAAGTTGATGATGAAGGCGCAGTAGCCCCAGGTAATTCCTATACCCAGCGCCACTATCAGTTTGGCAGCCAGCGTTCCGTGTTTTTCCACTGCATCCAGTAACTCAGACATGTTCTTCCTTAAATGGTGTAGAAGCGGGGGGACGTGACCGTCCACTCGGCGAGCGCCGATTCTGGTGGACTGCACACTGATGTCAATATGCCCAATCCTGTTCAGGGTGTGACGCACTCGCAGCTCCATTGAGGCCCTCTGCTAGAATTCGCCCCAGTCCCAGCCAGGAGATTGCCCCGATGAGCGAGCCCATTCGTCTGACCCAGTACAGCCACGGCGCCGGTTGTGGCTGCAAGATTTCGCCCAAAGTGCTGGAGGTGATCCTCGCCGGCAGCGGGGCGCAGAACCTTGATCCGAAACTGTGGGTCGGCAACGCCTCGCGTGATGACGCGGCGGTGTATGAGATCGATGCCGAGCGCGGCGTGGTGTCGACCACCGATTTTTTCATGCCGATCGTCGATGACCCGTTCGACTTCGGCCGGATTGCCGCGACCAATGCGATCAGCGATATCTACGCCATGGGCGGCGATCCATTGATGGCCATTGCCATTCTCGGCTGGCCGGTCAACGTGCTGGTGCCGGAAGTGGCGCGCGAAGTGATTCGTGGCGGTCGCGCGGTGTGCGATGCGGCGGGGATTCCCCTGGCGGGCGGGCACTCGATCGATGCGCCGGAGCCGATTTTCGGCCTGGCCGTCACCGGGCTGGTGGAAAAACGCTTCATGAAGCGCAACGACACCGCCACCGCCGGATGCCTGCTGTACCTGACCAAACCGCTGGGGATCGGCATCCTCACCACCGCCGAAAAGAAGGGCAAGTTGCGCAACGCCGACATCGGTCTGGCCCGGGACTGGATGTGTACGCTGAACAAACCCGGCAGTCGCTTCGGCAAACTGGCCGGCGTCACCGCGATGACCGACGTCACCGGTTTCGGCCTGCTCGGGCATCTGGTGGAAATGGCTGACGGCAGCCACCTCACCGCACGCATCGTCTATGACCGGGTGCCGCGTCTGGACAGCGTCGAGTATTACCTCGAACAGGGCTGTGTGCCGGGCGGCACCTTGCGCAATTTCGACAGCTATTCGGACCGGCTCGGGCGGGTGCAGGAACTGCACAAACGGCTGTTGTGCGACCCGCAGACCAGCGGCGGGTTGCTGGTGGCCGTGACCCCGCAAGGCAACGCCGAATTCCTTGCCGTGGCGGCGGAGCTGGGCTTGAGCCTGGAACCGATTGGCGAACTGGTCGAGCGACAGACCCACGCCGTCGAGGTGTCTTGATGGACCCTGACTACGGCGATTACCGGGACATTTTCCTCAACGACCGACCGCTGATGGATGTTCGCGCGCCGGTCGAGTTTCACAAAGGTGCGTTCCCCGGCGTGGTCAATCTGCCGCTAATGAATGATCTGGAGCGGCAGAAGGTCGGCACTTGCTACAAGCAGCATGGCCAACACGCTGCCATCGAACTGGGCCACCGCTTGGTGTCCGGCGTGGTGAAGGCCGAACGTATCGAGGCCTGGGCCGAGTTTGCCCGGGCCCATCCCGACGGTTATCTCTATTGCTTTCGCGGCGGCTTGCGTTCGCAGATCACCCGGCAATGGCTCAAGAGCGAGGCCGGGATCGACTATCCGCGCATCCGTGGCGGCTACAAGGCGCTGCGCAATTTCCTGATCGACACCCTCGAGCAAGCCGTGACCCAGTGCGATTTCGTGTTGTTGGGCGGCATGACCGGCACCGGCAAGACCGAACTGTTGGTGCAGTTGGACAACGGTCTGGATCTGGAGGGCCACGCCAATCATCGCGGCTCAAGCTTCGGCAAACGCGCCACGGGGCAACCGTCGAACATTGATTTCGAAAACCGCCTGGCCATCGACCTCCTCAAGAAACGTGACGCTGGCATCGGTCAGTTCGTGCTCGAAGACGAGAGCCGGGTGGTCGGCAGTTGCGCCTTGCCGCTGCCGTTGTATCAGGGCATGCAGCAATACCCGATGGTCTGGCTGGAAGACAGTTTTGAAGATCGGGTGCAGCGGATCCTGCGCGATTACGTGGTGGACCTGTCGGCCGAGTTTTCGGCAGTGCACGGCGAGCAGGGTTTTGCACTGTTCTCTGAACGGTTGCTCGAGAGCCTGAACAATGTGCAGAAACGTCTGGGCGGCGAACGCCACCGAAGGATGCTGCTGTTGATGGAAGACGCACTGGCAGAGCAGGGGCGCAGCGGCGCGGTGGATTTGCACCGAGGCTGGATCGAGGGGTTGCTGCGTGAATATTACGACCCGATGTATGTGTTTCAGCGCGAGAAAAAGGGCGCGCGGATCGAATTTGCCGGAGAGCGCGGGGCGGTGATCGAGTATCTGCGCGAGCGGTTGAATCACAAACGCTGAAGCCGGAGACCCGGCACCGGCTCCAGGACACTCAAGTCGGGCAAGTGACCTTGCCGTTATCCAGCCCCTGCTTGTAACTGTGGCTCTGCAGGCTGGCCTTGCCGTTGTGCCAGGTCAGGGTCAGCACATACAGCGAGTCATAGTCGCCGGACGCCCAGTCCTCGGTGATGGACTGTTTCTCGCCAACAGCCTTGCCGGCGACCTTGTTGATCAGCTCCGGCAGGTAGCCGTGGGACCAGGCGGTGTAGATGGTCGAGTTGTGATACTTGTCGGCGGTCAGCTCCCGAGCCAGGTCGCTGGTGTCGTTGGCCGAGAATTCGATGTTCACCGGCAGGCCGAGCTTGATCGCGGCGGGGCTGATGGTCATCAAGGGGCGGATGTAGCTGTAGGAGTTGTCCAGCTCGCCTTCCTCGACATTGCGCGTCGGGTTGGCGGCAAACACGTAGTCGGCCTTGCCGAATTTCTCCGGCAGCAGCGTCGACAGCTCGATGGCGCGGTTCAGGCCCTGGCAGTTGAGCTGGCCGAGGCCGCCGGCAGGTTTTTCCCCGTGGCGCAGGAAGATCAGGGTCTGGGTGCCGTCCACCGGTTGTGCGCGGCTTTCGCTGGACTCGAGCGACAGGAACAGCGCGCTCACCGCCAACAGAGAGGGCAGGGCCACGTAGGCGCGATGTTTGAAGCGTTTGGCGACTTTCATCAAGTTCGTCATGAGATCAGGATTCTTCAGCGTGTTCGGTTAAGGCTGACAAACCTCTACACCACGGGCTGCCGGGGCCGGGTGTTTTTCCCTGTCTTGATTGGCTTGCTTGGAGCCCCCGCAGGCCTTTTGGTTCGATCCGCCTGCCGGGGCGCACTCTAAAGGCATCGCCCAAAGGCTTGAGGGAAGGTTAGCGACAGGATGTTGCGGAATTAAGTAAGCGTGGTGCCCACGGCAAAAAAGAACCCGAGCCAGAGCGGAAAACGTGGATTATGCTCAGGCCTTTCATTTTGTGACTGGATGCTACACATGACCGATCTGTCCGCGTTCCCGATCACCCAGAAATGGCCGGCGCAGTACCCTGACTGGATTCAGCTCTATTCTCTGCCGACTCCCAACGGCGTCAAGGTCTCGATCATGCTCGAAGAGATCGGTCTGCCCTACGAACCGCACCGTGTGGGGTTCGACACCAACGACCAGATGTCCCCGGCGTTCCTGTCGCTGAACCCGAACAACAAGATCCCGGCGATCCTCGATCCCCACGGCCCGGATGACAAACCGCTGCCGTTGTTCGAGTCCGGTGCGATCCTGATTTATCTCGCCGACAAAAGCGGCCAGTTGCTGGCCCAGGAAGGCGCGCTGCGCTACGAGACGATCCAGTGGCTGATGTTCCAGATGGGCGGCATCGGCCCGATGTTCGGCCAACTCGGCTTCTTCAACAAATTCGCCGGCAAGGACTACGAAGACAAACGTCCCCGTGACCGTTACGTCGACGAAAGCAAACGCCTGCTCAACGTCCTGAACGCCCGCCTCGAAGGGCGCGACTGGATCATGGGCGAGCGCTACACCATCGCCGACATCGCCACGTTTCCGTGGGTGCGCAACCTGATCGGGTTCTACGAGGCGGGCGATCTGGTCGGCATCAAGGACTTCCCGAACGTCACCCGGGTACTGGAGCGTTTTCTGGCGCGGCCGGCCGTGGTGCGCGGGCTGACCATTCCCTCATAACCCTGTGGGAGCCGGGTGCGCGGATTATTGCGCGCCCGGTAATGCACTGTTGATTGATCCAGGTTTGTACCCCGTCCCCCGCAAGGCATAAGCTTCGCCCCCTACGACTTTCGTCTCATCTGCCCGTTTTCAGGAAAGGCCCCATGTCCAGTCAGTTCCCCGAAGCACGTCCACGCCGTCTGCGCCGCAATGCGAGCCTGCGCAGCCTGTTCCAGGAAACCGAGTTTTCGCTCAACGATCTGGTGCTGCCGATCTTCGTCGAAGAAGAGATCGACGACTTCGTGCCAATCAAGAGCATGCCCGGCGTGATGCGCATTCCGGAGCGCAAGCTGGCCGGCGAGATCGAGCGTTACGCCCGGGCCGGGATCAAGTCGGTGATGACCTTCGGCGTGTCCCATCACCTGGACGCCAACGGCAGCGACACCTGGCGGGAAAACGGTCTGGTGTCGCGCATGTCGCGGATCGCCAAGGACGCCGTGCCGGAAATGATCGTGATGTCCGACACCTGCTTTTGCGAGTACACCGACCACGGTCACTGCGGCGTGATGCACAACCATGAAGTCGACAACGACCAGACCCTGATCAACCTCGGCAAACAAGCGGTCGCGGCAGCGCGTGCCGGTGCCGATGTGATCGCACCGTCGGCCGCGATGGACGGTCAGGTGCGGGCGATTCGCCGGGCACTGGACGATGCCGGCTTCACGCAGATTCCGATCATGGCCTACTCGACCAAATTCGCCTCGGCGCTCTACGGCCCGTTCCGCGAGGCCGGTGGCAGCGCACTGAAAGGCGACCGCAAAAGCTATCAGATGAACCCGATGAACCGCCGCGAAGCCCTGCGTGAATCGTTGCTCGACGAGCAGGAAGGCGCCGATGCACTGATGGTCAAACCGGCGGGCGCGTACCTGGACATCATTCGCGATATCCGTGAAGCCTCGAACCTGCCGCTGTCGGCGTATCAGGTCAGCGGCGAGTACGCGATGATCAAGTTCGGCGCCCAGGCCGGGGCCATCGACGAAGATCGTGTGGTGCGCGAAAGCCTCGGTGCGATCAAACGCGCAGGTGCGGACCTGATCTTCACTTACTTTGCGATGGACCTGGCGCTGGCCGGGATCTGATCCGTCAGGGGCAACTGAAAAACGGCCGGATCCCGTGGTCACGAAAGTACCGTTCGATCACCTTCGGATCCGCGCTGTTGTCGGCAATCGCCACATAAGTGTCCGGGCGCAACAGGTAAAAGCCGTTGCGCCCCAGTCCTGCCGATTCAAACGCCGGGCGCCAGTCGAACACGTGCAGCGGCAAGTGATGTTCATTGCACCAGGCGATCATCTCGTCGCTGGTGTCGCCGTACACATGCACCTGCCAGCATGGATTGCGCAGCGGTTCGTAATTATCCCCCTCGCCATCATGGGCCCACGGCAAGCGGTCGCCGCCGTGCACATGCCCGGCCACTCCCTCGCTCAACGCCATGCCCCGATAATTGACGGTGATTTGCGAGACGGTGCGAAACAGGAATTCGCGACTGGTTTCGAATGACGCCATTTTCGGGATCAGGAACGGTGCCAGTCGTGTGCGCAACAGATCGGCCATCCGGCCTTCGGCAGTCACAAAACTGAAGACTTTGTCAGTGGTCGACACCAGTCGCCGGGCGAAGGCGATGCGTTCGGTTTCGTAGCTGTCGAGCAGCTTCGCCGTGGCGCCACCGCTGAGTACCGCCGCGAGTTTCCACGCCAGATTGATCGCATCGCCGATGCCGGTGTTCATGCCTTGGCCGCCGGCGGGGCTGTGCACGTGCGCTGCGTCGCCGAGCAGAAAGGCCCGGCCCTTGCGAAAGTGATCCGCCACCCGATGATGCACGCGATAGGTGGAGAACCAGTTGACGTCCTCGATGTGCACGTTCAAATGCTCGATGGCGCGGCTGCTGACATCCGAGAATTCCAGGGTTTCGGCGCGATCCGCACGCTCGTCGCGTACCGTGCCGATCAGCCGCGCACGGCCTTCGCCGGCCAGCGGGAATACCGCCAGAAAATCCGCCTCATCCAGATCCAGATGCAACTCGCCGTTGAGCGCCGGGCCGCTGGCCTGCACGTCGGCGACGTAGAAAATCTGCTGATAGGTGCCACCGGGGAAACCGGTGTCGAGGGTTTTGCGCACGACCGAACGGGCGCCGTCACAACCGGCCAGGTAGCAGGCCTGGCAGATCTCTTGCTCGCCATCCGGCAGGCGCAAATGTGCGGTGAGGCCGTCGCCGTTTTCCGTGAAGCTTTCGAGGGTGGTATTGCGCTCGACGAACACGTCGTAGTCTTCGAGGCGGTCGATCAGCAACCGCTCGTGTTCGTCCTGCGGGTAGATTTCCAGGAAGGCGTAAGGCGTCAGGCCTTCGCCGATGCGGTTAAGCGGCAGTTGTGCCACGGGGTTGCCCTTGACCCAGAAATTCGCCGCCGCCACCCGGTGCCCGTTGCGCACCACGGCTTCGGCGAGATCCAGTTGCCGGTACAACTCCAGCGTGCGCGCCTGCACCGCCAGCGCCCGTGAGGTGGTGCCCGGCACGGAGCTCTTGTCGATGATGCGCACCCGCACGCCCAGTTTGCTCAGCCACAGGGCCAGTACCAGTCCGGTGGGGCCCGCGCCGATGATCAGAACGTCACTGCGGTTCATGGTCTGTCCTCCTCGCGTGCCCTTTGCCACTGAGTGTGCAGCAGCAAGTATGGATCAGCAGGCGAGGGCGGCCAGTCGGCCTGCCAAACGGGACGATGGAACAGCGCCGCCGGCCCGCAGTCCTATCCTGCACCCTGCGATTGAGCGTAGGGTTAACCCGCCTCAACGGACTGGATGAAGCGTTATGCACACCCCTCGATTATTCGTCAGCCTCGCCGCATTGTTGGTGCTGGCCGGTTGCGCAGGCCAACGCGGGCAGGAACCGGCCCCGCGTTCGCCGGCCGAGGTCAAGGCGCAGATTGTGCGTTTGCTGCCAGCGAAAACCGCCGACCGCCAGGGCTGGGCCACGGACATCTACACCGCGTTCGCCGCGCAGGGCATCAGCCCTACCACGCAAAACCTGTGTTCGGTGCTGGCCGTCGCCGAGCAGGAATCCAACTTTCAGGTCGATCCGTCGGTGCCCGGCCTGGGCAAGATTGCCCGCGACGAGATCGACCGGCGCGCGGCCAAGGTCCATATCCCGAGCCTGTTGGTCAGCGGCGCGTTGCAGGTGCGCTCGCCCAACGGCAAGACTTACAGCGAACGCCTGAGCGCAGCACGCACCGAGAAAGACCTGAGCGGTATTTTTGATGACTTCATCGGCATGGTGCCGATGGGGCGAACGCTGTTTGGCGGCTTCAACCCGGTGCACACCGCGGGACCCATGCAGGTCAGCATCGAATTCGCCGAACAGCATGCCAAGGGTTATCCGTATCCGGTGAGCGGCACGATTCGCCACGAAGTGTTCACGCGCCGTGGCGGCATGTATTTCGGCATCGCCCATTTGCTGGGGTATCCGGTGAGTTATCGCGAGCCGCTGTACCGCTTCGCCGATTTCAACGCCGGGTGGTACGCCAGTCGCAACGCGGCGTTTCAGAATGCAGTCAGTCGCGCCTCGGGCGTTCCACTGGCACTGGATGGCGACCTGATCCGCTATGACTCGATCATGCCGGGCACGACCGAACTGGCGGTGCGCAGGCTCGGCAAGTCATTGGGTATGCGCAATCCACAGATCCGTGACCAATTGGAGAAGGGCAACACGCTGGGATTCGAGGAGACCAGGCTGTATCAACGGGTCTTTGAACTGGCGGACAAGGCAGAAGGCAAGTCATTGCCCCAGGCGGTGCTGCCGGGGATCGTTCTGCAGAGCCCTAAGATCACCCGCAAACTGACCACTGCGTGGTTCGCCAAACGGGTCGATGAGCGCTATCGGCGCTGCATGGCCAGGGACTGAAGAGGCAAAAAAAGACGTAAAAAAACCCGGCTGACGGGAGCCGGGTTTTTTCTGGATTGCTGCGGTAAAGCCCTTCATTCAGGCAACGCGGCGTTCGATCAGACGATCCGAGCCACCTTCGGCAACGCGACGTTCTTGCAGACGATCCGAGCCACCTTCAGCGACGCGACGTTCCAGCAGACGATCCGAACC